>JBBRVU010000146.1:0-10852 GCA_038246575.1 Actinomycetes bacterium | reverse complement strand
CGTTCGGTGGCGCGTTGGCGTTCACCATCGCTGCGGTCGTGACGAATCTCGGCAAGCCGTCCCTGCGGTGGGTCGTCGTGGCGCTGGTTCTCTACCTGGTTGCTGTGGTAGCCACGATCGCTGTCAACGTGCCGCTCAACGACGCCATCAAGGCGGCCGGTGAGCCCGACAGCATCGCGGACCTTGCTGGCGTACGCGCCGACTTCAACGAGGCGCGCTGGGCAGCCTCCAACCTCGTCCGGGTCGTGACCTGCACAGGGGCGTTCGCGTGCCTGGCCTGGGCGCTGGTCCTGCACGGGCGATCGACGGCCTGACCCCTTCGGGTCGAGCCTGGCCGTCACGCGACCCGGCAGATAGGGCATTCTGGCTAACGGTCGCGTTACGTTCGCCGCTGCCGGCGATGGCGCCATCTGCCGCGCGACGGTCACGGAGGGCACAGAGATGGCGGGAGGGTCGGTCACGGTCGCCGCCCTGCGCCACCGCCCGCGCCAGGCCCTGCTCGTCATCGTGCTGGCCGCCGTCGTCTCCGCCGCAGCCTCGCTCGGACCGCTCTACACCCGGGCAGTCGAGCAGTCCGTCCTGTGCACCGTGGTCGAAGACGCGGCGCCGGCGGACCGAGGGATCCTGGTGCTTGCCAGCAGCGGCGGTCCCGAGCGACCACCCGCACCGGCGCAGCTCGCTCGGCTCACGGCGGGCACCAACCTCCCCTCGGCGTTCCGGCCGGGGGTGCAAGGGGCCGATGCTCGCGTGCTCCTGCGCGCCGACAGCCGAGCGTTTCGCGCCGGACTGGTGAGCCGGCGTGGACTGTGCCGCCACCTGGAGATCGTCGACGGCTCCTGCGTCGGCGCAGCCGGCGAGGTGCTGCTCAGCCGGCGCGCGGCGGACGCAACAGGGCTCGGAGTCGGATCATCCGTCGACCTCGCGTCCGAGGGCGCGAGCAGCGGCACAGCGAGCACCGCAGCAGGGGGAAGCGCGGCAGCGGGCAGCGCCGGCGCCACGCCGAAGTCTCCGGTCGGCACCGTCGTCGGGATCTACGCCCAGCCGGAGGTCACCGACCCGTTCTGGGCCGGCCGCAGCCGGTTCAGCCCGCTGTCGCAACCAGTGGGCCGGCCCGACGACGCCACCGCTGCGCCGCAACCGATCGACGACCTGCTCACGCCGTGGTCGACGTTGGCAGCCGGCACGTGGTCCCAGCTGCGCACCCACCTCGACGTCGCGCTGGACCCGGCGCGCATCGACCTGGCCTCGATCGAGCGGGTCTCCGCAGCCACCGCGCGCCTCGACCGTCGGCTCGGCACCGTGCAGGCCGGCGCCACCAGCACCATCGACGACTTGCTCGCCGCCTCCGCCGCCCAACGCGACCAGGCGCGCACCGTCGTGCCCATCCTCACCGTGCAGCTCGCCGTCCTGGGCGTCGTCGTCCTGGCCTTCGTCTGCGCAGCCGCGGCCGAGCAGCGACGTCCCGAGATCGCGCTGGCCCGCCTCCGCGGCCAGGGCGCCGGTGGTGCTGGTGCGCTGCTGCTGCGCGAGCTCGGTCCGCTCGTCGTGGTCGGCAGCGCGCTCGGTGCCGGCCTCGGCTGGCTGATCGCAGGTCTGGCGGTACGGCTGTGGCTCGCACCTGGGGTCGCCCTCGAAGCACGCTGGCCGGTCGGTGCCGCGGTCGCAGCCGCCGCAGTCGTCGGCCTCCTGGCGATCGTTGTGGCCGCGCTCCCCACCCTGCGCCAGCCCGTCACCGCGCTGCTGCGCCGGGTGCCACCGCGTGCCACCGCGCTGACCGTCGGGCTCGTGGAAGGAGCCGTGGCCACCGCTGCGGCCGCGGGTGTGGTCACCCTGCTCGCCGGTGACAGCGGACCGGTCGCCCTGCTCGCACCCGGGCTGCTGGCCGTCGCCGGCGGTCTGCTCCTCGCGCAGGCCGTCGTCCCCACCGCCGGGCCGGCGGTCGGCCGGCTCCTGCGCGGCGGCAACCTGCCTGCCGCCTTGGCCGGGGCCCAGCTCGCTCGCCGGCCGGCGCTGCGCCGGCTCATCGCCATCATCACCGTCGCCGTCGCCCTGCTGGTCTTCGCCGTCGACGCCTGGGCGGTGTCCGAGCGCAACCGCGTCGTTCGCGCCGAGGTCGACGCCGGCGCCACTACCGTGCTCACCGTCGACGCGCGCACGCCGGACCAGCTCCAGAGCAGCACGTCGCGCCTGGATCCGAGGGGTCGCTTCTCCACGCCGGTCATCACCACGAGGTCGGCGGCTCCCGTCGGCCCGATGACGCTTGCGGTCAACGCCGAGGCCTTCGCCCGGATTGCCCACTGGCAGCCGGCGAGTGCGCGGCCCAACCGCCGGCAGGTCGCGGCGCTGACACCGGCCACCGTCGACGCCGTCGCCCTCCCAGCCGCGTCCCGGCTGCGGCTCGAGGTCGCCGCGCAGTTCTCCTTGACCAAGCTGCAACGACCGCCGGGCTTCCAGGGCAACCTCAAGCCGCTGAACCTGTCGCTGCTGGTGACGCGGGCGCGGGGCGATGAGCAGTACGTCGAGCTCGGCCGGCTGCGCACCGGCGGACGGACGTACTCGGCCGACACGACCTGTCCGCAGGGCTGCACCCTCACCGCGGTCCTCCTGGAGCGCACGTTCGGCGACTCGTACCCGGTCGACCTCTCGCTGCAGATCGACGAGGTCCGTGCCGGACCTGGCGCGACCGCTGTCGACATCGGCCCCGCGACACCGGGGGCCTGGCAGGTGGCACCGTCCTTCTCGGTCCCGACCGGCGCAACGATCGACCCCGGACCGCCGCTGACCATCCGCGATCGCGAGTCCTTCCAGTCCGTCATCGTCCAGCGCGGCACGATCCCGGCTGTGACGCCGGCACTAGGCAGCGGCGACCTCCCCCGGGCGTTCCGCAGCGACCCCACCGCCAACCGCGACGACCTGGTCGTGGCACCGGACACCTCCGGCAGCGACCACCTCTACGCCGCGCAGGGCCGGGTGTCACGCGTTCCCGGCACCACCGGACGCACAGTCGTGGTCGATCTGGCAACCACAGCGGACCGGACCGTGCCGACCGGGCCGCAGACGACGTACGCCGTGTGGGTCGACGGCGACGACTCCGCCCTGGTCCGACGAGTACGCAATGGGCTGGCCGACGACGGCATCGCTGTCCTCGGCGCGGACGGCACCGCGGCTCACCGCCGAGCCCTTGCGGCGGAGGGTCCGACCCTGGCACTGCGCCTCGCGCTGCTCGCGGGAGTCATCGCCGTCGTCCTCGCTGCCGCGGTTCTCGTCGTCGGAGTCGCGACCTCCGGTGCGGCCCGTGCCCGGGACCTGGCGGCGTTGCGCATCGTCGGCGTTCCCGCGGCCATCATCCGCAAGGCCGCAGTCCGCGAGCATCTCGTCGTCGCGGTCCTCGGTGTCCTGGCCGGGAGTGCGCTCGGTCTGGTCGCCGCGCAGGCCGCGCTGCCCCACGTCCCGCTGTTCGCCACCGCGGAGTCGACCGTCCCCCTCGACGTGCGTCCTGCGTGGACTGCGCTGCTGCTCACGGTTGCCGGTTGTCTCGCGCTGCTCGCGGCAGTGTCCGTCGTCGTTGGACGGGCCCTGGCGGCGTCGGCGACCTCGGATCGCCTCCGGGAGTCGCGATGAGCGCGCGACGCGCCAAGGGTCGGGGTGGGGGAAAGGCGCGGACCGACGGGCTGCGGCTCGCAGTGCGAGCCCTGTGGTTCCGCCGGAACACCGCTGTCATCGTGTTCGTGCTCGCCGCCGTCGCCAGCGCCTCCGCCGTCGTCGCACCGCTGTACGCCCGCGCCGCTGAGGAGTCGATCCTGCGCGACACCCTCAGCCGCGCCGACGCGTTCTCTCTCGGCGCCCATGTCTCGGTGTCGTCCGTCGGCGGCGGGGTCGGGCTCGGCAAGGCCGAGGACGGCGCCTACACCGCGCGGCTGCTGGACCGAGCGTTGAGCCAGCCGGCGTTCGGCCCCGCCCGGCTTGCCCACGCGGCAAACGCGATCTACCACCCATCCCGGGGCGAGTTCGCCGGAGGCCTCGTCGCCGGCCAGGTCGTCGAGCGGGCCGGGCTGTGCGCCCACCTGCCGGTCACCGAAGGCCGCTGCCCGACCGCGCGCGACGAGGGCATGCTCGCCACCAGGAGCCTGACGCTGGTCGGCGCCCGAATCGGTGACACGATCGAGGTCGACCTGCCGGACGCAACGACCCTGGGCAACGGCGGCCTCGCCCCGGTGGTCCGGTTCACCGTTGTCGGCTCCTTCGACCCGGTGCCGGTGCAGTCGTCGTACTGGGCGGGACGGCCGTACTTCTCCTCGTTCTACCCGCAGGCCTCGCCGAGCGGCCTCGGCGAGAATCCCCCGACCGCCGACCCGGTGTTCGTCGGCCCGGGCACGACCGCGGCCGCGCTGCTCACCACGTACACGGTCGATGTCCCGGTGCTTCCTGGCAAGGTGCGCCTCGGCGACGCACCGGTCCTGCGCCGCCAGGTCGAGCGCCTCGAGATCACCGCGGCCGGCCTCGGGCTCGGCTCCGACTCGCAGCTCCCCGCCGTCCTGGAACGGGCCGACGACGGCCAGCGCCTGGTGCGCATCGCGGCCCCGCTCGCGGTCAGCCAGCTGCTGCTGCTGTCCTGGTGGACCCTCTTCCTCGTGGTCGGCTCAGCGACCGAGGAACGCTCGCCCGAGCTCGGCCTGGCCAAGCTGCGAGGGCTGACGGCCGGCCAGACCCGCCGGTTCGGGCTGGCCGAGGTGGTGCTGCTGCTGCTCGTCGCCGCGCCGGTCGGCACCGCGATCGGCTACGCGGCGGTACGCGGGAGCGCCTCACGCGTCTTCTCTCCCGGCACCCAGGTGCTGCTCAGCTGGTCGGTGCTGGCCACGGTCCTCGTCGCCCTGGCCGGCGGGGCTGTCACCGCCGCTGTCGCCTCCCGCGCGGTCTTCCGCCGGCCGGTGATCGAGCTGCTCCGCCGGGTGCCGCCGCAGCGCGGCCGGCGCCGTGCCGGGCTCCTGGACGCTGCCGTCGTCGTCCTCGCCGTCGCCGGGCTGGTGCAGCTGGTCGCCGACCGCGGTGGACGACCCAGCCCGATCGCGACGCTGGCGCCGGGCATGGTGGCCGTGGCGGGCGGGCTGCTCGCTGCCCGGGTGTTGGTGCGGGTGGCTCGGCGCCGGTCCGCGCGCGGCTCCGAGCGCGGACAGGCCCAGACCCTGGTGGGGTGGGCGGCCGTCGCTCGCCGGCCGGGCACCGCCCGGATCGCCTCGGTGCTGGCCGTCGCGACCGCGCTGCTGCTGGTCGGGGTCCAGGCCTGGACTGTGGCCGAACGCAACCGCCACGAGCGGGCGGCAGCCGAGACCGGCGCTGCCGTGGTGCTCGACGTCCGTGCCGGCGGCAGCCGGGGGCTGCTCGATGCGGTCCGCGCGGCCGATCCGTCCGGGCGCTACGCCATGGCCGTGGTCAAGGTGACCACCTCGAACCAGGACCCGACGCTGCTCGCCGTCGACGCCACCCGTGCCGACCAGGTTCTGCAGTGGGGAACTCCCGGGGTGGCACCGAGGCGCAGCGTCGCCCGCACCCTGAGCCCCCCGCTGCCGGCGCCGCTGCTCGTCCGCCCCGGCCGACTCTCGGTGTCTGCCGATCTGGTCGACGTGGAGTCCCCGTCGCCGCTGCGGCTGACCGCGCGACTGACCCGCGGCGCGCAGACCACTCGGATCGAGCTGGGGACCCTGCGCCCGGGAGCACTGACGTACGAGGCCGCGATCCCGTCGACCTGCGCCGCCGGCTGCCGGCTCGCCGCTCTGGCGGTCGACCACCCGAGCACGGACATCGAGGGTGCGACCGCGACGCTGCTCATCCGCTCGATCACCGCGACCGAGTCCGGCGGATCGCCGACCGAGCTGGCGACCCGGTTCGCGTCCCCTGGTGCGTGGCGACCCGGGAGCCCGACGGTCGGCGGGGCACGCGTGCTCGTCCGACCCGGCGACGCGCTGCGGCTGCAGGTCACCGCGCCGGGCGGCCCGGCCGCCGAGGTGGTGCACGGTGACTCGCCCGAGCCGCTGCCGGCGGTCGTCGGTGCGGACGCAGCCGGGCCGCCAGCCGCACAGGGCGGTGTCCCCGTCGGCCGGACGACCGGCCTGTCCGGGCAGCCGACCCGGTTCAGCACCGTCCGCCGGGCCGACTTCCTCCCGCAGGTCGGCGCCACGGCCGCGATGGTCGACCTCGACCTGGCGCTGCGGTTGACCGCGGACGCCCCCTTGGGCGATCGCCAGGTCTGGCTCTCGCGCGACGACCAGACAGCGGAGGCACGGCTGACGGCGGCGTTGACCCGGTCCGGGATCGACGTCACCGATCGCTCGACCCTGGCGGCACTCGAGCGCAGCTACGCCGGTGACGGGGCAGTGCTCGCGCTGCGGCTGCTGCTCGTGTCGGGTGCGGCCGCCGTCCTCGTCGCGATCGGGGCGCTGCTGGTCGCGGCCTACGTCGGGCGACGGCAACGCGCGTACGAGGTGGCCGCGCTGCGCGCTGTCGGCCTGCGTCGCCGGGTGGTCCGGGGCCTGCTCGTCCGCGAGAACCTCGGCACGGTGCTGATCGCCCTCGGCTGCGGCGCGCTGGCCGCCGCCGTGTCGACGGTGGTCGTGCTCCCGTCGCTGCCGCAGTTCGACGTCGCCTCCCTGGTGGTGCCGGTGCGGTACTCGCCGGATGTCGCCGCGGGCTGGGCGGCCCTCGGCGGGCTCGCCGCACTTCTCGTCACTGTCGGCCTGCTGGTCGCCGTCCTGCAGCTGCGCACCGGTCGCTCCGACCGGTTGCGAGAAGGAGTGAGATGACTGGAATCTCCGTGTCCTGCCACGGCCTGGTGCACATCTACCGGCTCGAGGGCAACGACGTGGTCGCGCTCTCTGGCGTCGACCTCGACGTCGCCGCGGGAGAGGTCGTGGGGCTGCTCGGCCCGTCCGGGTCGGGCAAGTCCACGCTGCTCAACCTGTTCGCCGGCCTGCTGCGGCCGAGCGCCGGGCGGCTGCAGATCGGCCCGCACCAGATCGCCCGGATGGACGAGAAGGGACTGGCCCGGATGCGCGCCACCGATGTCGGCGTGGTTCTGCAGGGTGCGATGCGCAACCTGCTGCCGTACGCCGGGCCGCTGGACAACGTGCGCTTCGCGCAGCGCGGCGCCGCCAAGGCCCGCACGTCGCGCGGCGCCGACGACGAGCCGGGCCGCACCGAGCTGCCCGACCCGAGAGAGATCCTCGGCGTCGTCGGACTGGCCGACCACGCCCGCACCCCGTTGGCCGCACTCTCACCCGGCCAGCGCCAGCGCCTGGCCGTCGGTGTGGGGCTGGCGGCCCAGCCCGGGCTGCTGCTGCTGGATGAACCCACCAGCCAGCTCGACCACGAGGGTCGCGACGAGGTGCTCGCCGCGGTCAGCACCGTCAACCGCGACCTCGGCACGACCGTCGTCGCGGTGACCCACGACCCCGACGTGGCGGCGCGCCTGCCGCGGACGGTGACCATCCGCGACGGCCGGGTCGGTGCCGAGGGTCGGCGGGGCGAGGACTTCGCGGTCGTCGGGCGCGACGGGTCGCTGACCTTGCCCCCCGACATCCTGGACAGCGTGCCGCCAGGCTCCTTGCTGCGGGTGACCGTCGTCGACGACGGGGCGGTCCGGCTCGAGCGCACCGGCGAGGAGAACGCATGACCGGCATCGAGCTGGTCGCACGCCGCCTGCACGTCGCCTACGACGGTACGACGGTGCTGCACGGCGTTGACTTGCGCGTCGGACCGGGCCGGCTGGTGGCCGTCACCGGCCCGTCGGGTGCCGGCAAGACGACCCTGCTGTGGGCGCTGGCCGGGCTGGTCCGACCGGCGGAAGGTGAGGTGCTCGTCGGTGGCGAGCCGCCGCGCGACCGGGACGCGACCAGCGCCGCGGGCGTCGTGCTGGTGCCGCAGGACAACGCCCTGGCCAGTGTGCTCACCGCTGCGGAGAACGTGCTGGTCCCGTTGCTTGCGGCAGGCGTCGAGCCGGATGAGGCCCAGGCCCGCACCGCCGCAGCGCTGGAGTCGGTGGGGCTGGAGACCGCGGGTCATCAGCTCATCGAGGAGCTCTCCGGCGGTCAGCAGCAGCGGGTCGCCGTGGCCCGCGGGCTGGCCCAGCGCGGCGCGGCGCTGCTGGCCGACGAGCCGACCAGCGAGCTCGATGCGGCCAACCGGGCCCGGGTCGTCGCGCTGCTCCGTGGCGAGGCCGACCGAGGTGCCGCGGTCGTGCTTGCGACGCACGACCCGGATGCCGCCGCCGAGTGCGACGCCGAGCTGCACCTCGACGCCGGCGTGGCCACCTGGGTCCGACCCCTCGACGGCACAGCTGGGTGAGGCGTCACGCCTCCGCGAGCACGAACACGTCGCCGCGGGTGACGGGGACTCTGGTCCCATCAGCGTGGATGCCGTCGATCTCGACGTCGGGGCTGCCGACGACGACGTCGACGTGGGTGGGTGAGGAGTTCATCCCGGCGTCGCGCAGCTGCTCCGGCGAGGCCTCCAGGCCGCCGGCGAAGCTGGTCGGGAAGCCGTTGCCCCACGCCACGTGGGATCCGATGTTCTCGTCGTAGAGCATGTCGCCGTAGGTCAGGTTGGTCCGCCGGACGGCAGAGTCGCCGTCGACGATCGCGATCTCGCCGAGGTGCCGGGCACCAGGGATGCCATCCAGCTGCGCGCGCACGACGTCCTCGCCGCGCGTGGCCGTCGCGCCTTTGACGGTCCCGTCGGCAAGCTCGATCTCGAGACCCTCGACCAGCACGTTCACTCCCGGGAGGAAGAACGGCGCCGTGGTCCGGGCGAACCCGTCGGCACGGCGCCAGTCCGGGGAGATGAACACCTCCTCGGTCGGCATGTTCGGGACGAACTCCGTGCCGTCGGAGTTGGTCTCCGCGCCACCCATCCAGCTGGCGGTGGGTGGCAGCCCGACGGTGAGGTCAGTGCCCGGGCCGCGGTAGCGGACCCGGTCGAAGCCCCGCGCGTTGAGCATGTCGCGCCGCAGCGCCAGCTTGGCGATGTGGTCGCGCCAGGACTGCACGGGGTCGTCCTGGTCGAGCCGGGTGGCTATCGCCACGGCCTGCCAGAGCCGTTCGACGTCGGGCGTGCCGAGCACGCTCTGCGCCCAGCCCGGGTTCGGGGCGGCCACGACCGTCCACGCGACGTGGTTGGTCGCGATGATCGGCATCACCTCGCTCATGAGGTCCAGCGGCGCCATCTTGACCAGCCGCTCGGGGTCGAGCCCGTCCATGATCGTGGGGTTCGGGTTGCCGGTCAGCGAGATGATGGCCGGTCGGTCCTCCTTCCACGCCCGTACGCCCTCGAGCTCGTGCGGCAGCGACTTCCCCAGCATCTCCGCGGGCTGCAGCTCGGCGGCCGCGCGGTCGAGATGCTGGTCGCGGTACTCCACGTCCACCCGGCTGGCGCCGACGCGGTAGGCCTCGGCGGCGAGGGCCCGCGCCACCGGGGCGTGCTCGACCCGCGCGGTGATCACGACCCGCTGGCCGGGCTGGACGTTGACCCCGATCCGCACCACCAGCCGGGCGTAGGCCTCGATCAGGTGGTCGTAGGGCTCGGTCACGATCGCTCCCCGTCGCTCCTCGGTGGTGTGCCGGGACACGGTAGCAACGCCGATGGGCGGTCCCCCGTGAAGGGGGACCGCCCGTCGGGACGTGCTGGGTGGTGCTGAGACGCCGGGTGGCGCGGACTCCTAGAAGTCCATGCCGCCCATGCCGCCGTCGCCGCCACCCATGCCGCCGCCGGCCGGTGCCTTCTCCGGCTTGTCGGCGATGACGACCTCGGTGGTGAGGAACAGACCTGCGATCGACGCAGCGTTCTGCAGCGCCGAGCGGGTGACCTTGGCCGGGTCGATGATCCCGGCCTTGATCATGTCCTTGTACTCACCGGTGGCAGCGTCCAGGCCGTGACCGACCTCGAGGTTGCGCACCTTCTCCACGACGACGCCGCCTTCGAGGCCGGCGTTGATCGCGATCTGCTTGAGCGGTGCCTCCAGCGCGATCTTGACGATGTTCGCGCCGGTGAGCTCGTCCGCGTCGAGGTCGAGCTTCTCGAACGCGCTGGTCGACGCCTGCAGCAGGGCAACGCCACCACCGGCGACGATCCCCTCCTCGACGGCAGCCTTCGCGTTGCGAACCGCGTCCTCGATGCGGTGCTTGCGCTCCTTGAGCTCCACCTCGGTGGCCGCGCCGGCCTTGATGACGGCGACGCCGCCGGCCAGCTTGGCGAGGCGCTCCTGGAGCTTCTCGCGGTCGTAGTCGGAGTCCGACTTGTCGATCTCGGCGCGGATCTGGTTGACGCGACCGGCGATCTGGTCGGCGTCACCGCCGCCCTCGACGACAGTCGTCTCGTCCTTGGTGACGACGATCTTGCGGGCGTGACCGAGCAGGTCGATGCCGGCGTTCTCGAGCTTGAGGCCGACCTCCTCGGAGATGACCTGGGCACCGGTCAGGATCGCGATGTCCTGCAGCATGGCCTTGCGGCGGTCGCCGAAGCCGGGGGCCTTGACGGCAACCGACTTGAACGTGCCACGGATCTTGTTCACGACCAGGGTCGCGAGGGCCTCGCCCTCGACGTCCTCGGCGAGGAGGACCAGGGGCTTGCCGGACTGCATGACCTTCTCCAGCAGCGGCAGCAGGTCCTTCACGGCCGCGATCTTGGAGTTGACGACCAGCAGGTACGGGTCGTCGAGCACGCACTCCATGCGCTCGGGGTCGGTCACGAAGTAGGGCGAGATGTAGCCCTTGTCGAAGCGCATGCCCTCGGTGAGCTCGAGCTCGAGGCCGAAGGTGTTGCTCTCCTCGACGGTGATGACGCCTTCCTTGCCGACCTTGTCCAT
>JBBRVU010000145.1:0-10864 GCA_038246575.1 Actinomycetes bacterium | reverse complement strand
ATCAGGCTCATACCCCAGATCCTTGGCCGCCGACTCCACCCGCGACCGCATCGCCGCCGACACATCCGCATGACCCGACAACACCCGAGACACACTCGACAACGCCACCCCAGCCCGAGCCGCCACATCACGAATCGTCACCGGAACGTTCAGGTCGGCGGGAGCCACCAGCGAGACGTCATGGTCGTCGGGGGGAAGCGGCCCAATGGTCGGCACGAGCCCGAGACTAGCGGGGTCATGTCAGATCCACGTCCAGCCGCTACCGAGCAGTGTCGATGCAGGCGACGGCGTACGGCCGCAGCACGATGGGCAGCCGTCCGTCCGGGATCTCGACAACCACCCGGGGAGGCGTGCGACTCACCAGGACGTCGACTCCGCTCTGGAGGGTCTCGTCCATGGTCCACACCTCCGCCGAGGTCGCCGGAGCAAGGTCCAGTGCCACCTGCGTCATCGCGTTCGCCAGGTTGGCGACCACCACTCGGCGCCGATCACCGGACTGCAGGCGCACCGCTGCGCAACGGTCGTTGGTGCCCTCGACGAGGAACGCCGTGCTCGGACCGAGGGCTCGGAGACGCTCGAGGACCCACAGCACCGGATAGCCCGTGCCTGGCTCGACCGGGTACCGGGCACCGTCTTCGTCCACATCCACAAGCTGGGCAAGGCCCCGGGACCCGACGAGGTCGTACATCGTCACGTGCTCGACACCTCCTCGTGCAGCCGCGGCGAGGAACGCCACCGTCCAGGCCGCACCGAACAAGGCCGCGTGCCGCGGGTCGAGCCCGGCAGGCACTCCAGCCGAACTCGGCGGACCCGCTGGAAACGGCCCGTTCGGGCCGACGAGGTGGACCGGCCCGACCGACAGCTCGGCACCCGGATACATGCGCCGGCAGAAGGCGGCGACATCGGGTAGCGCCTCGACGTTGGCCATCAGTGAACGGTCATCGCAGGCGTGCACCTGGGGATTGAGAGAGAAGGCGACGCCGTCCAGGCGCGTGTAGTCGGGTCGGGCTCGATTCACTTCGTTGAAGAACTGGTCGGTGCCGCTGAAGACCGGCACTGAGACTCCTGCCGTCACGAGCTGGCGGGACACCTCCTCTCCGAGCTCCGGTGGGGTCGCGCCCTTGAACTCGCTGAATCCTTGCGCGGCAGCCAGAACGATGACTCGGGCCACGTCGGCATGCTCCGCGGTCAGCACCCGCTGCAGATCCTCGATCGCCGGCTTGGGGTCATCCGGATCAACCATGCTCACGATCTCGAGCGGAACGCCGCCGGACGTCAGCTTTCGCGCCTCCGCGAGTCGCGCGGAGAGCTGCTCGTCGGGGCGAACCTCGACCCGCAGGAAGTCGGGGCGGAGCAGACCCAGCACCTTTTCGGCCGGCTCACCAACTGTGGTCAGGCGATGTCCGATGCTCGGGAGTCGAGTCGGTTGGTCGCCACCGAGGGCGATCTCCTCGGGCTGTTCACCGCCAACTGGATCACCGTGCAACCGCACCGTGATGCGCTGCCAGAGCCTCTCGCCTTCAGTCACGTCTCGCGGAAAGCCGAACGACAGCGGCGTGCCATAGGTCTTGTAGTTTGCGTCGGACCAATTTCGGTGGTCCTGCATCTCGAAGCGGTCACCTTCGAACTGGAACTCCGCCGTCAGGTCTCCAAGTTCGAAGGAGATCGCATCAAAGTGATCGAACATCGCAGTCAGGCTGCCGTCGCGCACCAGCTGGGGCTCGACGTCCTCCGCGAGGATGCCGGTCACCTCGCCGCTCTCGGTGGTCGCACGAAATGAGCAGTTGCGGTAGGGGACGAGCCCGTGGTGGATGTTCAGCCCGATCTTCGAGTGTCGGAAGGCCCCGCCGGCGACCGCGTCCATCTCGTAGACGATGACGCCGTCGTCAGTCCCGACCACGACGCCAGACCACTCGACGTCGATGTCCTCGAACCGATGTCGCTGCCGCCAGGAGACCCGAAACTCGCGGTCACTGACGGTCACCTCGCGTTGCAGGATCTCTCCAGGGATCGTGTTCCAGGGGGCATCCCGGACCGCCATGTAGATGCGCTGGATGACCTCCGTCTCACCCCAGCGCACCGACCGGAGGTCCGATCCGACCAGGTCAGCTGTGAGCGGTCCTGCCCGCAGCTCGACGACGTCGTCCGGCTCGCCCGTCTCACGGCCTCGCCGCAACTCGTGGGCCGAGTAGGTCATGCCACACCTCCAGTTTGGATCAAAGCCCGTAGACAGTCCTCGCGGTCAGGCTCAGCACCTGGTTCTGCTCGACAGCAGAGAGCTCTGCGACACAACCCCGGTAGGCCGCGACGATCGAGTCATAGGAACTGAACAGCCGATCGACCGGCCAGTTCGTCCCGAACATGCAGCGGCTCGGGCTGAACGTCTCGATGCAGGAGGCAACCCAGGGCGCAATCGACCGCGGGCTCCAGGTCGGGTCACCCATGCCGATGCCAGAGATCTTGCAGTGGACGTTGGGCGCTGCCGCGAGTGCTCTCATGCCCCGACGCCAGCCTTGGAAGTAGTCATCCTCCCGGCTGCGGGGATAGCCGAGGTGCTCGAGAACAATCGTGAGGTCCGGATGACGCTTGGCCATTTCGGCAGCGGCTGCCATCTGTGGCCACTCGCAGTCCAGGTCGAGCAGGAGCCCTCGCTCGCTCAGCGCCCGGAGGCCGGCATCCAGTCTCTCCCCCTCGCCGGCCGCGAGTGCGGGCTCGACAGCGAAGTCCCGGACTCCCCGCATCAATGGTGAGACACGGTGCTCGTCCAAGATGCGCCCGACGCCGTCATCGGCGAGGTCGGCGTGTGCCACGAGCGCCGACGGTTGGCCGCACTCGGCGGCCATCTCGGTGATCCAACGAGTCTCAGCGACCGGGTCCGCTGTCCCGACCGCTGCCTGCACGTGGACGAAGGCTTCCGCCCCGGCGAACCTCGACTCGGCCAGGAGATGAGCCGCGTCGAAGCGCTGGTGCTTGATCCCCTCGATGTCGCCGAGGATGGGATGGCGCACGCCAGGTCGCAGCCAGTCATAGGTCAGCTCCGGGTGCGCGAGGTCCCAGAAGTGGACGTGGGTGTCGACGAACGCGGCAGAGTCGTCGGCCAAGACTCCTCCTACCTGTCCGTGCGGTACTGCGCGATGAAGTCCTCGTCGAGGACCCAGCCGAAGCCAGGCTCTGACGGAAGCGGCAGATGGCCGTCCACCAGTTCGGGCCTGTTGGCTATCAATCCCCAGTAGATCGGGTCACGGGTCGGAGAGAACGCCTCGACATAGGTGCCGTGAGGCACGGACGCGAGCAGGTGAGCCGCGACCTGCGCCTCTTCGTGATGCCCCAGCCCGACCTCGAATGCCGCCGCGAGCGCAGCCACGCGTCTCCACTCGGTCGGCCCGCCACCCCACGACGCGTCGAAGTTGCTGATGTCGACTGCTCCGTTGACGAACATCTCGCGCATCCCGACCCGGGAGATCTCGCTCTGGCCGGCAGCAACGTTGACGTTCCCGCGAAGCCGGACGTCGCGCAGGCCTCTCCAGTCCGCATGCCAGCGGGTCGGCTCCTCGAACCACCGAAGCTTGATGTCGCCCTCGATGACTGACAGGAACTCCAGGGCCTCGTTGACGGTGTAGCCCTGATTCGCGTCGACCACGAAGATGAAGTCCTCACCGACGATGTCCCGCGCCTGGCGCAACCGAGCCGCGTCCGCCTCGGGCGACTGGCCACCGATCTTGAACTTCATGCCGACCATGCCGTGTTCGCCCTGGAAGAAGGCCAACTCCTTCTCCAGGTCTGCCTCGCTCGACCCGTAGTAGCCGCCGATCCCGATCATGGGGACCTCGGATCGGTAGCCGCCCCACAGCCTCCACAGCGGCTGGCCGCAGATCTTCCCGACGGCGTCCCAGATGGCGCTGTCAACGCAGGCAACGGCCTGCATGGGCAGCCGTCGGTCGCGGAGCTGGTCGAGAGTGACCGGCAGCATCGCCGACCAGCATTGCTCGACCGCGCGCACGTCCTTCCCGACGAGGAGCGGCGCGATCTCATCATGGATGATCCCGAGCACCTCCGCCTGCTCTTCGTCGGTATCGGCGTTGTACGCCTCTCCGACCACCCCGTCCGAGGTCCGGATCCGCGTGATGATGGTGCAGCGGTTGCGCATCTTGTAGTAGCTGCCCTTGTACAGGTGCTTCAGCGGAACCGTGAGCGGAATCGTCTCGATCGACTCGATGAGCGACATCGGTCAGCTGCCCTCGACGAATCCGACGATCGTCCCCGTCGAGATCTCGTCGTCCTCCGCCACCGCCTGCTCGACCAGGCGGCCGGCGACGGGTGACGGTACTTCGACGATGGCCTTGTCCGTCTCGACGCGTAGCAGGGTGTCACCAGCTGCCACGTCGGCCCCTACCTGCGTCTCCCAGCCGATGACGACCACCTCGTCAACGGTCTCCGCCACTCGCGGAAGCTTGACGGCGAACCTCATGCGGAGTCACCCGAGTGGTGGCCACGCGGCCCAGGTGGGGCCCACACGTTGTCGAACATGGAGCTGACGTCAGGCTCCTCAGTGGCCGCGGTCACGCGCACGACTTCGGCGATTGCGGCCTGAACCTCCGCGTCGATGGTGTCCAGGTCAGCTTCCGACGCCTCGCCCCCAGCTACCAGCAGGCCTCGTCTCAGGATGAGCGGGTCTCGCTTCTGCCAGGTCTCGAGCTCGCCATCTGGTCGGTACGTGGCCAGGTCCGCTCGCGAGTGCCCGGCGAAGCGATACGTGCGCACCTCGAGCAACGACGGGCCATGACCCTCTCGCGCTCGAGCAACGTGCCTGGTCAGGGCTTCCTCGACAAGACCCAGGTCCATCCCGTCGACGCTCTCTCCTTCTATGCCGAAGGATGCTGCCCTGCTCGAGAGGTCGCTGACGGGGGTGGTCTTGTCGATCCGGCTGTACTCGCCGTAGACGTTGTTGTCGATCACGAACACGACTGGCAGACGCCAGATCGCAGCCAGGTTGATGCCCTCGTGGAAGGCGCCGATGTTCGTGGCCCCATCCCCGCAGACGGAGACCGCTACCCGATCCTCACCGCGGGTCTGGAACGCCAGAGCCGCTCCGGTTGCCACGGGGATGCCTGCACCCACAATGGCGAAGGTGGGCAGTAGACCCACGTCCATGTCGGAGAGGTGCATCGACCCCCCGAGTCCGCCGATGCATCCGCTTGTGCGACCCATGATCTCTCCGAGCACCGACTCAGGGGTCATGCCGAGTGCCAGCGCGATGCCGTGGCCGCGGTAGGTGCAGGTGACGACGTCGTCGATGCGCAGAGTGGTTGCGATCGCGATGTCCAGGGCCTCCTGGCCCTGACAGGTGTGCGTCGTGCCGTGCACGAGTCCTTCCGCGAACAGTCCGGCGATCTGGTCCTCGAACGTGCGGATCTCCCGCATCCGTCGATAGGCCTCGACGGGGTCGGAAAGAGCGGCTCGTCGTTCGTGACTGCGATGGTCGGTAACGGTCATCGGACCAGGCCCTCCTTGACCCACCACGGTTCCGGCGTATCTCCGGTTTCCAGATACGAGGTCAGCTGTTCGGCGACGTACTCCGCAGTTGGCAGATAGCGGGCCTCCAGGGCGGGGCTGTACGGCACAGGCACGTCTGGGCTGGTGATGCGAAACGGTGCCGAGCGCAGGTCGGAGAAGGAGCTCGACGTCACGGTCGACACGATCTCGTGACCCCATCCGCCGCTCTCCGGTGCTTCCTCGACCACGACGAGCCGGCCAGTCCGGCGAACAGACTCGACCACGGTCTGCCGGTCCCACGGCACCAGGGTCGAGAGGTCGATGACCTCAGCGTCCAGGCCGGCCTGCTCCACAGCCCGGGACGCGATTCCGACTGTCTGCCCCAGGCCGACCACCGTCACATCCGATCCGGTTCGCAGGGTCCGGGCCCGACCCATCTCGACGATGCCTTCGTCACCTGTGGTGACCTCCCCGCGGGTGGCGTAGAGAGCGCGCGGCTCCATCACCACGACGGGGCCGTCGTAGCGGATGGCTGCCCGGTTCAGGCCATAGGCAGTCTGCGCATCGGAGGGCACGACGACGCACAGACCGGGAGTCGCCGTCAGCCAGTTCTCCAGCGTCTGGCTGTGCTGCATGCCGAACCCGCCACCGCTGCCGACCGACGTGCGAACGACCATGGGCACGGTGATGCGCCCCCCGCTGAGATAGTGGAACTTCGCCGCCTCGGTGACCACCATGTCGAGCGCCACCCCGAGAAACTCCATGAACATGATCTCGACGACGGGGCGCATGCCCAGACAGGCCGCGCCTACAGCGGCGCCGGTGAAGCCCATCTCCGAGATGGGCGTGTCCCGGATGCGCAGTGGACCGAACTCGTCGAGCAGGCCTTCGGAGGTCTTGAAGGGTCCGCCAGCGGCTGCGACGTCCTCGCCCATCAGCATGACCGACTCGTCGGCTCGCATCTCATCGGCCAACGCATGCACTACTGCCTGCCGAACTCGCATCTTCGTCATGTGTCCCCATCGTTCGTCTGTGCCAACTGACCTACGTGCTGTGTGTTATCCCTGGTCGACCCGGTACTTCTTGATGTAGTCCTGGTCCAGCTCCCAGCCGAGGCCGGGTCCGTCCGGTAGGCGCATCGACCCCTGGACCAGTGGCGCCCGGTTGGCCACCAGGTTGTGCCAGATGGGATCTCGCCTGGGGTGGAAGTTCTCGAGATAGGTGCCGTGACTGATCGACGCCAGCAGGTGCGCGGCGACCTGTGGCTCCTCGTGGTGGGCCATGCGCACGTCGTAGACCGTGGCCATGCCAGCGACTCGGCGCCACTCGGTGGGTCCTCCGGACCACGACGAGTCGAAGTTGCAGAAGTCCACGGACCCGGACTCGAACAGGTCTCGGCAGCCAGCTGCGGAGAACTCACTCTGACCCGCGCAGACCGGCAAACCCCCGATCATTCTCACGTCGCGCATACCCCGTCGGTCGTTCTGCCACTGACACGGCTCTTCGAACCACATCAGGCCACAGTCGCTGACCAGGCGAGAGAACTCGATGGCCTCTGAGGGGGTCCAGCCCTGATTGGCATCGACGGCCAACGCGAACTCGGCTCCGCCCGTCCGCCTGGCCCGCCTCACCCGTTCCGCGTCCTCTGCCGGGGTGAGACCGCCGACCTTGAACTTCATGCCGGCATAGCCAGCAGCGAGCACCTCATCGACCTCTGACTCGATATCGGCATCGGCGGCGTAGTAGCCGCCGATCGTGATCACCGGAAGGACGTCCCGATAGCCCCCCCAGAGCCGGTGCAGCGGGATGTTGAGCGCCTTCCCGACTGCGTCCCACACCGCAGTGTCGACATTTGCGCAGGCGACCAACCCGAGCCGCCGGTCGCGGAGGATGTCCCAGGTCGCGGGACGCGCCAGCTCCCACAGCCGCTCGGTGGCGAACGCGTCTTGCCCGACCACAACCGGCGCGATCTCGTTGCGGATGATCGCGTCGATCTCGGCCAGGCCTGCGTCCTCGTCACCGGCGTATGCCTCGCCCACGATTCCCGACTCCGTGTGGACCCGAGTCACGATGGTCGAGCGGTGAGTCATCCGATAGTGACTGCCCTGGTAGACACGGTCCAGCGGAACTCGGATCGGGATCGTTTCCACCCGCGTCACGCGCAGATCTGGAGGGGCAGGAGCCACGGCAGAACCTTGCTCAGTCACTCGAACTCCCTCGGGCTGGAAACGATTCGATAGTATCGGCCGAGGTTCTGGTGTCAACCGGGCTGTCACAGGGCGGACTCGACCGGGACGGGATGAGGAGGTCGCAGTGCCAGATCGTCGCTACACCGTGGCGGCAGTGCCCGGTGATGGGATCGGCGTCGAGCTCGTGGCCGGGGTCTGCGCGCTGATCGATGCCGCCTGCACGCCCCGGGAGGCGAACGTGGCCTGGGTCGACCTCGACTGGAGCTGCCAGCGCTATCTCGACGCCGGGACTTTCATGCCCGCGGACTGGGCGGAGCAGCTCGACCGGACGGATGCCGTCTTCCTCGGTGCCGTCGGTGATCCGGCGGTGCCTGACCACGTCTCCCTGTGGAACCTGCTCCTCCCCATCAGGAGAGAGCTGCGCCAGTCGATCAATGTGCGGCCGATAGCCACGCTTCCCGGCGTCTGCGGGCCTCTTCGCGACAACGCGTCGTTCGACGTGTTGATCGTGCGAGAGAACAACGAGGGTGAGTACACCCCTGTCGGCGGCAGCGTCTACTCGGGAACTGCGGACGAGGTGGTGATCCAGTCGGCGGTCTTCACCCGTCGCGGCACCGAACAGGTTGTTCGCTACGCGTTCGACCGCGCTCGGGGCCGTCGGGCGGACCTCGTGTCAGCCACCAAGTCAAACGGGTTGCCCCACAGCATGCCGTTCTGGGATCGCGTGGTGAACGAGGTCGCCCGCGACTACCCAGATGTCAGGTGTCGATCGATGCACGTCGATGCGCTAGCCGCCCGACTGGTTCTGGCTCCCCACGAGTTCGACGTCATCGTGGCAAGCAACCTCTTTGGTGACATCCTCAGCGACCTGGGAGCGGCGCTGATGGGAGGAGTGGGCCTGGCTGCATCGGCCAACATCAACCCCGACAGGAGCCATCCGTCCATGTTCGAACCAGTGCACGGATCTGCTCCGGACATCGCCGGGCAGGGTCTCGCCAACCCGACTGGTCAAGTGCTGTCCGCCGTGCTGATGCTCGAACACCTGGGCGAGCGATCGTCGGCGATGGCACTGGCCGCAGCGCTCGACAGGGCCCTGGTCGAGCCGACCAACCGGACGCCGGACATCGGCGGCACCGCTACGACCGCGAAGGCGCTGGCTGCCATTGCCGGCGAGCTGGCATGAGCCGAGTCGACTCCCGCGGGGTAGCCGGCGTCAGGCCGAGGAGCCGCCGTCGACCGTGACGGTGGCCCCCATGACGTACGTGGCGGCCGGTGACACGAGGTAGGCGACAGTGTCGGCCACCTCCTCGACGGTGCCCATCCGGCCCGCGGGCAGGCTCGCCTCGAAACCGGCCAGCGCCGCCGGGTCGTGCCTGATCCAGTCGGCCATCTCGGTGTCGATCAGGCCGGGTGCCACTGCATTGATGCGCACACCGTCGGGGCCGTGGTCGATGGCCAGGCTGCGGGTGAGCTGGACCAGCGCCCCCTTGGCGGCGCAGTAGGCAGCCCGGTCGCGACCGCCCTGCAGCCCGGCTGTCGACGCGATGTTGACGATGCACCCCGCACCGGCCGCGATCATCGCCGGCAGCGACTCGCGGCAGACCAGGAACGGGCCGGTCGCGTTCACGGCGAGGAAGCGGTCCCAGTCGGCCCGCGACAGTTCGGGCACCCGGTGCCGGGCGAAGTAGCCTGCGACGTTCACGACGACCATCGGCTCGCCCCACTGCGCACGCAGCGCCTCGAACGCGGCGCGGATCTCGTCCTCGTCGGTCACGTCGGCAGTGAGCGCGAGGACGTCCGGCCGGTCGGCCGCCAACGCCATCAGCCCCGCCGCGTTCACGTCCAGGGCGCCGACGCGCATCCCGTCCCGGACCAGCCGCTCCACGACCGCGCGGCCGATGCCACCGGCAGCGCCCGTGACGAGAGCGACCTCAGGTGCCGCGCTCACTCGACGATGGACCGGGTCAGCAGCACCACCGTGATGAAGGTGCGGAAGAGCCGGATCGGGTCGTCGTCGGTCAGCCGGACAGTGCGTGTGTCGACCCGCTCCACCCCGGTGATCCAGGTAGCCATCTCGGCGAAGTCGCCGTTGTGGAAGAGGACCTCCAGCGTCGCCGGCAGCTCGATCGCCGGTGGCTTCGCGTCGGCGAGCGCATCCATCGCCGCGGCCGCCTCGTCGTGGATGAGCCGGCAGGCGTCAGCCGGGTGCATGCTGTCGGCGGCGAACCGGGTGACCGATGTCTTGACCACAGCGGCGCGGATGCCTGGGGCCACCCGCCGGGCCTCCTCCGCGGTGGTGTCGTCACCTGTGATCAGCACGACGGGCACTCCGTGGCCGGCGGCGACCAGCATGTTGATGCCGGACTCTCCGACCTCGATCCCGTTGAGCAGCACCCGCCCGATCGCTCCCGGGTTGTAGGTGTGCGAGAGCGTGGACGCCTCGCTGGCCATCGACCCGTGGTAGCTGACGAAGAACGCGGCATCGAAGGTCGCGTCGAGCCCCTGCATCATGTACATCGGCTTGTGCCGCCCCGAGAGGTACCTCGCGCGGCCCGCGAGCTCGTCCGGTCGCAGGTTCTGCATGCTCGAGTGCGAGTCGTTGACCAGCACCTCGGTGGCCCCGGCCGACATCGCGCCCTCGATCGCCGCGTTGACCTCGGCCTGCAGCAGCCGGCGGTAGTGCTCGTACTCGGTGCTGGGCCCGATGCACTGGGCCCAGTCGACGACCCCGGCGGTCCCCTCCATGTCGGAGGACAGGAAGACCTTCACAGCACGCTCCTCGGATGGATCTCGGGCTCGGTGGACGTCGTGGTCATGACGGCGTACGTGGCGCCCGACTGGCCCGCAGCGCCGCCGTGGCGGCCGTCCGGGGTCAGCGCGAGGACGCGCAGCTCGGCGCGGAACGGGTCGGGGAGGTCGGCCGCGTCGGCCAGTGCGGCAAGGCAGGCCTTCTCGATGTCGTCGCCGCGGATCAACGCATCGACCACGGTGCGCGCCGTCCCCGACCGCATGCTGAGCTCGCCCCGCCCGGTGCAGGCCGCACCGCCGCCGTCGAGGTCGCACCAGGTCCCAGCACCGGGGACCGCGGAGTCGCCGATCCGGCCGGGGTACTTCCACGGGTAGCCGCTGGTGGAGACGCCGACGACCATCTCGCCATGGCGGTCGAGTGCGATGACGTTGAT
>JBBRVU010000144.1:0-10875 GCA_038246575.1 Actinomycetes bacterium | reverse complement strand
GGCGGTCCAGCCGGTCGCCGTGGATGGTGGCCACCTCCGCGCGGATCGACTCGACCTTGCGCAGCGTGCGGCCGGTCAGCCACCAGACGAGCCCGGCCAGCAGTGCGATGACGAGGGGGATGGTGATGGCCAGCAGCAGCGAGAGGATGTGGATGCCCTCGTTGACATCGTCCAGGTTCTTCCCGACCACGAGGGTCCGACCCCCGCCGACGTTCCTGGACAGCACACGGAACTGCCCGTCGCCGGCGATGACCCGGTTGACGGTCACGATGGCGGTTCGGCGGCTCGATGGCACGAGTCCGGCGGCTGGGCCGAGGGCTCGCACGTTGGCGGTGGCGGCAACGACGCGCCCCTGGCCGTCGATCACCTGGAGGAAGGAGTCTTCGGGATCACCCTCGCCGGGCAGCTCCGTCTCGTAGCTGCCGCGAGCGATGTCCGGCTCGATGTTGTCGGCCCGCTGGCGCAGCGCCTCGTCGACGCCGCGGGTCAGCAACCGGCCCTGCGCGATCACCAGCCCGTATGCGCTGACCAGCAGGATGACCGCGACGGCGGCTGTCGCGATCAACGTGATCCGCGCGCGCATGGTGGCGAACCGGCGCAGCATCGGTGGCCGACCGGTCTCAGTCGGCTGGTAGGTCGTCACGTCGCCAGCCGGTATCCCGCTCCGCGCACCGTCTCGATGTCGCGCCGGCCGAACGGTTCGTCGATCTTGCGTCGGAGCCGGCGGATGTAGACCTCGACGATGTTCGGGTCGCCGTCGAAGTCGTACTGCCACACGCCGTCCAGCAGCTCGAACTTGGCGATGACGAGCCCGGCCCGGCGGATCAGGTACTCCAGCACCGAGAACTCCCGGGCGGTGAGGCGGATCTCGGTGTCACCGCGCCAGCAGCGGTGCTGGGCAGGGTCCAGGTGCAGGTCGCCGACCTGGATGGGCGGCACGGACCCCCCTGCTGATCGCCGCAACAGGGCGCGGACGTGGGCCACCAGCACGGGGAAGGAGAACGGCTTGGTGACGTAGTCGTCGGCGCCGGCATCGAGGGCCTGCGTCTCGGCCAGCTCGCCCTCCTTCGCGGTCAGCACGAGGATCGGGGTCCAGTCGCCCTGCTCGCGAAGCTTGCGGCAGATCTCGACACCGCTCTGGCCCGGCAGCATCAGGTCGAGGATCACGAGGTCGAAGCGGAACTCGGTCGCCTTCCACAGACCCTCGTCGCCATCGAGGCAGACCTCGACCGAGAAGCCCTCGGCGACCAGCCCGCGGCGGACGGACGCGGCGATCCGCTCGTCGTCCTCGACGAGCAGAACCTTCACCGCGCCCTCGCCTCATCCATACAGCTCATCTGGCACCACGGTGGCGCATCGAACCTGACTCCAGGCTGAACACGATGTTCAACCTAGCGTCAGGATCGCCGAGCTACGTTGCGCCGCATGACACGAGACCGATCTGCGCACGTTGCGCGTAGCGCCGCCCTGTTGCTGCTTCCGGCCGTTCTGGTGGCCGGTTGCGCCGGTGGCGGCGGCGGTGCCGGGGTCGCGGCGGGCACCAGTCCGAACGCGGCGGCGACCGCCACCGGACGATCGCAGTCCGCGCAGTCGGCCCCGGCGAGACAAGCCGGCTACGACGCGGGCTACTTCGGCCTTCCCGGCCGCGCCACCAACACGTACCTGCCGTTGAGGCCGGGGACCCAGTGGGTGCGCGAGGGCGCCACGGACGTCGGGCACCGTCGGGTGCCGCATCGCGTGATCAGCACGGTGACTGGCGTCTCGAAGGAGATCGACGGCGTGCGGACCATCGCTGTCCTGGACCAGGACGTCGACGCCGGACAGATCACCCAGGAGTCGCTCGACTACTTCGCCGAGGACAACGACGGCAGCGTCTGGTACCTGGGCTCGTACACCGAGGCGTACGAGGGCGGGAGCTTCGTCGCGGTCCGCGATGCCTGGCTTGCCGGAGTGAAGGGTGGCGAGCCGGGGATCCTGATGCCGGCCGATCCTCGGACCGGGACGCCGCCCTTCTCGATCGCGCGGCCGCCGGGTGAGGACGGGGACGTGGCGCAGGTCGTCAGGTCCGGCCAGCGGACCTGCGTGCCGTTCAAGTGCTTCACCGATGTCCTCGTCGTCCGGGAGGGCAAGGCGTCAGCCCCGGACAACGAGTTCAAGTACTACGCACCGGGCGTCGGTCAGGTGCTCAACACACCGCGGTCTGCGAGCCAGCACCGTGACCTGGAGAAGCTGGTGAACCTGACGATGCTCAGTGCACAAGGGCTCGACGAAGCGAACGCCGAGGCTCTCAAGCTCGACAAGAATGCGAGCTCACAGGTGCCCAGGGTCTTCGGTGGATCCGCCCCGGCCGCGGCGCTGTGACGGTCGAGTCGGCCTCGCTGGTGCACGTCGACGGCGCCAGCAAGAGCTACGGCGTCGGGGACTCCCGGACGACGGTGCTCAGCGGGGCGCAGCTGACCTTGGCGCGGGGAGAGACCACCAGCCTCATCGGCGTCTCTGGCAGCGGGAAGTCCACCCTCATCTCGTTGATGGCCGGCCTGATGGTCCCAGACGCCGGGCGGGTCCTCGTCGACGGACAGGATCTGGCCGGGCTCGACGAGTCGGCCCGGGCGCGGTTGCGGGCCCGCCGGATCGGCATCGTGCTGCAGAGCGGCAACCTGATCCCCTTCCTCACCGAACGCGAGAACGTGGAGCTGGCGATCGACCTCGCGGGCGGCCGCCACGCGACGGCCCGGGCGAAGGAGCTCCTCGGCGGACTGGGCCTGGGTCGGCGACTCGACCACCACTCCCGCCGGCTGTCCGGCGGTGAGGCGCAGCGGGTCTCCCTGGCCGTGGCGATGGCCAACGAACCGGACCTGCTGCTGGCGGACGAGGTCGCCGGAGAGCTCGACGAGTCGACGGCCGCAGACGTCATGGACGTCATCTTCGCGGCGTGGCGTTCGCGCGGCCTGACCGTGCTCTACGTCACGCACAGCGCGGAGCTCGCAGCGCGCGCGCAGCACCGGCTGCACCTGCGGGACGGCCTGGTGACCACGAAGTGACCGACGCGGTGGCGATCAGCGTCGAGTCGGTGTCGATGCGCTACGACGTGCCAGGCGGGTCGGTCGACGTGCTCACCGATGTGTCGCTGGCGGTCCCGGCCGGGGGCAGCGTCGCCGTCACCGGTCCAAGTGGATGCGGCAAATCGACGCTGCTTGCGTTGATGGGCGGTCTCGAACGGCCGACCCGAGGGCGGGTGCTCGTAGGAGGCCGACCGATCGGCGGCCTCGGTGCGACCGAGCTCGCCAATCTCCGCCGGCGCCACCTCGGCCTGGTGTTCCAGGCCGACAACCTGCTGCCGTTCCTCACGGTGCTGGAGAACGTGGCGCTGGGCCTCGCCCTGGTCGACCCCGACGACGAGTCCGACCGGTGCCGCGACATTCTCGACCGGCTGGATCTCGCCGCACACCTGGACAAGCTGCCCGACCAGCTCTCCGGCGGGCAGCGCCAGCGGGTCGCGGTGGCGCGGGCGATCGTCAAGGCCCCGATGGTCGTGCTTGCAGACGAGCCCACCGGGGCGCTGGACGCAGCCAACTCCGCCGTTGTCATCGACCTGTTGTTGGCGACCTCGCGCGAGATGGGTGCCGCACTCGTCGTGGTCACGCACGACCCCGACGTCGCGATCCGGATGGATAGCGTCGTGGCGCTGCGGGACGGCTCGCTGGTGACGGACGAGGCGAGCGCGCATGCTGGCTAGCTACGCCCGGCGTGAGCTGCTTCGCAATCCCCGCCGGACCTTCACCTCACTCGTCGGGGTGATCCTCGGCGTCGCACTCTTCTCGGCGGTCCTCTTCTTCACCGACGGGTCCAGCGCCTCCATGACGCAGCGAGCCATCGCTCCCCTCGCTCTGGACATGCAGCGCGTGGTGGCCGGTCCGCAGGGTGCAGACCTGCGGTTCACGGCAGCTGTCGCGCCGGGCGGTGCCCTGGCGGCCGGAGACACGGCGCGGGTGACCCTGACCCTGCGCAACGCCGGACCGGTGCCGGCGAACGAGGTCGTGGTCAACGACTCCCCGCCGGGGCCACTGACGTACGTCATGGATTCGACGACCCGCGACGGCCGGCCGCTGGCGGACGTCGGTGGTGGGATCCCGTTGGCCCAGGGTCTGGCCCAGACCGGGCTGAACATCGGCACCGTCGCGGCCGGACGGACGGTCCGCTTCGAGTACGAAGCTCGGGCCACCGAGGCCGTGCCGGCAACCGGCAAGCTG
This sequence comes from Actinomycetes bacterium, assembly GCA_038246575.1. GTDB lineage: Bacteria > Actinomycetota > Actinomycetes > JACCUZ01 > JACCUZ01 > JACCUZ01. Next base: position 6,625 of record JBBRVU010000144.1, on the reverse strand, counting down.
CGGCTCGGCGCCACGGTCTCCACCCGGGAGAACGTGGTGCCTGCGCGAGCCAACCAGCCCGCGCAGCTCGGTCTCTCCCGGTTGCGGGCCCGGATCGCGCGCATTCCGGGTGTCTCGGCCGCAGACGCGCTGGGCTTCGTCGATCTGCCATCCGGGTCGCTGTCGGCGGGAGGTGCACCACTGGACGGGCCGGTTCGGGTCTTCGCCTTCGACCGCCGGTACCACCAGCACTACCCGTCGGTCCGGCTCGTCGTCGGAGCCTTCGCCAGGGGCTCGTCCTTGCTGAGCGTGGAGGCGGCGCGCTCTCTGCGGACGCGGATAGGCGGCCGGGTGGAGCTGGCTGTGCCCGGTCGGCGGACCCCGCTCACGCTGCCCGTCAGCGGTCTCGCCGACCTCTCCCGGGCCAAGCCGCTGTTCTACAGCCGGCAGGGCACCAAGCTGGAAGACTTCCTCTACGTCCCGAACTCGGTGGTCGTCGACCCGGAGACCTTCCGTGACTCGATCCTCCCGGCGTTCCGCACGGCCTCCACGGATCGGGGAGCAGCACTCAAGAGTCGTCCGGTGCAGGAGATCGACGTCCTCGTCGACCGTGCGCGGCTCGTCGCCGATCCGGCGACGGCGCTCCGGCAGTCACGTGAGATTGCACGAGCCGTCCGCCGGCTGGCGCCCGGGCAGGACTACCTGATCGACAACCTCTCCAACACCCTTGCGGTGGCCTCGGACGACGGCGCGGTCGCCAAGCGGATGTTCCTGTTCCTCGGCCTGCCCGGCGCCCTGCTGGCGGCGATCCTGACGGCGTACGCGGGAGGAGTCCTGGCGGCCGCCGCCCGCCGGGAGCAAGCCAACCTGCGCATCCGTGGCGCGGACGGTCGCCACCTGATGCGACTGCTGGCCTATCGCACGGTGGCTGTCGCCGGAGCGGGTTCGGTCCTGGGAACGGCGCTGGGTCTCGTCTCGGTGCTGCTCGTGCTGGGGCCAGCCGCGTTGTTCGAGGCCTCGGCCGGACAGCTGGCTGGATCAACCGCGCTGGGGGTGACGGGAGGCCTCGCCGCGACCGGTCTGGCTCTCTACGTCCCGGGTCGCCGGTCCCTACATCGGGAGATCAGCCAGGACCGCGGCGAGATGTCACTTGCCCCTGCCCCTGCCTGGCGGCGGCTGCACCTGGACGTGCCGGTCCTCGTGGTCGCACTGGTCGCCGAACTGGTGGCGCTGCGCGTCGGCGCCTTCGACTCGCTGCCGGGCTCGGTCTACCTCGGGCGGGCCGTGTCGCTGCCGGCGTACCTGATGCTGGGGCCGGTGCTCGCCTGGGTCGCGGGCGCCCTGCTCGTCGCTCGCGGACTGCGGTCCCTGCTGGCACGAGTGCCGCTTCCGACGGCGCCGCGCTTCGGGTCGCCTGTGTCGGGCACCCTGCGGCGCAGCCTCCGGCGCCGGTCGTGGACGTCGACGGCCGGGATCGTCACCGTCGGCCTCGTCATCGCCTTCGGTGCCAACCTCGCCATCTTCGGTGCCACCTATGACACGGCGAAGGCCGCCGACGCGAGGTACGTCATGGGGGCCGACCTGCGCGTGACGCCCAGCGTGCTGAGCACCCGGCCGCACTCGGCAGGATTCGCGTCTCAGTTGCGGGTCCCCGGCGTCTCGAGCGTCGCCCCGGTGGTGTTCGGCTTGGAGAACTCGGTGCTCACCGGGCCCTTCAACCAGGACCGGGAGGACCTCGCGGCGATCGACCCGCGATCGTTCCGACGTACGTCGTCGCTGCCCGACTCCTCGTTCGTCGGCACGACGGCGGCCGCGGCCATGTCTGCTCTGAGCCGCGACCGTCGCGGGCTGCTGGTCAACGCGACGACTGCCGACGACCTGCAGATCGGGGATGGCGACTCGGTGGACGTGCTGTTCGCGCGCGGGACGAAGCACCAGTCGCTCGTGACGCTGAACGTGGTGGCACTGTTCACGACCCTGCCGGGCTTCCCGCAAGGAGTCGACCTGGTGGCGAACCTGGGCTACTACCACGAACGGGTCGACTCGAAGGAGGTGGACTTCTTCCTTGTGAGCACCGAGGGCCACGACGCTTCCGGTCATGTCGCTTCCGCATCCGCGCTGCAGAACGGTCCGGGGGCGCAGGATCCGCTCACCGTCGACACGACGGAGACGGCGCTCGACAAGGACCAGTCGAGTCTGACGGCATTGAACGTGGCCGGGCTGCTGCAACTCGACTCCGTCTACACGCTGCTGCTCGCTGCCGCCGGCATCGCCATCTTCGTGTTCGGGCTGCTGCTCTCGCGTCGGCGCGAGTACGTCACGCTGAGCGCGCTCGGGATGCGCGGCCGCGAGATCCAGACCCTGGTCCTTGCCGAGTCGGCACTGGTCACGGTCGGGGCGTGCATCGCAGGGCTGCTGGTCGGCACCGGAATGGCTGCGCTGCTGGTGCACGTGCTGCGGCCACTGTTCATCCTCGCTCCAGGCATGGCGCTGCCGGTCGCCCGGTTGGCCGCCGTGGTCGGACTCGCCGTCGGCGCCGCGCTGCTGTCCGCCGTCGCGGCCAGCGAGGTCCTGCGCCGGCTCCTGCCGACCGAGCTGCTCCGCGAGGGGTAGGTCCGGTCGCTGGCACGGAATCTCCATGATCGGAGCAGATTGGGGCCTAGTCCTGGCGCTGGGGCACTCCGGTCTTGGCAATTCGAGCACGTCGACCGGCGCCGCCGACGAATCCACCGGGAACAACGCGCGTGGCTGGGACCCGGCCAGCGGAGGCTTCACCTCACGGTGCGCGTACGGACCGGAGGAAGAGAGTTCCGTCCTGCTCGAGGACGTGGGCGGGATCGAAACGCGCATCGACGTCGGGGCCGCTCACGATCCGGGTGCCATCGCCGCCGACCGCCTTGGGAGAGAGACTGAGGCACAGCTCGTCGAGCAGGCCCTGGGCCAAGACGTTGCCGAGCAGGGTCGGGCCGCCTTCGCACAGGACGCGGGTGAGACCGCGTTCGGCCAGCCGGCGCAGCGCACTGCCCAGGTCCACGTCGTCGGTGCCCGCGGTGATGACGTCGGCGACCTCGCCGAGCCGGCCGCGAGCACTCTCGTCCGACGCGGCATGGGTCACCACGATCGTGCGCTCGTCACCGGTGAACAGGTCCGAACCAGGATCGATGTCCAGTCCTCGGGAGACCAGGGCGAGCACCGGCGACGGCCGTTGGCCGAGCTCCACCCGGCGCCCGGCATGTTCGGGCTTGGTGCGGGGCGCCCGGTAGCCCTCGGTCCGGGCCGTGCCCGCCCCGACGAGCACGACGTCGGCCAGCCCGCGCAGGGCGCTGAACACCAGCTTGTCCGCCGGACCGGACAGCCCGCCGGAGCGACCGTCCTGCACGGCGGTCCCGTCCAACGAGCTGACCATGTTGGCCCGGACCCAGGTGCGGTCGGCGGAGTAGCGGTAGGCCTCGAGCAGGTCGACCTCGGCCTCGTACGTCGGGAGCAGCTGGCGCATGCTGCGATCGTCGCACCGGTCGCCCCGCGACGGTCGGCGGGGAGTCCGTGCGACGATCACCGGGTGACGAGCCGCCTGCGACGCGCCTCGCCGTACCTGCTGGCCGGGCTGCTGACGGTGACCGGGACGTTGCACTTCGTCACGCCGAGGACCTTCGCGCAGATCGTGCCGCCGGCGCTGCCGGAGCCCTACGCGCTGGTGTACCTGAGCGGCCTCGCCGAGCTGGCCTGCGCCGCGGGACTGGCCGTGCCGCGCACCCGCCGCGCAGCGGGCTGGGCAACGGCCGCGCTGTTCGTGGCGGTGTTCCCGGGCAACGTCTACATGGCGTTGGACGCGGGCGGGCACTCCGACGCCTACCGCTGGGCGACCTACCTGCGGCTGCCCCTGCAGGTGCCGCTGGTGGTGTGGGCGGTCGCGATCGCCCGGACCCGCGAGGCGGCCAGGCCGCTTCGCTGAGGCGACGGGTGGAGGGTGCGGATCCGGACCGGGTCAGGCCGGCTGGATGTCCTTGGGATAGAGCGAACGCGCGACGGCCTCGTCGTGGGACACGGTGCCGTCCGCGACGAGGGCGCGGAGCGACATCTCCAGGGTCTGCATCCCGTCCCGGCTCCCGGTCAGGATCTGGTTGCGGATCTGGTTGGTCTTGGCTTCCTTGATCAAGTTGCGCACCGACGTGGTGGCTGTGAGCACCTCGTAGGCCGCCACCATCCCGCCACTGACCCGCGGCACCAGCCGCTGGTAGACGACTGCAGTCAACGTCGCAGCCAGCTGCACCCGGATCTGCGGTTGCTGGTCACCGGGGAACACGTCGATGAGCCGGTCGATCGCCTGCGCCGTGTCGTTGGTGTGCAAGGTGGCGAAGACGACGTGACCGGTCTCGGCGAGGGTCAGCGCGAACCGGATCGACTCCAGGTCGCGCATCTCGCCGACCAGCAGGACATCGGGGTCCTCGCGCAGGGCGCTGCGCATCGCCTGGGGGAAGCTCTCGGTGTCGCTGCCAACCTCGCGCTGGTTGACGGCGGCGCGCTTGTGCAGGTGCTCGTACTCGATGGGATCTTCGATCGTGATGACGTGCACCGCACGGTTGACGTTGATCCAGTCGATCAGCGAGGCGAGCGTGGTCGACTTCCCGGACCCGGTCGGGCCGGTCACGAACACCAGCCCCTGACGCAGCTCGCCAAGCCTGCGCACCGCGTCCGGCATCCCCAGGTCGTCGAAGCTCGGGATGCGTCGCGGGATCATCCGCAGGGCGACCGCGGCGTCGCCACGTTGTCTGAACGCGTTGCCCCGCACGCGGGCGTTCTCCCGCCACGAGAAGGAGAAGTCCTGCTCCTGGCGGTTGGCGAAACCCGTGCGCTGTTGGTCGGTCAGCAAGCTGTCGACGAGAGCGGCCGTGTCCTGCGCCGAGAGCACCGGATGCCCCTCGACCGGCTGCAGGTCACCGTTGACGCGCACGAAGGGTGCTGACCCGGTGGTGAGCAGCAGGTCCGTGCCCCCGGCGTCCCAGAGCAGCCCGAGCAGACGGTCGACGTCCCCGTCGCTGATGGTGGTCATCCGCGGAGTCTAGGGAAGGTCAGCGGCGACGGCCGCGCATGGATCCGGCGACGACCGCGACACCCACGGCGGCGACGGCGACCTGCAGGGCGAGCACGAGCAACCACCAGTCCACGCCCGCAGCGCGCGCGATCGCGGTGCCGGCGACCGCACCGACGATGCCGATCAGGACCGTGAACAGGCACCCGATGGGCTGCCGCCCTGGCACGACAAGGCGACCGAGCGCGCCCACGATGACGCCGATGATGAGAGCGCTGACGATGTTTCCGAGCATGGTCAGGAGCCTCTCACGCGAACAATGGCCACAGACTGGCCGGGGACGGTCACCTCCGGCGACCCGGGAGCCGTGCGAGTGGGCGCTGACTCGACCAGAACCTCGGTCGGCGCTGAGTCGAGGACGACGGCCTGGCCGTCGGCCGAGAGGTTGCACACGACCCGTAGCCGACCTCGCGAGACCACGACCCAGCAGGCGGTTGCGTCGAGCGCGACCGAGACGCCGTCCAGCCGGGGATCGTTGAGGTCAGACTCGCGGCGACGCAGCTCGAGGAGCTCGCGGTACCAGCGCAGCATCGAGGCGTGGGCCCCTCCGCCGACCTCCGACCAGTCCAACGTCGACGCGGCCACGGTCGCCGGGTCCTGTGGGTCCGGCACGTCCTCAGCGGCCCAGCCGTGCGCTGCGAACTCGCGACGCCGGCCGGCGCGCACCGCCTCGGCCAGCTCGGGGTCCTCGTGCGAGGTGAAGTACTGCCACGGCGTGGAGGCGGCCCACTCCTCGCCCATGAACAGCATCGGCGTGAACGGCGAGGTCAGCATCAACGCTGCGCCGATCTTCGCGAGGCCGTCACTGATGTCGTGCCCGATCCTGTCGCCGATAGCGCGGTTGCCCACCTGGTCGTGGGTCTGCAGGTAGCCGAGGAAGCGCCAGCCCGGCATCGTCGACCGGTCCACCGGCGAACCCCACGGTGCGTCGCGGAAGGACGAGTGACGACCGTCGTGGAAGAACGCGCCGGTCAGCGTCGTCGCCAACGCGGCGTACGGATCGGCGGCGAAGTCCGCGTAGTAGCCCTGCGCCTCACCGGTGAGCAGCGTGTGCAGGGCATGGTGGAAGTCGTCGCTCCACTGGCCTGTCATGCCGAGGCCGCCGCCCTCGACCGGCGTCACCGTCCAGGGCCGGTTGAGGTCCGACTCCGCCACCAGTGACAGTGGGCGACCCAGGTGCGCCGACAGCGCGTCGACCTCGCGGGCGAGCTCGGCCAGCACGTGCACCGGTGAGTCGTCCTCCAGTGCGTGCACCGCATCCAGCCGCAGCGCGTCGATGCGGAAGTCCCGCAGCCACATCAGTGCGTTGTCGATGATCCAGCGCCGCACCTCGTGCGCGCCGTCGTCGTCGAGGTTGATGCCCTGACCCCACGGAGTCTCGTGCTTGCCGGAGAAGTAGGGGCCGAAGCGCGGCAGGTAGTTCCCGGCCGGCCCGAGATGGTTGTAGACCACGTCGAGGCAGACCGCGAGCCCGCGGGAGTGGCAGGCGTCGACGAACCGCTTGAGCGCGTCCGGTCCGCCATAGGGCTCGTGCACGGCGTACGGGTGCACCCCGTC
>JBBRVU010000143.1:0-11013 GCA_038246575.1 Actinomycetes bacterium | reverse complement strand
AGCTTCTGGCCGCGGAACCTGACTCGGATGGGTTCGGGTGCTGCGATGACCAGGCTGAAGACCTGCTGCTGGGCCTCAGTGGAGGCATTGACCGCGGAGCGCCGAGCGGCCAAAAGCACTGACAGTGCTTGGCGTTCGCCTCCGGTGCGGGGAGTTCCCAACCGCGGTCGGGCCATCGCTTCACGCGCGGCGCGGATCGCATCGAGCGGATCGGACTTCGCGCCGTTGCGGCGCGCGACCCGCTTGGGACGGTCCAGCTCGATGACGATCTCCGACAGCTGCAACAGGTGACGACTCAGACCGGCGCCGTGACCACCGGTCCCCTCGATCGCCCAAGCCCGCAACATCGCGTGGTTGTTGGCGAACTCCACCAGCTCGGCATAGCCCTGGGCTGTCGCCTCGACGGTGATCTCGTCGAGGACACCACCGGTGGCAGCATCGACCACGGCTGCGGAGTGGGTATGCACGTGAGTGTCGACGCCGATGACGACATCGACCACCTCGCGCAGATCGGTCAGACTGTCCATGCGTTCTCTCCTTCTCCGGATGGGACGTGGTTCCGGTCCGGGATGGAGGCTCGGCAGGACTGTGATGAGACACGCCCGGCGCCGTTAACGCCGAGTGGTCAAGCTCCTGATCAGGCCAGCTCCTCCAACCGGGCCGGGGCCGGCAACCACGAGCGGACAAGTCGCAGCAAGGCACAAGGCCAGTCTCAGCGTGGGTCACACTCGCGGTCACCAACCCACAGCCCACCACCATCAGGCTGCGAACGCGATCTTCACAGTCTCAGCGCCGCCAAACGCTCTCGCAGGTTGGGGGCACCGGCGCGCGGAGCGGCGGCGGGCGTGGTCGTTGGCCCGCGACCACTTCAACCGCCATGTACCGCCAAGACAGCGGCGTCAGCGGTTCCGGGGAGCCCTTGCCGGGATGTGCTCGACGACGACCTGCCCCGGCTTCCAAGAGATTCCGGGGATCGAGCGCAGCGGCGCGAACGGGTCGGCCGCTGCTTGCCAGGCGACCGGCAGGCTGTCCGAGATCTCCACTGACTTGTCCGGGTGGGCCCGAGCGGCCAACCGGCGCAACTCATCGATGTCAGTGAGCTTGACCGTTACCCTCCAGGTGGCCATCGCGTGATCGACTGAGTCGGCTGCGGCTTCGCTGTCCATCGACAGGATCCGCATGGCGCCGGCGTCGAGCGCCTCCTGCAGTCCCTCGTTGGGCCAGATCAGCCTGGCCAGGGCATCGAAGGCGTCATCGACGGGCACCGCATCCGGTGCGTCGGGTTCGCTGTGCGCGACGTCGAGGTCAACGCCGGCGATGGTGACCACGAACCCATCGTTCAGCCGTGCCGCGGCGTGCCGCAGGGCAGCAGCATCGGTGATGGTGACCTCAGCGGTGGCGGTCAGAGCCCACACCTGTCGGTTCCTCCCGCGCTGGAGCCTTCGCGCAGGGGCCTGCGGCTCGCGGTCGGGCAGCTCGAAGAGGCCAGCCTGGTCGGCATCCATGCGCACCGACCCTATGCCCGTCAGCCCGGTGCACACGCCGACCAGCGATCGTTGCTCGACCACTGCCGCCGGCTGAGTCTCGCGGTCACCCAGCCACGCACGAACGCCAACAGGCCGCGAGCGCACTGGCCCAAACCTTGGCGAACCTGGCCGCGCTGGCGCCACCACGGGTCAACTCCGCCGGCACTGGGCGCGATCCTTGACCGATGGCGCGGGGCGGCATTCGGCGTGCCACACCGGCCAGGGCCAACGCACCCGTGACCGGCGGATCCGTTCACATCAGTTCAGTAAGCCTGGCCAGCCCGGCAGGGGTGTGGGCCGCGAGGCGTTCGCGTGCGTCGTCGAGTGCAGCCGATCCGGGATGTCCGGGTGGGATCCGTGCGGGGTTGAGCGCGACCTGGTCAGACCACTCCTTGATGTCGGGTTCGGCCGAGAAGGACATCGCCGCCTGAGTTCCCAGGACGGTCATCCTGGCCCACTGCGCCATCGAGTCGCCGTACGGCGTCGGCGGGCAGATCCGGTTCTTCTCGTCGTCGTCCTGCCGGGTCGCCTCGACGTACCCCACCAGCGCCGCACCGAAGCACGGGAACCCGGCCCGGATCGGCTGCAGGGTGATCGCCTCGCGGCGCCAGACCGGGACCAGCGGGGGGTACTTCAGCCCGTCCCCGGCACAGTGCACGACGACGGCGTCGCCCGCGACGCCAACCGACCCATCAGCGAAGGTGAGCCTGCCCCGGTCCACCCCCTCGAGGTGACCTCGGCGCACGACGTTCTCCAAGGTGCGCAGCTGCTCAAGCTCCCACAGCGCGAGCGTGGGTGTCTTGGCCATTGCCGGGGTGACGGTGCGGTCGATGCGCAGCATGATGCCCGCGTCCTCGAGACGGAGGAACAGGTCCTCGAGCGAGGTCGCGCCCTGCGCTGCCTGCATCGTGTCGGCAACCATGCCCAGGAAGATCTCAGGGTCAGGCTGGACCACGGCCCGGTTCATCATCCACGGCTCGCGGGCGCGCACCCAGCAGATCGCGTCGGGGTCCACACCTCGCGAGAGCAGCCAGATGCACGCGTCGGTCGCGGTCTTGCCCGACCCGACGATGACGAACTGGCTCGGCGCCTCCTCCAACGCGGCGAGGTCGTTGACCGGCATCACCCGCGCGCGTTCGCCGACGTCGAACGGGGCCGGCATCTCCACCGGGATGCTCGGAGCCAGGTAGCGGGCATCCACGATCCGGCACCGCTGCGGCACCGCGTAACGCCGGCCCGACACTCGCGAGACAACGGTGCGGCCGCCGACATACTCGCCGTTGGGGAAGAACTCGACCCTGCCCGAGCCAACCACCCGCTCGAGGACCCGCTCGTAGTAGGCGCAGATCTCCGACTGTGACGCCCGCTCCTGCAAACCCCGCTCCGGTCCGCGATCCTGCAGCTGGCCGCCGCCGAGCAGGGTCGACGCGACCCCGTAGAAGGCAGACGCCTGATGCAACCGGACGAAGGAGTACGCCTGAAGCCAGTGGCCGCTGACACTGTGGCGACGGTCGACCAAGGCCACACGCGAGTTGGCATGATCGGTCAGCGCGTCCGTGAAAGCCAACCCCACCGCACCGGCTCCCACCACCAGATAGTCAGCGTCGATGGCGCGTGTCACGAGCCCACGATGACACCGCAGCGGCGACACGTCCACGGACCTCGACACCACAGACTGCAGGACTGCCCGCTCCCGCGGCGGCATGCAGCCCGGTGGCGCACCTCTTCACCCGGCGCTGACACGGCCACCTCGTTGGCCGGCAGCCCATCCTGGACGCCCGGTGGGCGCACCCTGTCGCCTACCAGGATCGGGCCGCAGACAGGCATCCGCACAAGTCCCGGCTCATGAACCCGGCAGGCATCACGACACTGCATGCAGGCAGAACGGGGGCAGCGAGACGGCGAGGCGTGCGAGGCGTGCGAGGCGTGCGAGGCGTGCGAGGACCAAGCGACCGGTCACCCCGTCGATGAGCCCGTGGGCTGGCCATCGTGGCGGGCCGCGGATGGAACACGTCGACCATGGGAAACCGTCGAAGCCACCAACGCCAGGACGCCGGCGACCCGCAGCACCCGGTCGTAGCCGCGCAGCGTCAGCCGGCCCTGCTCGAGGCTTCGGTCGAGCACCGCCGTCGTCGACAGTGGGAGCCGGAACGGCGTCCGCCGCAACGCGTGCCCGGGCACCAGCCCGTTGGTGGCCCACCCGTGCTCGGCCCACCGGGAACGCTGTGCCTCCCGCGCCGCCGCGACCCGGGCGGCGACCGTGGCACTGGACTCCCCGGTCGCGTCACCGAACGCCGCCCGGTGCACCGGCGGCACGTGCACCTGCAGGTCGACCCGGTCGAGCAGCGGGCCGGAGAGCCGCCCGGCATAGGCCCGGATCTCCATCGGCCTGCACGAGCAGTCGAGCCCCTTGCCGTAGGACCGGCCGCACGGGCACGGGTTGGCCGCGAGCACGAGCAGGAAGCGCGCCGGGTAGCGCACCACCTGCCGGGCCCGCGCGATGACCACCTCCCCTGACTCGAGCGGCTGGCGAAGGGTCTGCAGCACCGAACCCTTGAACTCGGGAGCCTCATCGAGGAAGAGCACACCGTGATGAGCCCGGGAGATGGCCCCGGGCAGGGCCACCCCCGACCCCCCGCCGGTCACGGCCGCCATCGACGCGCTGTGGTGCGGCGCCACGAAGGGAGGGGTGCGGTCGAGCTCGACGACCTCGCCGACCTGGCCGGTGAGCGAGCGGATGGCGTGGGTCTCGAGGGCCTGCTCCCGGCTGAGCGGGGGCAGCACGGTGACCAGCCGCTCGGCGAGCATCGTCTTGCCGACCCCCGGTGGCCCCGACATCAGCAGGTGGTGCCCACCGGTCGCTGCCAGCTCGAGGGCCAGCCGCGCCTCGGGCTGCCCGACGACGTCGGCGAGGTCCGGGCCGGGCCGCGTCTCGACCACGCCCGGAACCGGCGTCGGTGCGGGCGGCAGGGGCGTGCCCTGCTCGGCCGCGCGGTACCAGTCGACGACGTCGCGCAGGCAGCCGGCGCCGTGAACCGCCACCCCGGTGACGAGCTGGGCCTCACCGACGTTCTCGACCGGCACCACCACGTGCCGGGCCCCGGACCGGACGGCCGCCAACACCGCGGGCAGCACCCCGTGCACGCCCCGCACCCGCCCATCGAGGGCCAGCTCGCCCAGGTGGACGACGTCAGCGGCGACCCCACCCTTGATGACCCCGCCCGCGGAGAGCACCGCAACGGCGATCGCCAGGTCGAAGCACGCGCCCCGCTTCGGGATCGACGCGGGTGAGAGGTTGACGGTGACCCGGTTCGGCGACACGGCGGCCCCGCTGTTCGCCGCCGCGGACCGCACCCGGTCGGGAGACTGGGCGCACGCGGCATCCGGCATGCCACCGACGGAGAAGTGCGGCAGCCCTTGCGAGATGTGGGCCTCGACGTCGACCACGGTGCCGTCGAGGCCGGACAGCGCCACCGAGCGGGTGCGCCCGAGCCCCTGGCTCACGACCCCACCCCGACGACGTGCCGCAGCACCGCCGGCCGGCCGGGCTGGCACAGGATGCCTACCACGTCGACGCGCACCTGGGCCACCCTCGAACCGTCACCGTGGCCGGCGAGGTAGGCCGCCGCCAGCCGCCGCAGGCGCTTGGCCTTGGCGAAGGTGACCGCCTCCACCGGCTCGCCGAAGCCCGAGGACCGGCGGGTCTTGACCTCGCAGATGACCAGGCAGTCGCCGTCGAGCGCGACGACGTCGACCTCGCCGTGCTCGCACCGCCAGTTGCGGTCGAGCACCTCCATGCCCTGCTCACGCAGGTAACGGACCGCGAGCGCCTCGCCGTAGCGGCCCAGCGCAGCGGCGGGGCGCATGGCAGGGGCAGTGCGCCGCGCCCGGGCCGGTCGGGCCATCGGTGTGCTCTCGGGAGGGTCGGTGCTCGTCATGCCCGGAGCCAACCGGCCCGGCCGGCGCGCCACGAGCCCGCAGCCGCACCTGTGGACGACGTCCGGGCGGACCCACCCCCTGTGGACGGCGATCCGTGCTCAGCGGGGGCGTTCAGCGGTCACGGACCGACCGCGTCACGGCATCCGGGTCAGAACTCGCCCTTGGGCAGCTGGAGCTCGCTCTTGGCCAGCTCCTCGACGTTGACGTCCTTGAAGGTGACGACCCGCACGGTCTTGGCGAAGCGGGCCGGGCGGTAGATGTCCCACACCCAGGCGTCGTGCATCGTGACGTCGAAGAAGACCTCCCCGCCGTCCGAGCGCACCTTGACGTCGACGCTGTTGCACAGGTAGAACCGCCGCTCGGTCTCGACGACATGGCTGAACAGGCCCACCACGTCGCGGTACTCGCGGTAGAGCGCCAGCTCCGCCTCGCTCTCGTACTTCTCGAGGTCCTCCGAGCTCATCGCTCTCCCACTCGGGTCAGGTCGGTCGTTCCGCTCTCGGCCACGTCGCCATCATGGTCCATCCCCGGCAGCCGCCACGACCGGCGGTGCAGCTCGCAGGGGCCCAGGCGACGCAGCGCGTCGAGGTGCTCCGGCGCGGCATACCCCTTGTTCTCGACCCAGCCGTAGCCGGCGTACGCATCGTCGGCGCCGAGGTCGACCATGATGCGGTCGCGCTGCACCTTCGCGAGCACGCTGGCCGCCGCCACCGACGAGCACTTCAGGTCGGCCTTGATCATCGTGGTCACCGGCGGGGTCTCGGTGCGGTCCTCGTGGGCGAAGGCGAGCAGGCCGACGTCGTGCGGCGAGGTGAGCCAGTCGTGGTTGCCGTCGAGGATGACCAGGTCGGGCCGGATGCCGGCCGCGGCCACCGCGCCCAGCGCGCGGCACCCGGCCAGGCGCAGGGCCGCGATGATGCCGATCGCATCGATCTCGTCGGCGCTCGCGTGCCCGACGGCGTGGGCCAGCGCCCACCGTTCGATGCGCGGCACCATCCGCTCGCGGGCGTGCGGCGCCAGCAGCTTGGAGTCCTTGACCCCCTGCGGGGCGCTGCGGCAGGTCTCGTCGATGACGACGACGCCGACGGTGACCGGGCCGGCGAGCGCGCCGCGACCGACCTCGTCCATCCCGGCGAGCACCCGGTGGCCGTCGCGCTGCAGGGCGCGCTCGACCCGCAGACTCGGCCGGCGCGCAGGGGCCGGGCTCATGGCCCGGCCGCCGCTTCGGGAACGGCGGCGAAGGTCTCCTCGTGGTCGGACAGCCAACCGGCGCGGTCGAGGGGCCAGACGACGGCGACCGCCCGACCGGTGATGTCGTCGATCGGCACCGAGCCGTCCTTGCCGGAGCCGCTCGGGTCGTGGAAGCGCGAGTCCTCGGAGTCGGAGCGGTGGTCACCCATGACCCACACGTGCCCGGCCGGCACGGTGATGTCGAAGTTCATCTCGCTGGGCTCGTCGCCGGGCTTGAGGTAGGGCTCGGTGATCTCGACGCCGTTGAGCGTGAGCTTGCGGTCGGGCGAGCAGCAGACGACGTGGTCGCCGGGCAGGCCGATGACCCGCTTGATGAGGTGGTCCTCGGACTCGGCCGGCAGCAGCCCGACGAACACCAGCCCGTCGTGGATCGCCCCCGTGACCCCGGTGCGCTGCACGGGCGGCAGCACCTCGAGCCAGCCTCCGGGGTCCTGGAAGACGACGACGTCGCCGTGCTTGAGGTCGACCGGGCCGGGCGTCAGCTTCGAGACGATGACCCGGTCGCCGACGAGCAGGGTGTCCTCCATCGACCCCGAGGGGATGAAGAAGGCCTGCAGCAGCCAGGTCTTGACGATGAAGGACAGCACCAGCGCCATGGCGACCACGACGACGACCTCGCGCACCGCCGCCGTGACCATCTGCAGCGGGCCCTGAGCCTCCTGGTCCTCGGGCGCCAGGTGCCGTCCCTCGTCCTCGTGACCCTCGTCGTCGTGACCCTCGTCGTCGTGACCCTCGTCGTCGCGGCCCTCGGCCACCGGGTCGGCTTCGGGGGCGCTCACCGGGCGGCCTCGGGCCCGGCGGACACCGTGCCGAACCGGCTCAGCGGCCAGACCCGCAGCACGACGGTCCCGACGACCGCGTCGCGCGGCACGGTGGCGGCGACGGGCGCGGTGACGGTGACGGCATCCGCGGTGGAGGAGCCGACGACGGCGGCCTGGCTCTGCGCGCCGATCTCGACCCCGAGCGCGTCGGCCACGGAGGACAGGACCCCCCCGACCAGCCCGTCGGCGACCGGCGTCGAGCGGTCGACGGCGGCCGAGGTGGTGGTGTCGACGAGGACCAGGTCACCCGGGTCGGCGGCGGGCCGCACCTTCCACACGAGGACACGGTCTCCTGGTTCGAGGGTCGGCGCGAGCGCGGCCGTGGGGACGAAGAACGACTGGAGCACGAACGCCTGCACCAGGGCGGTGACGACGATCGCGGCCCCGAGGAGCAGCACCGGCCGGGGACGACGCGACCCGGCCTCGGCCACGGGGGTGGCCGGTACCGGGTCGGCGGCGGGTCGGGCGGTCACCCGACGGAGCCTAGTCGGCCCGTCTGGGCGGGTCGCACCGATTGAAGATCGTCTCAGCGCGCGACGGGGGTGTCGCGCTTCTCCTTGATCTTCGCGGCCTTGCCGCGCAGGTCGCGCAGGTAGTACAGCTTCGCGCGACGCACGTCACCACGGGTGACGAGCTCGATGTGGTCGATGATCGGCGTGTGGAGCGGGAAGGTGCGCTCGACACCGACGCCGAAGGAGACCTTGCGCACGGTGAAGGTCTCACCGACGCCGCCGCCGTGGCGACGGATCACGACGCCCTGGAAGACCTGGATGCGCGAGCGGGTGCCCTCGACGACCTTGACGTGGACCTTGACGTTGTCGCCGGCGCGGAACGCGGGGATGTCGGTCTTCAGGGAGGCGGAGTCGAGCTCGTCGAAACGCTGCATGACGGATGTCGCTTTCTCGCGGCCTGCCACAGGTCACCCGCGCGATGTCGGTACTGCTGGGTTCGAAGGTGCGTCCGTCGGGCCGCATGCCGGTCGGACCGGGGTCCGGGGCACTCCCCCTGTGGCGGGGACCGTCGAGTCGACGGGACGCAGCCACCCAGTCTGCCAGAGTGCACGGCGACCGGCGAAATCCTCGGATGCCGTGACTCCGGCTCGGCGATCACCTCGCCTCCCGCCGGGCACCCCACGGCGTCGCACGGCATACGGTGTGCCGGTGAGCATCGACCCGGGCCTCCCCGTCGCCCTCGCGGTGGTGTTCCTGCTCGCCCTCACCGTCACCATGTACCTCATCGGGCGGCTGCCGCAGCCCGGCTCGACCCTGTTCGCCGCTGCGCGGGCGATCGTGCAGCTGAGCATCGCGGCGCTGGTGATCGCGGCCGTCATCAGATCGCTCGTCCTGTCGCTGCTGCTGCTGACCTTCATGTTCGTCGTCGCCGTGGTGACCACCGTGCGTCGGGTCGAGGCGCCCAAGGCCTGGCCGTGGGCGACCCTGGCCATGCTCGCCGGGCTGCTCCCGGTGGTGCTGATCATCCTGCTGACCCGCACCGTGCCCCCGACCGGCATCGCGCTGGTGCCCGTGGTCGGCATCCTCGCCGGCAACACGATGAACGGGCACACGCTCACCTGTCGCCGGGCGTTCGCCGCGCTGCGCGAGGAGAAGGGCCAGTACGAGGCGGCCCTCTCGCTCGGGCTGACCCGGTCGCAGGCCGTCGGTGAGGTGGTGCACCGTCGGGTGCCCGAGGCGCTCATCCCCGGTCTGGACCAGGTGCGAACGGCCGGCGTCGTCACCCTGCCGGGGGCCTTCATCGGGGTGCTGCTCGGCGGCGGCTCACCCGCGCAGGCCGCAGCGGCCCAGGTGCTCGTGCTGATGGGCATCATGGCGGCGCAGACGACCACCGCCGTGGTGGCCGAGCGGCTGATCGGCGAGGCGCTGCTGCTGCCGGCCGACCTCAAGGCGTCGCTGCAGCCCTGACGGCCGAGGCCTACAGCCGGCGCCCAGTCATCGGTCGGCATCGCCCCAGTGTGGCCGGAACCGCGGCCGACGTCTCGCCGTCACGACACACTGTGCGTGCCATGTCGAACGACTCCTACCGCCGGCTGGTCGCCGACGCCTCCGCCGTCCCCCGCCCGACGCCGCTCGCGGGGATGCCGTAAGTGCTCACCTGGGTGGCGCTCGCGGCCGCCGCCGCCGCCCTGGTGGTGCTGTCGCTGCTGGGGTCGTGGAGCGTGACGGCCTGGTGGAGCGCCCTCGTCGACTGGGCACCGATCTCGGTGGTGGTCACTCTGGCCGGCATCCTGGGCTGGCAGCTGCAGCTGACCCACACAGCGCTGGGCGCCCTGCAGCAGGTGCGCACCGGCGACGACCGCTCGGGCCGCAGGCGACGTGCCGTGGTGCTGGCAGTGACCTGGCTGGTCTGCCTGGCCTGGTTCGGCGGCACGGTGCTGCTGCCCGGGACCTGAGACCGAAAACCGCTGTCCCTGAAGTGACGCGGTCGCTATCTTCGGCCTCATGGGCTCCTTGACGGACGTGGTGGATGACGCCGCGCGCAGCTGCGGGTTCTCGGGCGTGGTGCGCGTCGACCGGGCCGGCGAGATCGAGCTGGCCCGGGCCTACGGGTTCGCCGACCGCGCCCACGGGGTGCCCAACACGGTGGACACGCAGCTCGCGACCGCCAGCGCGACCAAGACCCTCACCGCGCTCGCGGTCATGGCCCTCGTCGAGCGCGGCACCCTGGCCCTCGGCACGACCGCCCGCTCGCTGCTCGGTGGCGACCTCCCGCTGGTCGCCGACGACGTCACGGTCGAGCACCTGCTGGCCCACCGATCGGGGATCGGTGACTACTTCGACGAGACCGCCGGCCACGACATCACCGACTACGTGCTTCCGGTGCCGGTGCACCAGCTCGTGACCACCGAGCAGTGGCTGCCGGTGCTCGACGGACACGAGACCGTCTTCCGGGCCGGCGAGGGCTCCTCCTACAACAACGGTGGCTACGTCGTGCTCGCCCTCCTGGCGGAACGGGCCAGCGGGGTCGCCTTCCACGAGCTGATGCGCACCCTGGTCTGCGAGCCGGCGGGCCTGGTCGACACCGCGTTCCTTCGCTCGGACGAGCTCCCCGGTCGGGCCGCCCGCGGCTACCTGGCCGTCGACGGCCTGCGCACCAACCTGCTGCACCTGCCGGTGGTCGGCACCGGTGACGGTGGCATCTACTCGACGGTGGCCGACCTGAGCCGGTTGTGGGAGGCGCTGTTCGCCGGGCGGGTCGTCCCGCCCGAGCGGCTCGCCGAGATGCTCCGGCCGCACAGCGACAGGCCGGAGGAGGACCGCCGGTACGGTCTCGGGTTCCACCTGCACGCCACCACCGACACGGTCTGGCTGGAGGGGTACGACGCGGGGGTGTCGTTCGCCAGCGTGCGCCGCCCGTCGTCCGCCGTGACCTACACGGTCATCGCCAACTGGACCGACGGTGCGTGGCCGGTCGTCCGGGCGATCAGCGACGCCGCTTGGTGAGGTCGACCGCGCCGGGGT
>JBBRVU010000142.1:0-11033 GCA_038246575.1 Actinomycetes bacterium | reverse complement strand
GATGACCGCGGCCGCGCGGTGCTCGAATCGGTGGCGCGGCAGAGCGGCTGGACCAAGCGGGCGCGTGGCGGCGACACCGGCTTCGGCATCGGCTACGCGCGGTACAAGGCCAAGGGCGCCTACTGCGCGGTCGTCGCCGAGGTCGAGGCCGTGCACGACATCCGCGTGCGCCGGCTGTGGGCGGCGGTGGACGTCGGGCGGGTCGTGAACCCCGACGGCGTGCGCAACCAGATCGAGGGCGGCGCGGTGCAGTCGACGTCGTGGACGCTCAAGGAACAGGTGCGCTTCGACCGCTACCGGATCACCAGCACCGATTGGGAGACCTACCCGATCCTGCGCTTCAGCGAGACGCCTCTTGTCGAGGTCGAGCTGCTGGACCGGCCGGAGCAGCCGTCCGTCGGCGCGGGGGAGGCGTCGCAGGGCCCGACCGCCGCCGCGATCGGCAACGCCGTCGCCGACGCCCTCGGCGTGCGGGTGCGCGACCTGCCGATCACCCCTGACCGCGTCCTGCAGGCACTGGGCGACTGACCGAGCAAGAGACCGAGGAGACGACATGGGCAGCACCGTGCGCAACCGGGACGACGCCGGCGACTTCGTCCGCCGCAAGGCGTTGACCGCGCACAACGAGGCGACGATGCGGACGGTCATCGACACCGGCGAGCACGGCTCCTTCGTCACCGACGAGCCGATCGCCCATGGCGGCACCGGCGACGGACCCTCTCCCCTGCAGGCGGTGCTCGGTGCGCTGTGCGGCTGCGAGTCGGTGACGTTCAACCGCACGGCGGCCGAGATGGGGTTCGCCTACGACTCGCTGGACTTCGAGGCCGCGTTCACCATCGACATCCGCGGCCGCAAAGGCGACCGGACGGTGCGCCCGCACTTCCAGACCGTCCGGGTCCGCGCTGTCGTGGCGACCGACGAGTCGGAGGAACGGCTGCGCGAGGTGATCGAGGAGACGGAGGCGCGCTGCCCGGTGATGAACCTGATCGTCGACGCCAAGGTCGACCTGCAGATCGAGTGGGTCCGCGACTCCTCGACCGGTTGAGCGTCAAGGTGCCTGGTTCGGCCCGCCGGCGACCCGATCAGGCGACGAAGATGCAGAACAGGTGGCCTGCCGGGTCGGCGTAGACCCGCAGTACCTCGTCCGGGTCATCGCTGCGGTCACAGCGAAGGCGCGCGCCGATCGCGAGCGCCCGCTCGTGCTGGCGATCCAGCTCGGCGGCGTCGGGCACCGTCGTGTCGAGGTGCATCTGCTGCGGGACCGCGTCGTCCGGCCACGTCGTCTCCTGCAGCGCGTCGACCTTCTGGAACGCAAGGAACGGCGTGCCACCGGGGTTGCGCAGCACGAGCCAGTCCTGGCCGCGCTCGTCCGGCTCGCCAGGCGGCGGCGTCTCGTCGCCGGGCCGGTAGGACAGCCCGAACAGCTGCCGGTAGAACTCAGCGAGCCCGCGGGGGTCGGTGGCGTCCAGCACCGTCTGCCGGATCACCGGATAGGTCTCGGTCATCCCCCACATCTACCAACTCGCGGGTTGCGGTGGCTACCAGGAGACGGCGATGTACTTGGACTCGGTGTAGTCCAGCAGTCCCTCGTGGCCGCCCTCGCGCCCGATGCCGGACTGCTTGACCCCGCCGAAGGGCGCGGCCGGGTCGGAGACAAGACCGCGGTTGAGCCCGACCATGCCGGAGTCCAGCGCCTCGCTGACCCGCAGCCCGCGGGCCAGGTCGCCGGTGTAGACGTAGGACACCAGCCCGTACTCCGTGTCGTTGGCCCAGCGGATCGCGTCAGCCTCGTCGGTGAAGGTCACGATCGGCGCGACCGGCCCGAAGATCTCCTCGCGCAGGATCGGGGCATCAGCAGGTACGTCGACAAGCACGGTCGGGTCGTAGTAGCAGCCCGTGCGGTCGGGCACCGCACCGCCGAGCAGCGCCCGGGCACCACCGTCGAGGGCACCGCGCACCAGCTCGTCGCACTTCTCGACCGCGGCGTCGTTGACCAGCGGCCCGACCTGCGTGCCGTCCGCCGTCCCTGGCCCGACGACGAGCGTCCCCATCTTCTCGGCCAGCCGCCGGGAGAACTCGTCGGCGACCGAGGCCTCGACGTAGAACCGGTTGGCCGCGGTGCACGCCTCGCCACCGTTGCGCATCTTCGCGATCATCGCGCCCTCGAGCGCGGCATCCAGGTCGGCGTCGGCGAACACGAGGAACGGCGCGTTGCCGCCGAGCTCCATCGAGGTGTTCACGACGGTGTCCGCGGCCAGCTTGAGCAGCGTGCGCCCGACCTCGGTCGACCCGGTGAACGACAGCTTGCGCACCCGGTCGTCGTTGACCATCCCCGCCACGATCGCACCGGACCGCCGCGACGGCACCACGTTCACGACCCCGGCCGGCACACCGGCGTCATCGAGGATCTGGGCCATCAGCAGCGCGGTCAGCGGGGTGTCCGACGCCGGCTTGAGGATCACCGTGCAGCCCGCGCCGAGCGCCGGGCCGATCTTGCGGGTCGCCATCGCGGCCGGGAAGTTCCACGGCGTCACCAGCACCGCGACCCCCACCGGCTGGTGCACGACCATGATCCGGTTGGTGCCGGCCGGCGCCGTGGTGACCATGCCGTCCATCCGCACGGTCTCCTCGGCGTACCACCGGAAGAACTCCGCCGCGTAGGTCGTCTCACCCTTGGCGTCGACCAGCGCCTTGCCGTTCTCCAGCGAGATCAGCGTCGCGATCTCGTCGGCCCGCTCGGTCATCAGCTCCCACGCGCGACGCAGGATCTCGGCCCGCTGCCGCGGCGGGGTCGCGGCCCACGCGGGACCGGCCTCCGCGGCGGCGTCGACCGCAGCCTGACCGTCCTCGACCGAGCCGTCGGCGACCTGCGCGATCACGTCGCCGGTCGCGGGATCGGTCACGTCAAAACGCCCGCCCTCGGACGCGGCACGCCAGGTGCCTCCGATGAAGAGGTCCGTCGGCACCTTGCTCAGCACGTCTGCGGTCATGTCAGTCCTTCACGTCCGGTGTCGGGCCTTGCTGTCGCAGCGTACGACGCGCCGCCAGAGCAAGGGTCAGTACGGGTTGGCCACCATCAGGTCCTGGGCCGGGAAGAGGGTGAGCACGCGGGGACCGTCGGCGGTGATCACGACCTCCTCCTCGATGCGCGCGGCCGAGAAGCCGTCGCTGGCGGGGCAGTAGGTCTCGAGGGCGAACACCATGCCCTCCTCGAGCTCCACGGGCTCCTTCATGCTGTTGAGTCGGGAGATGATCGGGCGCTCGTGCAGCCCGAGACCGAGGCCGTGGGCGAACTGAAGCCCGAAGGCCTCCATCTCGCTGCCGAAGCCGAAGTCCTCGGCCTTCGGGAGCAACGCCGCGATCTCGTCGGAGCCGACGCCGGCCTTGATGCCGGCGAGGCCGCGGTCCATCCACTCCCGCGCCTGCGTGTAGGCGTCGCGCTGGCTCGCCGTCGCGCTGCCGACCGAGAAGGTGCGGTAGTAGCAGGTCCGGTAGCCGTTGAACGAGTGGATGATGTCGAAGAACGCCTGGTCGCCCGGGCGGATCAGCCGGTCGGTGAAGTTGTGCGGGTGCGGGTTGCAGCGCTCGCCGGCGATCGCATTGACCGCCTCGACCTGGTCGGAGCCCATCTCGTAGAGCCGCTTGTTGACGTGCGCAACGATCTCGTTCTCGCGCACGCCGGGCTTGAGCATCTCGAAGACGTCCTGGTAGACGCCGTCGACCATCGCCGCCGCCTGGGTGAGCAGCATGATCTCGTCGGGCGACTTGATGCAGCGCGCGTCGAGCATGAGCTGCTGCGCGTCGACGACCGTGAGGCCCTGGCGCTGCATCTCGAAGAGGAACGGCGGCTCGATGATGTCGACCCCGACAGGCAGGTCGGCGACTCCGGCCTCGACGAGCATCGACTTGATCTCGGCGACGGCTTCGGCCATCAGGCCGACCGTCGGCGAGACGGCTCCGCGGAACCCGAGGAAGCCGGCCCGGTAGTTCTCCTCAGGCACCCACTTCGAGTACTTCTTGTGGTGCTTGACGGCCGACCCGAAGTCCCACAGAACCGGGTCCTTGCCCCGGGCCAGCAGGGTGTAGCGGATCATCTTGTCGCCGAGCGCGCCGCCGATCCAGGTCTGCGTGGTGTAGCGGATGTTGTAGAAGTCGAAGAGCAGGAAGGCACCGCACTCGCTGTTGTCCAGCGCGGCCTTCGCCCGGCCGATGCGGTGGTCGCGCAAGCGGGCGAAGTCGACCCGCTCCTCGTAGTCGACACCCATGTGCCCTGGCGCCGGCAGCGGCGCTGGCGTGTTGCCCGGCGTACTCATGGCGGCCTGTCTACTCGCTGGGAGTCAGGCCGTCGTCGACGGGGGTGTCCTCGGGCTTCAGCTCGAGGCCGGAGGCGGCAGCCTGCTGGTCGAGCAGGATCGCGAAGTCTTCGGACGTCCGTCCACTGCTGACAGTCCCCTGCACCAGCTGTGCGGTCGCGGCGGCCACCGGCATGGGCACGTCCAGCTCTCGGGCGGCAGCCAGGCCGAGGTCGAAGTCCTTGCGCAGCAGGACCGGAGTGAACGTCGGGGTGTAGTCGAGCTGGACGAACGCCGGCGACTTGTACCGGGTGAAGACCGAGCCCATCACGGAGTTGTTGAGGAACTCCAGGAACGCGGCCCGGCTCATGCCGCCCTTCTCGGCGAGCACGGTGATCTCGGCCATCGACTGGGTGACCACGCCGAGCATCAGGTTGTGACAGATCTTCGCCAGGCGCGCGGTCTCGCCCTCGCCGACGTAGGTCACGTGCTGGCCCAGCGCCTGGATCAGCGGCGCGACGCGCTGGTAGGTCTCCTCGTTGCCGGAGACGACGAGGCTGAGCTTGCCGGCGGCAACGACCTTGCCGTTGCCGCTCACCGGGGAGGCGAGGAACTCGGTGCCGACTGCGGCGCAGGCGGCGCGCATCTGCTCCGACGCCTCGGTCGAGACCGTCGAGGTGTCGACGACGACGCCGGGCACCTGGCCCTCGAGGGTGAGCAGACCGCCCTCGCCGGTGAGGATCTGCTCGAGGTCCGCCGACGTCGACACCATGGTGAAGACGACGTCACGGCCGGCCAGGTCGGTGATGCTGTCCACGACCGTGGCGCCGAGCTCGGCCAGCGGCTCGGCCTTGGCGCGGGTGCGGTTCCAGACCGCGAGGTCGGCGCCGGCACGCGCCAGGCGGGCGGCCATCGCGGCGCCCATCCGCCCGGTGCCGATCCAGCCGACCCCCATGCCCGGGTCGATCGACCCGTGCCCTGCTGCTGCCTCGCTCATGCTGCTCCCGCCGGTTGCAAACGATTGCGGTACAAATTAGCCAGGCTGGCCGGGGGTGTCAAGACGCCGTCCGCGGCGGGCCGTCCGGGAGCGCGCCCAGGTGCCGCGCAACCCAGTCCGCGGTGTACGGGCGGTGGTGCGGCGCGACGTTCATGCAGCCGTGGTTGCCGTCCTCGAGCATCAGCAGCTCGACGTCAGGCGCCTCCTCGGCGAGCCGGGCGGCGTGCTGCCACGGGATGAGCCTGTCCAGTCGGCCGAAGACGACGAGCAGCGGGGCGGCAATGGCGGTCGCCAGCCCGTCGAGGTCGAGGGTCGACGCGATCGCGCGGGCCTCGTCGTCGGTCGCAGCGCCGGAACGCACCCGGAAGGTGTCACGGGTGAGCGGGGGCAGGTCGTCCCAGCAGTCACCGAAGTTGTACGGGCCGGCAAGCGCGACGCAGGCCTTCACCCGGTCGCCCGCGGCCGCCGCGACGCGCGGGGCGTAGTAGCCGCCGAGGCTGACACCCCACACCGCCAGGCGGTCGCCGTCGATCTCCGGCTCGGCGGCCAGGGCGTCGAGGAGCGCCAGACCGGGAGCCGACCAGTCACCGCGGATGGGCAGGTCGTACTCCGCCTCGCCCTGGCCGGGACCGTCGACGCTGAAGGTGGCAACCCCCCTGTCCAGGAACAGCTTCTCGGTGGAGCGGAACTCTTCCTTGGTGGAGTCCAACCCGGGGATCATCAGCACGGCGGGGTGCGGGCCGGCGCCGGCCGGGAGTCGCAGGACGCCGACCATGGTGCCCCCCTCCAAGGGCACCTCGAGGCGCTGGCCGACTGGTGTCAGATGCGGCAGCGCGTCGGTCAGGCAACGGACGGCGGAGGTGTGCGCGGCCTTCATCTGTTCGAGATCCTCGACGAAGACGAACTTGCCGAAGTGGAAGTAGACCGCCGCCTGTGCGAGGTGCTCGCCGGCGGAGAGGGTGCGCCCGTCAGCCAGGGCAGCACGGCCGAGCCGCTCGTGCTCGTCGCCGGCCGCGGACCAGGCCCGGCACCAGTCACCCCAGTGGGCGAGGCCGGACGTGATCCGGGTGAAGTCGGCGACGGTGACGCCGTTGGTGGTGAACCGCGGGCCCCAGTGCGAGATCGCCGAGGCGACCTTCGCGTCGGCCTCGACCTTGTCCGTCACGTTCACAGCGGGGCCTTTCGATGGCACGGTGAGGCCGATGGCCCCCGGGGCATTGCAATCGAGTGCATAGTCAGGCAATCATGCTCGGGTGTCAATCGACCCGGCAGGTGGGCAAGTGCGCCCCGAGGGGCCGCGCGCCGCCGTCCCGGGCGGGTCCGGGCTGGTGGCGCCGCCGCCGTTCTCGGCAGCGGAGTACGCCCGGCGGCGGGCGCTGGTCGCCGACCTGGCCGCCGACCGTGGGCTGGACGCGGTGGTGGCCTACGGAGCGAACCGTTCGGGCAGCGCTCCCCCGTGGCTGACGGGGTGGTCCGTGACCCGCGAGGCCGTGCTGGTGATGCAGCCGGCCAGCGACCCGGTGTTGCTGGTCGGCTTCGCCAACCACGTACCCAATGCCATGCGCATCGCGGTCAGCTGCGAGGTGCGGCCGTGCGGGGAGAGCACCGCCGAGACGGTCGCCACCATCGTCGGCGCCGACAGGCGCATCGGGCTGATCGGGCAGCCGCCGGGGCCAGTGCGGGCAGCGCTGGCAGGGCGGGCCGAGCTCGTCGAGCTCGATGCCGGCTACCAGAGACTGCGGCTGCGCAAGAGCGCGGAAGAGCTGGCGGTGCTGCGACATGCCGCGGCGCTCACCGATCGGTCGGCCGCGGCACTGGTCGGGGCCGCCGTGTCGGGAGCGACCGAGCTGGACCTCGTGGCCTCGGTGGAGGCGTCGTACGCGGGGACGGGCGCGACGAACCACATCCACTACGTGGCGACGACGTCGATGGCCGACCCGGATCGCTGCGTGCCCGGGCAGTGGCCGACGGCTCGCGCGGTGGCCAGTGGCTCGGCGGTGGTCTTCGAGCTGAGCACGGCGTGTGGGCAGGACTACGCGGGGCAGCTGCTGCGCACCATCGTCGTCGATGCCGAGCCGACGCCGCTGTACGCCGAGCTGCACGCAGTTGCCGTCGCGGTGCACGACGCGATCGTCGCGATGCTGCGACCGGGCGCGCTGCCCGTCGACCTGCTGGCCGCGGCAGACCCTGTGCTCGCCGCCGGGTTCGTCACCGTCGACGACATCGTGCACGGGTTCGGCGGGGGCTACCTGCCACCGGTGCTCAGTCATCGCGCGCCGCCGCGCGGACCGCACACCGATCCGCTGACCGAAGGGATGACCGTGGTCGTGCAACCCAACGTCGCCACACGCGACCTGCACGCTGGGGTGCAGACCGGCGAGCTCTACGAGATCACGGCCGACGGTGCGCGGTCGATGCACGCGTTCCCGACGGGGCTACTACGTGGAGGTGCGGTGCTGTGACCGCTGCCGTGGGCACGCCGAGACTGGCTGACGCGACGCACCCCCTCTACACGCCGCTCGCGGCGCAACCGCCGGACGAGGTCGACGTCGTCGTCATCGGAGCCGGGCACAACGGGCTGATCTGCGCGGGCTACCTCGCGCAGGCCGGGCTCGAGGTGTGCGTGGTCGAGGCGCAGGACGTAGTCGGTGGCAACACGGTCACCGAGGAGCTGACGCTGCCGGGGTTCCTGCACGACTCGTGCTCCAGCGCGCACGTGCTCATCCAGGCAAACCCGCTGCTGCGCGACGACGAGCTCGGGCTGCTCTCGACGTACGGGCTGAAGTACATCTACACCGACCCCGCCGTGGTGCTGCCGTTGCCCGACGGTGACGCGGTCACCTTGCACCGCGACCTCGACGCGACCGTGGACGAGGTCGCACGCTTCTCGCGGTCGGACGCCGAAGAGCTGCACGCCATGATGCGGGAGTGGGACGGCGGCCTCGGTGCCGCGCACGCCCGGCTGAGCTCGAGCGAGCCAGCCCTCGACGACGAGGTGACCAAGCAGTACGACAACCTGCGTGCGCGCTCGGCGTGGGACGTGGTGCACTCCCGGTTCGCGCACCCGGTGGTGCGTGATCTGCTGCTCTGGCTGGGTTTTGCCACGATCCAGGACCCGCGTCGTCCCGGCACCGGAGCGCTGCCGTCGGCGATCGCGTCCGGGCGGATCAAGTTCGGCTGGGCTACCCCTGTCGGCGGCTCCGGTGCCCTGCCGGCCGCGCTGGTGCGCCAGCTCGTCGACCACGGGTCGTCGGTGGTGGCGTCGTCGCCGGTGGCTCGGATCGACACGTCTTCCGGTCGTGCGTCGGCGGTCGAGCTGGCGTCCGGGCGTCGCATCGGCGCGCGACGCGCGGTGGTGTCGTCCGCGCACCTGGCGACCATGCCGGCAATGCTGTCCTCCGAGCCGCCCGCCGACCTGGTCGAGGCCCGTGACACGTGGGAGCCAGGGCTGTCGCTGTTCGCCGTTCACGCGTCGCTGCGGTCAGACATCACGTTCCCGACGGCGTCCGGTCCGGTGCTCTCGACTGCGGGTGGCCTCGGCACCGCCGCGGGTCTGATAGCTCAGTTGGAAGCCTTCGGGCGCGGCGAGGCCGATGCCCGCGACCCGTGGCTGCTGCTCGTTGCATCGACCGTGGTCGATCCCGACCGCGCACCTGACGGTGGCGGCACCTTCAAGATCCTCACCGTCGCGCCGCACTCCCGCGCCGATGGCCGTCCCTGGGACGGTGACTCCGGAGCCGGGATGGAGCATGGCCAGGCACTGATGGACCTCGTCCACGCGCGCACCGGCCTGCCACGGGAGGACGTGCTGCAGATGATCGTCGAGACACCGACGTCGCTGGCCGCACGCAGCCCGTCGAACATCGGCGGCTCCTGCCACGGCGGCCACTTCGTGCGCCCCGACGGCTCCGTCATCCCCGGCTGGCCGACCCACGCCGCCTCGGTCCCAGGTCTGTACCTCACCGGCAGCACCGCCCATCCCGGCGGCAGCGTCTCCGGCCGCCCCGGCCGCAACGCGTCCAGGGCCCTGCTCGCGGAACTCGCCGGGTAGGTCCGCGACGCGCGGCTACGCTTGCGCAATGACCTTTCGTGCTGAGGACCGCGCCGATCCGCCGCCGGCGGCCGATGAGGTGGCCACCCTGCTGGGCTTCTTCAACCACCAGCGCGACACGTTGCGGTGGAAGTGCACGGACCTGACAGCCGCCCAACTTGCCATCCCGTTGGCGCCTTCGACCATGACCCTCGGCGGCTTGCTCAAGCACCTCGCCGTGGTGGAGGCGGGATGGCTCAATCTGACGTTCGCCGGTGGCGTCGCACAGCCGTCCTGGTTCGAGGATCTTGACCAGAGCGACCCGGACTGGTCGTTCGTCTCAGCGGCCGGCGCGACACCTGAGGAGTTGTTTGCTTGGTTTGACGAATCGATCGCGGTGTCGGATCGGGTCATCGCCGAGGCGCTTACCAGCCCCGACGACCTCGGATCATTGTCCGGGGAGGACGACGGGCAGCGCTACTCGCTGCGGTGGATCATCTGTCACCTGATCGAGGAGTACGCACGCCACAACGGCCACGCCGACCTGCTTCGAGAGTCGATCGACGGCCGCACAGGCGAGTAGCGGAAGCCGTACGCCACCTCATCTCTCGCGCCCGCATCAAGCATGCAAGTCGTCGGTCCCACACTGGAAGCAGGACTACCGCGACGGACTGCCCTGACTGCCCGGATCGTCAGGACTAGCAAGAGATCCAATAGCGCCTCACCGGGCCATGATGGGTATCGCGGATGCCTTCCAGGACGCCGCCATTGCGCTCAATGGTGCGCGCCGAGGCGATGTTGTCTGCGAGGCAGGGGACGAGGACACGCTCCACTCCGAGCGCAGCGCGTGCCTCCTCGAGCATCTCGCCCAGAGCCCAGCTCGCCAGTCCACGGCGACGCGCGGATGGTCGGATGCCGTAGCCGATCTGGCCGATGTCGTCGTCGAACTTGTGCCGCAGGACGATTCCCCCGAGGACCTGGCCGCCCTCCACGATCCATCTGGGCGAGCCATGTCTCGCGGCCGAGCACGGGGTCCCGACCGGATGGGCCAACCGAGTCCGCTCGTGGACCCATCTGGCAAAGCCCTCGGGTGAGTCCACGTCGTCGTCGACTCCTAGACCAAAGCCGTCCTCGTGGAGCCCGGGACCCCAGTCGTCGCGGCAGTTCAGGAACGCCGCGTGCAGGCCGGTGTTCGGAAACACCAGGTCAGGCATGCGGCAACGGTAGCCGCCCCCGAGATCACCGGCTCACGTGTCGGACCCCGCCTCGGTCGCGTCGAGGTCACGAACGGCGTAGCGGAGGTGATCCCATTCCTCCCCGAAGATCACGTGCAGGCAGGCGAGGATGGTCTCCGGGTAGGCGGGGTCGTGCGGGTTCTTCCGCGTCGCGGTCAGCTCGTCGGACGTGACGCCGGCGAGGAACTCGCGCACCATGGCGACACGGCCCGCCCGGACGTCGAGCACCTCGGCGTACGACGGAGTGCTCGTCGCGAAGACCGACATGTCGTTGCCGTCGGTCTCGAACTCGGCGTTCGGTTGACCGATGGGTGGTAGGGCGCGTCGACCTCGAGGATGGCCCGGCCCAGCCAGGTGTCCGTGGCCATGACCAGGTGTCGCAGCGTCTGCGCGAACGACCACTCGCCGCCTACCGACACGTCGACCGTGCCGTTCGGCATTGCCGCAGCGCGCTCGAGCGTGGCCGCCCAGGTGAGCTC
>JBBRVU010000141.1:0-11045 GCA_038246575.1 Actinomycetes bacterium | reverse complement strand
GTTCGACGAGCCGGCGACGCGACGCCGGCTCGGCGAAGGGGGCCTGCGAGATCTCATCCCCGGGATCCTGGCCACCGGGCTGGACGGCCCCGCCCTCTTCGAGGAGATGCTCCGGCAGGTCACCGAGCTCAACGGCGGCGAGCTGATCGACGATGTCGCGGTCCTGATGTTGTCGTGGGCCGGCCGGTGACGGGGGGGTCACTCCGGCACCGTCTGGCGACGCTCTTCGTGGTCGCCGGTGTGGTGACTGTCCTGGTCTCCCTGTTGGTCACTCTCGCCCTGGTGGGTCTGCATGCGGCCACGACCGACCGCGTGCAGCAGTACGGCCCGGCCCTGCTGCAGACAGAGACGCTCGCGAAGGCCTACTCCGACCAGGAGACAGGCCTGCGGGGATTTCTCGTGGTCGGGAGTGACGACTTCCTCCAGCCCTACGTCGACGGCCGCGTGACCGAGCGCGAGTCGCTGGCCCGGCTGACCACGCTGCTGGCCGACCGTCGGGACCTGACGGCCCGGTTGGACGCGGTTCGGACGGAGGCGCGCGCCTGGCAGGCCACGGTCGCCGAACCGTCCATCGCCCGGGTCCGCCGCGACGGGCCAACGCCGCTGACCCTGGCCGAGGTGGAGGCGGGCAAGGAGCGGTTCGACCGGGTGAGGGTCGCCGTGGCGGATCTGCGCCGGCCCGTCCGCGAGGTGCGAGCCGAGGCGGGCTCCTCCCTGGCCTTCAACGAGCGGCGCCTGCGCGACGTGCTGCTGCTGGGCCTCGGCGGTCTGGTGGTCCTCGCCGCGTTCACCTGGCGGTCGCTGCGGCAAGGCGTCCTCGTCCCGCTGGTCGCGTTGGGGGCGGAGGTGGACCGGGTCGAGGCGGGGGACCTCGCTCGTGAGGTGGTGATCGACGACGCCCCCCGCGAGATCGCTGAGCTCGCTGCACAGGTGGAGCGGATGCGCGTCCGGATCCTGCAGGAGTACGCCCTGGCCGAGCAGGCGCGCATCGACGCGCAAGAAGCGCAGACGATCGTCGAGGACCAGGCCGATGAGCTGCGTCGGTCCAACACCGAGCTAGAGCAGTTCGCCTACGTCGCCTCCCATGACCTGCAGGAACCCCTCCGCAAGGTCGCCAGCTTCTGTCAGCTCCTCGAGCGCCGGTACAAGGACCAGCTCGACGAGCGTGGCGAGCAGTACATCGAGTTCGCGGTCGACGGCGCCAAGCGGATGCAAGCGCTGATCAACGACCTGCTGGCGTTCTCCCGGGTGGGCCGCAACACCGGGGAGTTCGCCGACATCGAGCTTCCCCTGCTGCTGGCCCAGGCCGAGCGGCAGCTCTCCACCATGCTCGACGAGGTCGACGGGGTGGTGACGAGCGACCCACTGCCGCAGGTGCGAGGAGACGCGAGCCTTCTCGTCCAGATGCTGCAGAACCTCATCGCCAACGGGCTGAAGTTTCGTTCCGAACAGGCTCCGCGCATCCACTTCGCGGTGGCGGCGTCGGCGGACGACGGGTTCGTCGAGCTGTCCTGCTCGGACAACGGGATCGGCATCGAGGCGCAGTACCGCGACAAGATCTTCATCATCTTCCAGCGGCTGCACAGTCGCGATGCCTATGCGGGCACGGGCATCGGTCTGTCCATGTGCAAGAAGATCGTGGAGTTCCACGGCGGGCGGCTCTGGCTGGACACCAGCTCCCCGTCCGACGGCAGAGGCTCGGCGGGGGCGACGTTCCGGTTCACCCTG
Organism: Actinomycetes bacterium; assembly: GCA_038246575.1. GTDB lineage: Bacteria > Actinomycetota > Actinomycetes > JACCUZ01 > JACCUZ01 > JACCUZ01. The sequence goes on along the minus strand of JBBRVU010000141.1, from coordinate 9,317 downwards.
CCACTGGCCCAGAATGAGCCCCGAGTTGACCAGCCGTCCGCCGCCGTCGCGCCGGGCGCGAGGAAGGGACAGGACGCGCGATGACGATCCAGCCGGAGCGGCAGGTGGAGATTCTCCTCGTCGAGGACGACGCGGGCGACGTGCTGATGACCCGTGAGGCGTTCGCCGACCACAAGCTGCGCAACGAGCTGCACGTCGTCGACGACGGCGTCAAGGCACTGGAGTTCCTGCGACGCGAGGGGGAGTACGCCGACGCGCCGCGCCCGGATCTCGTCCTGCTCGACCTCAACCTGCCGCGTATGGACGGCCGTGAGGTCCTGCAGGCCATCAAGTCCGATCCGGAGCTGTCCAGCATCCCCGTGGTGGTGCTCACCACGTCCGAGGCCGAGGAGGACGTGCTGCGCAGCTACACGCTGCATGCGAACGCCTACGTCACCAAGCCGGTCGACTTCGACCGCTTCATCTCGGTGGTCCGGCAGATCGACGACTTCTTCGTCAGCGTGGTGCGGCTGCCGGCGCGCTGACTGAGGAGTCAGCCAGCTGCCTGGCTCACCACATGAGCAAATCGGGTCAGGCGTCGTCGCGGTCGGACACGGTCCAACGCTCGAGGCGGTCCATGCCGAGCAGGACGGCCAGCAGGCCGACGGGGACGAGCAGGAGTGCGAAGATCATTTCTATGTCACCTTCCGGCGATGCTTGTTGCCGGTGATAAGCGTGTCAAATCACCTTGCTCGGTAAGTATCGGTCGCTGGACGCGGTGTCTTGACCGCGCCACGCGGTGCACGTGATCAGGTTCACGCCACCATCTGAGACGATCGCGGCATGGCGAATCAGCCCAGCATCTCCTACTCGATCACGGTCCGGCTCGAGGTCCCTGCGCGGGGGAATGCGGTCAGCCAGCTGACCCACGCGGTGGAGGAGGCCGGCGGCATCGTGACCGCGCTGGACGTCACTGCGTCGGGGAGCAGCCGGGTCCGCATCGACGTGACCTGCGCCGCGACCGACACCGCGCACGCCCAGCTGCTGACCGAGGCGCTGTCGCGGGTCGAGGGCGTGGTCATCGGCCGGGTCTCGGACCGTACGTTCCTGATGCACCTCGGGGGGAAGATCGAGATCCAGCCCAAGGTGCCGATCCGGCACCGCGACGACCTGTCGATGATCTACACCCCAGGGGTGGCCAGGGTCTGCCTGGCCCTCGCCGAGAACCCCGGCGATGCCCGCCGGCTGACGATCAAGCGCAACACGGTGGCCGTCGTCACCGACGGCTCCGCCGTGCTCGGGCTGGGCAACCTCGGTGCCATCCCGGCCCTTCCCGTCATGGAGGGCAAGGCAGCGCTGTTCAAGCGCTTCGCCGGCATCGATGCCTTCCCGATCTGTCTCGACACGCAGGACGTCGACGAGATCGTGCGCACGGTCGAGCTGATCGCGCCGGTCTTCGCCGGCATCAACCTCGAGGACATCTCGGCGCCGCGCTGCTTCGAGGTCGAGCGTCGGCTGCGAGAGAAGCTCGACATCCCGGTCTTCCACGACGACCAGCACGGCACCGCGATCGTCGTATTCGCGGCTCTGCTCAACGCCCTCAAGGTGGTTGGCAAGGATCTCGGCACCGTCCGCATCGTCATGTCCGGCGCGGGAGCGGCCGGGATGGCGATCCTCGCGGTGCTGCTCGAGGCCGGTGCGACCGACGTCGTGGTCGCCGACAAGGACGGGGTCATCTACGCCGAGCGGCCAGGTCTCGGGGCCGAGCTCGCGTCCGTGGCGGAGCGGACCAACAGGTCGGGCCTGACCGGCGGCCTGCGCGCAGCCCTGGCCGGGGCGGACGTCTTCATCGGGGTGTCCGCACCCGACCTGCTCACCGGCGACGACATCGCGACCATGGCGCCGGAGAGCATCGTGTTCGCAATGGCCAACCCGGTGCCCGAGGTCGATCCGCTGGTCGCGGCCCAGCACGCGACCGTGGTGGCGACCGGGCGCAGCGACTTCCCCAACCAGATCAACAACGTGCTGGCGTTCCCCGGGGTGTTCCGCGGGCTGCTCGACGCCCACAGCCACACGATCACGCTCGAGATGCTCATCGCCGCGGCCCGGGCGCTGGCCGCCGTGGTGACCGCGGAGGAGCTCAACGCGAGCTACATCGTGCCCAGCGTGTTCCACCCCGATGTCTCCACCGCGGTCGCCGCTGCGGTGAGTCGCGAGGTCCGTGAGAGCGGCACCTCGCTGCTGCCCGACGACGAGCCCGACGAGGTATGACCGGCTCCTCGCGACTGCTTCTGTCGGGACTGACGCCACGGGTCTGGCGGCTGGCGTTCGCCGCCGCCGTCGTGCTGAACCTGACCGCGCTGTACTGGCCGAGCAACGTCTCCTCCACCGTCGGGATACCGCAGCTGGACAAGGGGGTCCACCTGCTGATGTTCGCCGCGCTGGCCTGGACCGGGCTCCGGGCCTGGCCGCGCGGTCGGGTCCTGATCCCGCTGCTGGTCGCGCACGCCGTGCTCAGCGAGGTCGCGCAGGCGGCTCTGCTGACGCAGCGCAGCGGAGACGTGGCCGACGTCCTGGCCGATCTGGCGGGCGTAGTCGCCGGAATCCTGCTCGCGCGTGCATCATGGGGCGGTGAGCGCGCCGAACCTGCCTGACCTCACCGCCGGACTGGCCGGGCGGCTGCTGGTCGCCACCCCCGAGCTCGGTGAGGGTGCCTTTCACCGCGCGGTGGTGCAGCTGCTCGACCACGACGAGGACGGCGCTCTGGGCGTGGTCATCAACCGCCCCACCCCGGTGGAGGTGGCCGAGATCCTGCCTGACTGGCAGCCGTACGCCTGCGAGCCGGGCGTCCTGTTCCAGGGCGGGCCCGTCGCCCTGGACTCGGCCCTGGGCCTGGCCGTCGCGGCGGACGGGCCGGAGTCTGAGCCGCTGGGGTGGCGGCGGGTCGTCGGCCGGCTCGGCCTGGTCGACCTCGACACGACGCCGGAGGAGGTCGTGGCGTCGATGAGCCAGCTGCGGATCTTCGCGGGCTACGCGGGCTGGTCGGGTGGCCAGCTCGAGGACGAACTGGCTGAGGGCGCCTGGTACGTCGTGGACGCCGATCCGTCGGGGGGTTTCCGGGAGACCTTCACCGCTGACCCGGACCGGCTCTGGCGGGCCGTGCTGCGCCGGCAGGGCGGCGACCTCGCGCTGGTCTCCACCTACCTCGACGACCCGTCCCTCAACTAGCCATCAACGCGCGTCGGCCTAGACTTCGGCTCATGACGCAGCCACCGGAGGAGCCGGGCCTGGGCACCGGGACCCTGCTCGAGGCGGAGGTCGAGTCCACGCCGCGGACCAGTCACGGCGACGGCGACCACGAGCGGTTCGCGCACTACGTGCGCAAGGAGAAGATCCTGGAGTCGGCCGTGTCGGGCGACCCGGTCATCGCCCTGTGCGGCAAGGTCTGGGTGCCAGGACGGGACCCCCAGCGGTTCCCGGTCTGCCCGGCCTGCCGGGAGATCTACGGGTCGATCCCCGACCGCGGTGGCGACGACAGCAGCGGCGACGACACGCAATAACACGTCGCGTTCCGTTCGCCGAACATCGCCGGGGGTGGGCATGTCGTGCGACGGTCCCCGCTAATCTCGCCGGGCCGATGACTACCAGCGCCGCCTCCCACCAGCACCCTGCTGCCCCGCCCGGGATCACCCACGGGTTGCGGGCCTGGCAGGTCGAGGCCATCGAGAAGTACGAGGCCGCTGAGCTCTCGCGGGACTTTCTCGTCACCGCCACCCCCGGCGCCGGCAAGACGACGTTCGCGCTGGCCCTCGCGCTCAGGCTGCGCAGCCGTCGGCTGGTCGACCGGGTCATCGTCGTCGCCCCGACCGACCACCTGCGCACCCAGTGGGCCGACGCAGCCGTCCGGCTCGGGCTGGTCCTCGACCCCAACCTGAAGAACTCGGTCGGCCCCGTCCGGGCGGGGGCAGACGGCTATGTCACGACGTACGCCCAGGTGGCCGCGCACCCTCTCCTGCACCGGCGACGGACCGAGGCCAAGCGCACCCTCGTCGTCCTCGACGAGATCCACCACGCCGGTGACTCACGGTCGTGGGGCGACGCCGTGAGCGAGGCGTTCGATCCGGCCAAGCGACGGCTGTGCCTGACCGGGACGCCGTTCCGGACCAACCCGGCCGAGCGCATCCCCTTCGTGCGGTACGTCGCCAGCGGCCCCGGCGAGATCGTCAGCGAGGCGGACTACACCTACGGCTACCGGGAGGCGCTGGCGGACAAGGTCGTGCGCCCGGTGGTCTTCGCCGCCTACGCCGGTACCAGCCGGTGGATGAACAGCGCCGGCGAGGTCCTGGCGGCGACCCTGGGCGAGGAGAGCACCAAGTCCGTCGAGGCGGCTGCGTGGCGGACCGCGCTGGACCCGGCGGGAGCCTGGGTGCCCCATGTGATCGCCGCGATGGACGATCGCATCACGCACCTGCGCGAGACCGGCATGCCCGACGCGGCGGGGATCCTGCTGGCCTCCGACCAGGAGTCCGCACGGGCGTACGCCGCCATCGCGAAGCGCGTCACGGGCGAGGCGCCGGTCCTGATCCTCAGCGACGACCCCCGGGCCAGCAAGAAGATCCACGCCTTCGCCGTCGGGACGCAGCGGCTGGCCGTCTGCGTCCGGATGGTCAGCGAGGGAGTCGACATCCCGCGCGCGGCCGCCCTCGGCTTCCTGACGTCCTACCGAACGCCGCTGTTCTTCGCCCAGGCAGTGGGCCGGGTGGTGCGCGCCCGCAGCGGGCGGGAGACGGCGACCGTGTTCCTGCCCGCTGTACGACCGCTGCTGGCGCTGGCGGCGGCGATCGAGGAGCAGCGGGACCACGTCGTGCGGATCGCCGGCCCGGCCAGCGACGACCTGGACGACATCACCGCCGTGACCCTGGACGAGCCGACAGGTGAGGGGGAGTTCACCGCGCTGGAGGCGCAGGCCGCCTTCGCCCACCTGCTGCACGGTGGGCGGGCGGTGGTCGCCGACGCGCGTCCGCTGGCGGCGGAGGACGAGGACTTCCTCGGTCTGCCGGGGCTGTTGACCCCCGAGCAGACGGCGGCGCTGCTGGCCTCGCGCGACGGGGAGCTGCGCCGGCGCACCAGCCAGCTGTTGGCCGACGGGTCGGCGCCGGGTGGGCAGCCGGAGCCGAGCGAGCCCACGACCTGGCGTCAGGTCGAGGAGCTGCGCCGGGAGGTCAACCGGCTGGTGGCCCAGCGGGCCGCCCGGACCGGGGCGCGGCACGCCGAGATCCACCTCGAGCTGCGCCGGGCCGTCCCCGGCCCCGCGTCGGCCAGTGCGAGCATCGAGGTGCTCACGTCCCGGCGGGACCACCTGCTGGGCCGGACCCGATGACCTCGAGCGAGTCGTAGAGCGCGAACGTCTGATCGAGGCCGGTGACGTTGAGCAGCTTGCGCACGCTGCGCCCCGCGCCGGACACCGCGAACGAGCCGCCAGCGAGCTCGGCGCGACGCTTGATGGTGATCAGGGCCTTGAGGCCGGTCGAGTCCATGAAGGTGACGCCGCTGAGGTCCAGCACGACGTGCGGGGAGACCTCCCGCAAAGCGTCGAGGGCGTGCTCGGCCAGCGTCGGCGCCGTCTCGAGGTCGACTTCTCCCACCACATGGACGACGGAGCGGTCCTCGAGCCGGCTCGTCGTGAGATCAAGGTCCATGACTGTCCTTGGTCGGCAGGGGTGGATGCGGCCGGTTCCTGGACCGCACCGGTGAGGATCTCCCCATCGTAGACACCGGCGCTCCGGGTGTGCGCGAGGACTCCCGCACGGCAGTGGGAGCGGCCGCGGCTACCAGCAGCCGGTGACCGTCGTTGCGAGCTTGTCCACGGCCCGGCGGGTCGCCAGCGTGGTGGGCACCCGGTTGAGCAGGAACGAGAAGATCTTGACCCTGCCGTCGGCGCCCTGCGCGAGCCCGGACAGCGCGATCGCGCCGGACAAGGTCCCGGTCTTGCCCTGGACCAGCCCGGCGGCGCACTGGGTAGGCCGGGTGACGTAGCGCTTGTACGCCGGCGCCAGCGTGCCGGTCACGCCCGCCAGGGCCAGCGACCCCTGCTGCAGGCTGGCCAGCTCGGGATGTGCCGGGTCGAAGGCGGTCCGGAGCACCGAGACGACCTCGATCGGCCGCAGCCGGTCGTTGCGCGAGAGCCCGCTGCCGTCCTGCAGTGAGGCCGGTGACAGGGTCATGCCGAGGCGGGCCAGGCCCGCGACCTGGGCCTGTGCGGCACCCGACCAGGTGGCGGCGTAGCCCGTCTGCAGGGCGACCAGCCGGTGCAGTCCCTCGGCGATGTCGTTGTCGCTGTAGCGCAGCATCGTCGCGACCTGGCTGGCCAGGTCGTCTCCGGTGACGGTTGCGATGACGGTGGACTCGGCCGGGCGCGGGCGGCGCAGCACCCGCTTGACGGTCACGCCGCGCCGCTCCAGCATCTTGGCGAAGATCCGGCCGGCGTCGAGCGAGGTGTCCCAGCGCCGGTGCTGGTCGACGACCAGGGCTCGCACGGGGGACACGTCCCGGATCGGGTAGCTCGAGCGCCAGCCGTAGGCGTTGGTTGGCGCCGGGAACAGGGTGTCGTCGACCTCGACACGCACCCAGTCCAGGCCGCGCGGACGCAGCTGTTCGCGCACCGTGCTCCTGGCCAGCTGGCGCAGGCCTGCGCGGGCGAGAGAGGGATCCCCGCCGCCGACGAGCACGACCCGTCGTTTGGTGGAGCTGGTCATCACGCGGGTCTCGAACCGGTGGTCCGGGCCCATCGACGACAGCGCGTTGACCGCAGTGATGATCTTGACGGTCGAAGCCGGAAGCTGCCGTTCGTTCGGGTGGTGGGACCAGACCTGTTGTCCGGTCTCGGCGTCGATGACGACTCCGGCCAGGTCCCTGCCGAGCCGCTTCGCGGTTGACCGGAAAGTGAGCAGATCGTGGGCCGTCAGGTCAGTGCTCGACATCGGCTGCTCGTCGGCGATGGCGAGGCCCGTCGTCGCGGGACCGACGCCCGCGGCCAGGGCAACGGCCAGGGAGATCGAGACGGCAGCTGCCCGGCGATGGGCACGTACGCGGCGGGGCGCGGTCGGCTGTGGCACGGCTCATCCTCTCTGGGCAACGCGCGGGTGGCCGCCGCGTTTGCCTCGATTTTGCCTTGTCTGGCGCGGGGCTACTCGGACCGGCGCGCCGCGGCCTCGCGCAGCAGCGGCAGGACCCGGTGCTGGATCTGGGTGTCCAGGGCGATGACGGTCGAGGCGCGGACCACGCTCTCCGACGCGAGTACGCGGTCGATGACGCGCTGCAGGTCGGCGTTGGACCCCGCGACGATGCGGGCCAGCACGTCTCCGGTGCCCGTCGTCGTGTGGGCTTCGAGCACCTCGGGGATGGCGGCCAGGTGCTCGGCCACCGCGTCGTGAGCCGCGCGACTGGCGTGGTGCTGGCGGATCTCCAGGGTGACGAAGGCGGTCACCGGGTAGCCGAGGGCGTCCGGGTCCAGTCGTGGCTCCCAGCCGGAGATGACGCCGGCGCGGGTCATCCGGTCCAGTCGGGCCTGCACGGTGCCGCGGGCCACGGCCAGCCGCCGCGAGCACTCGAGGACACCGACCCTCGGCTCGAGGGTGAACATCTCGATGATGCTGGCGTCGAGCGGATCGATGGTCATCGTGTACACCTCGTCCGGTAGTCCGGGCTGGTTGCTGGGCAGTCTGTGCAGAGATCTTGTCAGTTCTTGCACAATCTGTCGCCTTCTAGTTCCATCAGCGGATGAGCACCGAGACCGCCACCGCCCTGACCGCCGAGGAACGCGCCGCCGACCTCGACCTCCAGCAGCTCAAGGCGCTGGTGGGCCTTGTCGACTACGACGCGAGCACCGATCCGTTCCCGGTGACCGGCTGGGACGCCGTCGTCTTCGTCGTCGGCAACGCGACGCAGACCGCGCACTTCTACCAGTCGGCCTTCGGCATGGAGCTCGTGGCGTACTCCGGGCCGGAGACGGGCAACCGCGACCACAAGGCCTACGTGCTCAAGAGCGGCTCGTGCCGCTTCGTCATCACCGGTGGGGTCGACCCCGCCAGCCCCTTGCTCGACCACCACCGCGCTCACGGCGACGGGGTGGTCGACATCGCGCTGGAGGTGCCCGATGTCGACCGCTGCGTGGAGCATGCACGGGCTCAGGGCGCGCGCGTCATCGACGAGCCCTACGACGTCAGCGACAAGCACGGCACCGTCCGCCGCGCGGCCATCGCGACCTACGGCGAGACCCGGCACACGCTCGTCGACCGCTCGAAGTACGACGGGGTCTACCTGCCCGGGTATAGCGAGCGCACGTCGACGTTCAGCAAGCGCTCGGGTTCACCGAAGCGTCTGTTCCAGGCGCTCGACCACGTCGTCGGCAACGTCGAGCTCGGCCAGATGGAGACGTGGGTGACCTTCTACAACAAGGTCATGGGCTTCGTGAACATGGCCGAGTTCATCGGCGACGACATCGCGACCGACTACTCGGCGCTGATGTCCAAGGTCGTCGCCAACGGGAACCACCGGGTGAAGTTTCCGCTCAACGAGCCGGCGGTCGCGAAGAAGAAGTCGCAGATCGACGAGTTCCTCGAGTTCTACCAGGCCCCCGGTGTGCAGCACCTCGCGCTGGCGACCAACGACATCCTCAACACCGTCGATGCCATGCGGGCCGAAGGCGTGGAGTTCCTGGTCACCCCGGACTCCTACTACGAGGACCCGGCGCTGCGCGAGCGCATCGGACAGGTACGTGCGCCGATCGAGGAGCTGCAGAAGCGAGGGATCCTCGTCGACCGCGACGAGGACGGCTACCTGCTGCAGATCTTCACCCGGCCGGTCGGCGACCGGCCCACGGTCTTCTTCGAGCTGATCGAGCGGCACGGGTCACTCGGGTTCGGCAAGGGCAACTTCAAGGCCCTCTTCGAGGCGATCGAGCGGGAGCAGGACAGGCGCGGCAACCTCTGACCAGCGAGGTCGGATCTCGACGGCTCACGCCTGGCTGGCGAACACCACGACGTTGTCGGTGTAGCCGCTTTCGGCCCGGTTGCTGTCGTACGGGCCACCACAGGTGATCAGGCGGAGCTCTGGTCCGCGGGTGTTGCCGTAGACCTTCAGCGTCGGGAACTGGTCCTTGGGATAGAGACGCACCGCGTTGACGACGAACGTGACCTTGCTGCCGTCCCTGCGGGTGACCATCACCTTGTTGCCCGGTCGCAGGTTGCCGAGCCGGTAGAAGACCGACGGCCCGTTGGCCTTCCCGTCGACATGGCCCTCGATGACCGAAGGGCCAACTGCCCCTGGGACCGGCGAGC
>JBBRVU010000140.1:0-11063 GCA_038246575.1 Actinomycetes bacterium | reverse complement strand
CGGCGGCCGCCAGTCCACCTGCTCCACCGCCACCGCCTGCCCCGACAGGGCGTCGGCGAACAACTGGGCGCCCACGGTGACCACCCGCGGCTCGGCGGACAGCAGACTCACCGCAACGCTCCGGTGACAAGCTCGACGGCGGGCAGCATCACCAGCAGCCCGCGCTTGGCGCGACGTGTTGGGGCCGGACCTCGTGCGGCGACACCGGCGGCCGGCCGGGCAGGGCCCAGCACCACGGCAACCCGAGTCGCCGCGAGCACCTCGCCCCGATGGGCCGGGCGGTGGAGCACGGGACGCAGGACGTCGCGAGCAGCGCCTGCGATGTACCCCAAGCGCCCTCCCCGATCAGTCCTCGTCGTCGCCCCGCAGCTGCACCGGACGCTAGCGCCAGCACCCGCCGGCGTCCCAGCGGGGGCCGGCCCTCGCCGCCGAGCGTTCCCGCTCGACGGCACCGTCGGGGCGGTCCTGGCCATCGGCGTGTGCGACGTCGCGGCCTACCCCGGAGACCCGTCCCGGACGAGTATGGGGTCGTGGTAGCGCGATACGTGCAGCACAGTCCGGACCGTGCGGACCAGACGTGACCCGTCGGCTCAATGCGCTCGAGTTCGTCGATCTCGTCCTGGACGAGGATTCGTTCGTCCGCTGGGACCGTGAGCCGGTGGCGGTGGCGGTGGACGAGGCGTACGCCGCCGACCTGCAGAAGGCTCGCGATCGCACCGGACTCGACGAGGCGGTCGTCACCGGCGCGGGGCGCATCAACGGGCGGTCGGTGGCTGTGCTCGTCGGTGAGTTCGGCTTCCTCGCCGGGTCCGTAGGGGTCGCTGCAGCCGAGCGGCTCGTCGCCGGCGTCGAGCGCGCCACCGTCGAGGGGTTGCCCCTGCTGGCGGCGCCAGCGTCCGGTGGCACCCGGATGCAAGAGGGCACGATCGCATTCCTGCAGATGGTGAAGATCTCGGCGGCGGTCGCCAGGCACAAGGCGTCGGGAATGCCGTACCTGGTCTACCTGCGCCATCCCACGACCGGAGGAGTGCTCGCGTCCTGGGGATCGTTAGGGCACGTGACGGTTGCCGAACCCGGCGCGCTAGTCGGGCTCATCGGCCCGCGTGTGTACGAGGCGATGTACGGGGAGCCGTTCCCGCCCGGCGTCCAGGTGTCAGAGAACCTCTACAAGCATGGCCTCATCGACGCCGTGCTCACGCCCGAGGACCTGGCGACGTTCCTGGGCCGGGCACTGAACGTGCTGTCGCCTCCGGGCCGGGGGCTGCTGGCTGTGCCCGAGCCGGACCGCGAACCGTTGCCGGACGTGGCCGCGTGGGACTCGATCACCCGCTCACGCCACGACGGTCGTCCCGGCGTCCGGCTCCTGCTTTGCCATGCGGCCACCAACGTCGTCCCGCTCAACGCGACCGAGCAGGGCGAGGCCGACCCAGGTCTGCTGCTGGCGTTGGCTCGTTTCGGCGTTGCGCCCTGCGTCCTGCTTGGCCAGGACCGGCGTGGGCAGACGAACGACCGGCCGATGGGCCCGGTCGCGCTGCGGGACGCGCGACGGGGGATGCGGCTGGCTCACGAGCTGCGCTTGCCGCTGGTGAGCGTCATCGACACCCCGGGTGCGGCGCTGTCACAGGAGGCCGAGCAGGGCGGGATGGCCCGGGAGATCGCACGCAGTCTGGCCGAGCTCGTCATGCTCGATGCTCCGACCGTGTCGGTACTGCTGGGGCAGGGCACGGGTGCGGCGGCCCTTGCCCTGGTCCCGGCCGACCGCGCGATCGCCGCCCAGCACGGCTGGCTGTCGCCGCTGCCGCCGGAAGGCGCCAGCGCGATCGTGCACCGCGACCCTTCCCGGGCTGCGGAGATGGCCGCGAAGCAAGGCGTGCGCTCGCTGGACTTGCTCCGCGCCGGAGTCATCGATCGCATCGTCGCCGAGCGCCCCGACGCCCGCGACGAGCCCGAGGCGTTCTGCCGCCGGATGGGGCAGGTGCTCGAGCACGAACTGGTCACGCTGCTCAGGGCCGACCCGGCTGACCGGCTCGTCACCCGCCTGCAGCGGTACCGCCGGCTCGGCCGTTAGCTTGTCGCGCTTGACGGACGAGCGAAGCAAGTGATCTCCAACACGTTACCGGAGCCTACCTGGGAGCACACCACCGTGATCTCGGGCGACGCCCTTGACGGAGTCGAGTCAGAGCACTGAAAGCGGCACTCGGCAAAGGCGAGCTCCAGGTCCACGCCAGCGCGCAGCCGGCGGCGATGCTGCACCAGGCCGGGCTGGTCGACGAGTAGCGCCGGCTTCGAGGTCGCCGCATTGCGCAACACCGGGGCCGGGGTCACCTATCTCGCGCCGCGCCCGACCCCCTTGGAGACCGGGGTCGCCGGCGTCCGTGACGGCAAGGAAACGGTGTAGACGAAGCCCCTGACCCGTCGGAGACCGAGGCGCGAACCGCCCAGACCACGGGCTCACCATCGACACCGGCGGGCACCGCAAGCCCCGGAGCCAGGCCACCAGCTCGCGTCCTCACAGCAGGCGATCTCCCAGCACATGGACGAGTTGGTCGCAGATCGACGCAAGGCATTGGCTCTCTACGAGGACGTCCTTGGCTTCCGTCTCAAGACCGGAATGTCTCACGGTGACCAGTGCTGGCTGACCGTCGTCTCCCCATCCGCGCTGTCCGATGCTTCCGCGGGACAGGGCCCGATCTGGAGGGCCAGGCACGCGCAGCCCGTCCCGGGCCGCTGATCCCGCAGATGCAGACGCGAACTCGGGCTCCCTGCTGGGTAGGCTCGCCCCTGCGACTGCACCCTCGAGGCGGATGGATGACGACCACTGGGCTTCACCGGGCCACCGCCACCGAACTGGCCAGACTGCTGCGGGATCGCGAGGTGTCCGCCCGAGAGGTCCTGACCGCCCACCTGGAGCAGGTCGACCGCTGGAACCCAGTGGTCAACGCGATCGTCACGTTGACGGCTGAGCGGGCCTGGGAGCGAGCCTCGGCTGCTGACCAGGCGATCGCGCGCGGCGATCCGATCGGGCCGCTGCGTCCGCACGACGTACGGCTCCCCGATCTACGCCGACCACGTGCCAGAGCGCGACTCGCTGCTCGTCGAGCGAGTCCGGGCCGCCGGAGCGGTAGTGATCGGCAAGACCAACACCCCGGAGTTCGGGACCGGCTCGCAGACGGTCAACGAGGTCTTCGGTCCTACCCGCAATCCCTACGACCCCAGCCGGACGGCGGGCGGCAGCAGCGGCGGCGCGGCCGCGGCGCTCGCCACGCGCATGGTGCCGCTGGCCGACGGCACGGACATGCGCGGCTCGCTGCGCAACCCGGCCGGATTCTGCAACGTCGTAGGGCTGCGACCCACCGCCGGCCTGGTGCCCACGTGGCCGGCGCGCGACGGATGGTTCACGCTGGCCGTCGACGGGCCGATGGCCCGCACGGTCGCAGACCTCGCCCTGCTGCTCTCGGTGCTCGCGGGGTACGACCCGCGCAGCCCGGTGGCCTGGCCCGGCGACGGCAGCCGGTTCGCGGATCCCTTGGACGCAGACGTCCGCGGCGCGCGAGTGGCCTGGTGGCCTCGGCCGGAGGGGCTGCCCGTAGACCCGACCGTTGTCCAGGTGCTCGAACGGGACGGGCGGGAGGCGCTGCTCACAGCAGGCTTGTACCTGGTGGAGGGCGGTCCCGACCTCAGCGGCGCGGACGACGCATTCCGAGTGCTGCGGGCCTGGCACTACGCCGCTGCGTTCGGCCCGGACTACCGCGAGCGGCGGGCCCAGCTCGCGGACAGCATGGCCTGGAACATCGAGCAGGGCCTGCACCTGCGCGGGCAGGACGTGGCCCACGCGTTCGAGCTGCGCACCGAGTTGTACCTGCGGGTGCAGGCGTTCATGCGCAGCGTCGACGTGCTGGCGATGCCGGTCAGCCAGGTGCCGCCGTTCCCCGTCGACCAGCCGTGGGTCACCGAGATCGATGGCAAGCCGATGGGCAGCTACCTGGACTGGATGGCGTCCTGCTACCTGATCAGCGCCACCGGCCTTCCCGCGCTGTCGCTGCCGTGCGGGTATACCCACCAGGGGCTGCCGGTCGGCGTCCAGCTCGTCGGACGGCCAGGAGGTGACCTGGAACTGCTCCGGATCGCCGGCGCCGTCGAGGCGACGGCCGAGGCCTGGCGCCGGGAGCCCGTACTCTGCTGACACCGTGCCCGGCCGCCGCTCGGCTCCGGCCCCAACCTCCGTGCTCAGGCGCCCAGGTCGACGATCGCGATCACCGGGCCGCCGCCGGACGGGCCTTGGTGCACGGCGGCAACCGACACGAAGTTCATCGGGTCACCGGTCACGGCTCCTACGACGCCGCCGACGGCGGCCTTGATCTGGCGGTGCCAGGTGACGTCGGAGTCGTCCAGCATGATGTTGCGACGTCCGCGGACCCGGCCGGTGGGATCGGCCTCGCACTTGAGGAACAGATTGACGAGCCGGCCCTTGATGTAGCGGGGATGCGGGGTGTCGGCGGGCATGTCGTCGAGGCCAGCGCCCCTGATGGCCTCCCACACACCGTCGATGTCCAGCGCGTCGCGCATGATGCTGTGGCCGATGCGGTAGCGCCCACCGATCCCGCGTGCGTTGCCGACGAGCACGATCTGGGCCTGGTCCAGCTCGACGCCGGAGGAGCAGGAGGCGACTGACGAGAACAGGGACAGGTCACGAAAGATCTGCTCCGCGGTGGGCATCTCGATCTCACCCAGCCCGAGGGCGACACCGAGCGCGGTGGTCGCGTTGGAGACATCCATCGACTCGAGCGTGTTGTGGGTGAAAACGGTCTGGCCTCGCTGCTCGGCATCGTTGATGGTGTCCTGGACCAGCAGCGGGGTCTTGGTCTGCACGTAGTGCACGTCGCTGGGGTCGGTGATGCCAGCCGTCTCCATCGCCTTGCGTACTCCAGCCGCAACCTTCTCGACCATGGCGGGTCGGCCGATGTCCTCGGGCAGGATCTGTTCGCTCATCGCGTAGCCGACCGTGACCCGTGGCTCGTCGCTGACCGGGTAGGCGCCCTCGGGGGCGTAGGCAAAGACGGTCGCGTGCGGGCTGATGACACCGTCGGTGCCGCCTGACCAGACCAGCGGGACCGCTGCCACCTGTTCCTTGGTGCGGCTGCCCTGCTCCGTCAGGACGTCGCGGAACGCGTTGGTGGCGATGATGCGTGTGTAGTCGTTGACACCGCCGTTGCCCTCGGTCTTGCCTACGACGGCGATGACGTCGTCGGCGGAGAAGACACCTTTGGCGATGAGCTCGGACAACCCGCTGGCGTCGCTGACGCTCTCGATGGGGACCTTGCGGACTTCGATGGGACGTGGCATGTGAGTCGAATCTCCTCGTTGGTTGGCTTCTCGTCTGCCCGGCCTTGTTGTGGCCATCAGGCCTTGGTGGGTGGCTCGCCCGCCGCAGCTGCATGCCCGGAGACGTACTGCCCCGACGTCGTCGAGCCGGCGGTGGTGTCCGACGGCCGCAGTCCGGAAGCCAGCAGCGGCGAGTCCCGGTAGATGCCGAACTGCGAGGCGTAGCGCATGATCTGGTAGATGATGATCGTCGCGAACGCGCCGATGGCGATGCCGTTGAAGGAGATCTGTCCCTCCCCACCGGAGGATATCCAGGTCGCGTTGGCCGCACCGAGCGTGAGGCCGACCGCCGCCGGGAACAGGTTCACCGGGTTCTTGAAGTCCACCCGCGCCTCGACCCAGATGCGGCCGCCGAGCACCGCGATCAGGCCGTAGAGGATGATCGTGGCGCCGCCGAGGACACCCACCGGGATGCTGACGATCAGGGCACCGAACTTGGGGATCATGCCCAGGACGATCGCGGTGATGCCGGCCACGAGATAGGCAGCTGTGGAGTAGACTCGCGTCGCTGCCATGACACCGATGTTCTCGGCGTAGGTCGTCGTCCCGGAGCCGCCACCCGCGCCGGCGAGCATCGTCGCCGCACCGTCACCCATGAAACCCCGTCCGAGGGAGGCGTCGAGGTTGCGTTCGGTCATGGAGGCGACAGCCTTGATGTGACCGGTGTTCTCAGCAATCAGGACGACAACGACTGGGACGATCAAGGCGATGGCGGCCCAGCTGAAGGTCGGGGTCTGGAAGTCCGGGGCGCCGAACCACTTGGCGTCGCTGACGCTAGTGGACAGCGTGCTCAGCTGGCCCTGGGGCCACGCCACCAGGTAACCGATGACCACGCCGATCAGGATCGAGACGCGGCCGAGGAAGCCGCGCAGCAGGACCGTCGCCAGGATGATCGCCGACAGCGTGATGAACGCCGTCCAGGGCTGCTTGGAGAAGCTGGCCCACGCCGTGGGGGCGAGATTTAGGCCGATGAGTGCGACGACGGCGCCCGTGACGGCCGGAGGCATCAAGAAGTTGATCAAGCGGGACCCGAAGCGGTTCACCAGAACGCCGATCAGGAACAAGACTAGCCCTGCGGCCAGGATGCCGCCCAGGGCCGCGGGGATGCCTCCGTGCGTCTTGGCGGCGATCACCGGGGAGATGAAGGCGAAGCTGGACCCGGTGTAGCTGGGAAGCCCCAGTCGCTGACCACGGCCCCTGGTCATCAGGATGAAGATGATTGTGCCGACCCCGGAGAAGAAGATGGTGGTGGTGGGCGGGAACCCCGTGAGCACGGGTACCAGGAACGTGGCACCGAACATCGCGATGACGTGCTGAACACCGATGCCGGTGGTCTGCGGCCAGGCGAGTCGCTCTTCGGGAGCAACCACAGCCCCGGGTGCAACGTGACGCCCGTCGCCGTGGACCCTCCACAGTGTGGGACTTGCCATCTGAATCTCACTCCTTCCGGGTCGGAGACAAAGCCCGCGCATCCCGCTGTTGATGGGTGGCGCGTCGTGGGCGGCTGGGAGTACGCGCAGTTCGTCAGGGGCGGTGACGCCGACCACGTCGTGAAGTCGGCGTCGGGGCAAAGGTCAGTGCAGGACGGGCACCTCGACCCGCGTAGGCGCGATGATGACCTCCGGGAGTGGGAGATGACCGGTCGGCAGCTCGGAGCGGCAGGACCCGGCTGGCGTCTGCGTGATCCAGTTGTCGATCGGCTCCATGTCCTGCAGAGCTCGCCACACGTCCTCGGAGCGGATCGGCATGTGCATCAGCTGGGCGCCTGTCGCCTGCTGGATGGCGTTTCCGATCGCCGGCGCGACCGAGATCATCGGATGCTCCCCGACGCCCCGTGCGCCGAACGGCCCGTCCAGCTGGGCCGTCTCCACGGCCGCGCACTCGATCTGCTCCGGGATGTCCTGCGCCGTCGGAATCTTGTTGTCGGTGAACGACGGATTCAACAGGCGGCCCTGCTCGTCGTAGATGTAGCCCTCGCACAACGCGGTCCCCAGGCCCTGGACCATGCCGCCGAGGCACTGTCCCCGCACGATGCCAGGGTTGATCACCCTGCCCACGTCGTAGATCGAGGCGATCCTGACCACGTCGAACTCGCCGGTGCTGGGATCGACGTCCACGACCACACCGTGCGCGCCGTAGGTCCAGTCCAGCGCGGGGTTGCCCTGCCCGGTTTGCTTGTCCAGGTTGGACAGGCCCTGCGCGATGTAGCGGCCCACGCCGATCAGCGGACCGCCGACGCCGTTGCCGTTCGGGTAGGCGTAGCCGATCGACAGGGCGGCCCAGGTGACCGACTGGTCCGGGCGGTGCTTGACGAAGACCTTCTCGGCGTCGTGGTCGAGGTCGGACGGCTGTGCGCGCAGGACCTGGGCGGCTACCGCGTAGCCCTGGGCGAGCAAGTCGTCGCAGGCCAGGATCGTCGCGTTGCCGGAGAGGATGAGACCCTTGGAGGCCACCGTCTGCCAGTCGTAGGGCTCCTTGTCGGTGTCCCGCTCGATGGCCACCTTGACCTTCTCGATCGGGAACCGGAGCCGCTCGGCGGCTATCTGGGCGATCGCGGTGTTGCAGCCCTGGCCGATCTCCATCAGCGCGAAGTTGACGACGACCGAGCCGTCGGAGTTCATCTTGACCACAGTTGAGCTGGCGGTGAACGACGGCATTGCGGGCGCCTTGTGGAGGGTCGCCAGCCCCTTCCCGATCTTGCGGCCGGTATGCCGCTCGTGCTGCTCCTCCTGCGGTGTGAGGTGCCCGTAGCCGATCGCTGCGGCCGCCTCGGCCAGGCACTTGCGCGGGTTGCCGGTGTGCTCGGTGATCGTCTCTCCGGTCAGGGTGGTGGAGCCGGGCTGCAGGAGGTTCCTGGTGCGGAACTCCAACGGATCCATCCCGATGACCTGGGCGACCAGCTCCATGTGCCGCTCGAGCCCCCAGAAGAACTCCACATGGCCGAAGCCGCGGTAGGCCGTCCCGTACGGCTTGTTGGTGTAGATCGTGTAGGCGTCGACGACGGCGTTCGGGATGTCGTACGGGCCTCCCGCCGAGTAGCTCGAGGCACGCGTCACGTTGACCGCGTAGTCGGCGTACGCACCGGCGTCCCAGTACATCGACATCTGTTGCGCGGTGATGGTTCCGTCGGAACGCACGCCCGTCTTGATGCGGTACGTGAGCGCGCTGCGGCAGGGCAGCAGGCTGAACTCCTCCTCGCGGGTTGCCTGCAGCCTGACCGGCCGCCCGCCCGCCTTCCGGGACAGGCACGCGACCAGGGGCTCCAGGTGGATGCCGGCCTTTCCACCGAACCCACCGCCGACCGTGGGAACGATCACCCGCACGTTGTTCATCGGCAGCCGCATGGCCGTGCAGAACAGGTTGCGCACCGTGAACGGGGACTGCGCACTCGTCCAGATGGTGACTTCGTCGCCGGCCTTCCACTGCACGATCGCGACGTGGGTCTCCAGGGGGACGTGCTGGACCGACGGGTTGGTGTATTCGCGCTCGATAACCCACTCGGCCTCGGCGAAGCCCTTCTGCACGTCCCCTTTGCGCATCCGGATGATGTTGGCGATGTTGGTGCCTGGCTGGGGGTCGAAGGCGGCCTCGACGTAGGAGTAGTTGCCGAGGTCCGGGTGGACCAGTGGCGCGTCCGCGCCGATGGCCTCCATGGGGTCGAGGACCGGAGTGAGCACCGCGTACTCGACCTCGATCAGGTCGACGGCGCGCTCTGCGATGTCGTCGGTCTCGGCGGCCACCGCTGCGACGGCCTCGCCGAAGTGCCGGACGACGTCCTTCGCCAGGATGTCCTTGTCGACGACGTACAACCCCAGGCGGTAGTCGAGCTCGTGCCCGGTGAGGACGGCGTGGACCCCGGGCAGGGCCTCGGCCTTCGACGTGTCGATCCGAAGGATCGTGGCTCGCGCGTGCGGGCTCTTCTTGACCTTCGCGTGCAGCATTCCGGGCAGCAGCAGGTCACCGGTGTAGAGCGCGTCGCCGGTGAGCTTGCCGATCACCTCGACGCGCTGCTCATCGGTGCCCACGGTTGTCTCCCGCCGGGTGACGGTGGCGTGCTCAGACATACCGCAGCTCCCCCTTCGAGGACTCGTCAAGCTGCCCGGAAACATCGAGGACCGCCTCGACGATCTGCTCGTAGCCGGTGCAGCGGCAGAAGTTGCCTTCGATGCCAGACTTGATCTCCGGGACGCTCGGCTTGGGGTTGCGCTGCAGGAGGTCACGTACCGACATGATCATCCCACCGGTGCAGAACCCGCACTGGACGGCGTGGTTGCGGGCGAAGGCGGCCTGGATGTCGGACAGCTTGCCCGCCGCTGCCTCGCCCTCGATCGTCAGGATCGAGCCGCCGTCCGCCTCGGCCACCAGCGCGAGGCAGGAGTTGACGGTCCTCCCGTTGAGGAAGACGGTGCACGCGCCACACTCGCCGGCGCCGCACCCCTCCTTAGTGCCCGTCATCCCCAGGCCATCCCGCAGGAACCGGAGCAGCGTCCAGTGCTCCTCGACCTCGTGCTCGAAGCGGTGACCGTTGACGGTCACCGAGATCCTCAGCATGCGACCTCCTCCAGTGCTCTACGCACGTAAACCTCCACCATGCGCTGCCGGTACTCCCGACTGCAGCGCACGTCACTGATCGGGCTGATGGCGGCGTACGCGGCCGCGACGACCTCCTCGGCGGAGTCGCCCGCCGAGAGCCCCTCGACCAGCACAGGGGTCGGGGCGCAGGAGCTGATCCCGAGGCGCAGTGCCCCATCGTTGGTCATCGCGGCCACACCGACGACGCCGAGGTCGTGCCCCTTGATCCGCTTGAGTTTGCGGTACGAGGCCCGGGCACCGGCGGTCTCCGGGGGAACCACGATCGCCTCGAGGATCTCGTCCGGTCTGAGCACGGTGCGTTTCACCCCCGTGAAGAACTCGGTGAACGGGACAGTCCGCTGACCCGTCCGGGACGAGATGACGGCTCGCGCGCCCAGACAGAGCAGGGCGGGCGCCATGTCGGCGCACGGCGAGGCGTTCACGACGTTGCCAACTACCGTCGCCCGGTTGCGGATTTGGTGCGACGCGAGGTCGTGCGCGCAGGCGACCAGCAGCGGGTACGACTCGCGTACCCGGGGGTCGTCCAGGATGGCGTTGATGGTGACCGCCGGACCGATGATCAGACCGTCGTCCTCGCCCCAGGACAGGGCGGAGTAGCCGTCGACCTTCTTCAGGTCGACCACGACCGCAGGCCGGACCAGGCCGAGTCGCAGATCGCCGAGCAAGTCCGTCCCTCCGGCCAGCAGGTGCACCGACGGTCCTTGGTCGGCGAGCACGCCCAAGAGCTCGGTTCTTGTGGCCGGGGCTCGGTATTCGAACGCGACGGTCATGCCGCTCCTCACGCTATGTGTCACGGCCATTACCGAATCCGTTCGGGCTGGCCGTCGGGACGCAATCACCGAACAGTAGTGCGGTCGATGTCGTGTGCGGCCGGGCCCAAAGGCCCCAGCCGCGGTGGTCAGGCTGCGGATGGGGGGACCTTCCGGGCCAATGCCGCTAGTGCGGCCGGGAAGATCTCCTGCGGCGGGTTGACCAGGCCGGCGCCCACCTGACCGATGCCGGCGGTCTTGCCCGCCATACCGGTGTTGATGTGCGGCAGCAGGCCGGTGCGCACGACCTTCGTCACGTCGATGCCGGTTGGGGTGCCG
>JBBRVU010000139.1:0-11259 GCA_038246575.1 Actinomycetes bacterium | reverse complement strand
GTCGACTCCTTGGGAAGAGGACTAGTCGCGAAGCCCAAGCGGCGGAAGATGCCGATCGCGAAGTGACTGATGAAGGGTTCATCAAATACGCCCGTCGCCACACGGAAAGCCTGCTTGACGGGCCACCGTCGTCCGTCGATCTCCATCCAGTGCGTCCGGACCTCGTCCGGAGGAACGGCCAGCACGCGTGTCCGCACCGTTTGAGCGTCCAAGGACCGCTGGACACCGTTGAGGATGTACTCCATGTGGGGACGGTAGTTCTCACGTCACTGAAGCGACAACGCCGCACGCGGCGGTATGACGCACCCCGTCGTCCCTACCCGAACGACATATCGCGGCCTGTGAGTGCCGACATGGGGCCCTTGCGCATCGCTTGCCAGCCCTCGTCGCCGACGCCGACAATGCGGTATAGCCGTCGTGATAACACTCAGCGTCCACCCCGAGGCACAGAAGCGGTTGGTCTTCCTTAACGCCTGGGAGCGGCCATGATGTTCGCGCCTCCGCTGGTGGTCTGACACGTGGTCGCCTCGGGCGCGGTCGGTTTCCTGTTGGGTGCTTGGGTGGGCGCGCTCGCGCGGCTGTGGATGCGACTGATCGTCGTCCATCCGGAGGGGTTCAGCTGGTCCGGCACGCTAGCAATCATCATCAGCGCGGCGATCGGCGGGCTGGGACTGGGGCTGTTGCGATGCGCGCGCCTGACCGGCCGCTCGAAGCTCTGGCGGCTCGCGGCTCTGCTCGCGCTCCCGTTCCTGGCAGCCCCCATGGGCCTGGGGGTGTTTCTGCTCAGTGCTGTCGTCGGAGGGTGGGCACTCGCCCACCGTCGGCCGACCTGGTTGGCCCCGGTCCTGGCAGCGGTCTGGTTCGTGGCTCTGCCCTTCATCGCCTACGCGGTCGGTGACCCTGACCACCACAATCTGTACGACGGTGCCCACTACCTTTCGATCTCGGTCGGACTCTGGACGCTTGCGGCGCTGCTAGCAGTCGGTGGTCGCGAGCTCTTCGCGCCCTGGCCGGTGGTGGCCCGGCAGTGACCCGGATCCGCTACCTGCTTGCATCGCCGGTCGTGTGATGCCGCCCTGGAACTCCGTGGCTTTCTGGGCGAGGCGTTGTCCCTAACAGCCCGGGGGAAGCCATAGGGCGGCAGGTCCAAGGGTTGCCCGCCTCCCGACCTCCAGGCGCAGCCCTACAACGCACGCAACCCGCCGTCACGAAGCCGGCAGGCGGCGCTATGACGCACCTCAGCTACCCCAACGGTTGTGCGAGGCCCCAGCGTTAGGGGCGCAGCTGAGCGAAGTGGCGTGCCAACTCCTTTGCGTTTGGGGGGCGTCAGGAGGGGTAGTCGGGCCCGGCCTCCAGCCGCAGCCGGAGCAGGACGTCCAAGGCCACCGAGTCACCGTCCCGGCCACCCGCTCCGACCTGGAGCGGGGCGTCGGTGGGCTCGACGTGGACGCCGGCCAACCGTCCCCGCAGGCTGGGCGCCACGACGAGCACGTACCAGCGGCCGTCCGTGCCGACGGCAGCCCGACGGTCCCGCCGCACGTACCAGCCGACGACGTCGGTGCGCAGGCTCCCGCCGCCGCTGTAGGGGAGTGCCCGCAAACGAGTGGGTTCGACGCCCGCCGACCGCATCGCCTCAGCGAAGGCCGCCACCATCGGGGCCGTCCGCCGCGCCTCGGCCTCTGCCGCCCGCGCTCCAGCCGCGTGGTGGTACTCGGCGTTCTCCCGCGCTTGGCGGCGACGGAGAGCGGCCGGGTCTGAGGGCTCGCTCTCCGGGCTCATCGGCCGATCATCGCAGCGAGTGAGGCCACTTGTCGGCCCGGGTGTCGGCACTTAGCACGCGAAGCCGCCGAACGCGTCAGGTCATTTCGCTTGTCCGAATCATGGGTGTCTGTAGGGCAGATCGACGCGCCGACCGATCAATAACTGCGTGAGCTGTTCATTTTGAGCGACCTCCGCGCTGGTCGAACTTGGAGGATCCAGATGTAGCGCGTCGTAGAGGGTGAACCGATTGAGGTCGAGCAGCACGGCAACGGCGTATGTGTATTCCTGCGCTGATGCCACTGAGCCGCGGTAGCAAAGGTGCGCGAATGCAAGCGGCACGATCGCGAGCGCCAGCAGCCATCCGCTGGTGATCAGCCAGGCGAACGTGAGGAGAGCGGCGAACAGGCCCACGGAACAAAGGCGCACAGCTCTGTCGAGCTGCTGGCGGGCGTCCGCTACGTACGCCGATTGCTCGGCGGGCGCCAAGAGGCTGATGTGGCCAGCCACCGCAAGCGCACTGAGTCCGTATTGCTGACCGACCTTGTCCTCGTCTCGCCTCAACGCGTTCCCGAGACGAGTGGGCATCGTTCGGTTGCCCTCCACGGGGAAACCCTCGCGGGCCTTCGCCGCCGCGTCTCGTCTCCACTCGCTGAGGAAGGCTATTTTGCCCCCCGGAGATGCCAGCCATCCACCGCGAAAATCAGCGAAGTCATCGCCGTCTAACGCGATCCCGGAGGCCGCGGCGGCAGATGTCGCATGTCGCTCGACCGCCTGGGCGGCTTGCTCCTCAACATCCTCCAACTTTGTCGCTCTGGCGCGGTACGTAAGCGCCCTCCTGTGAGCGAACGCGACGGCTACCCGGCTCGGACCCCAGTAGCCCTCTAGAAGCTGGGTCGTCGCGAAGAGGAGGGGATGGAGCACGAGGGCGACGATGAAGGTGGACAAGAGCAGGGCCCCGGCCCTCGCGAGCGACCACTGGGTGATGCTGGCTTGGAACGCCTCCGCGTTGAACGCCGCCCCAAAGGGAAGCGTTGCCGGAACCAGGACGAAGATCCAACCAACCAGCACGAGGGCGGGCAACATAGAACTGAGGCTGAATGAACGCCCAACCTTGTTGCCGACTTCGATGGCTGAGTTTGCGATCGACATAGTCGTCTCAATCGGCCCGAACGAACGTTGTGAAGCACTGCTTGCACTTGAGCAACCCCTGGCTGTTCCACTTGAGCCGTCCGGGGCACCCCGGCTGCGTACATGCACGACCCTCGCGATAGAGGTGGCCGGGCATCCTGATGCTGGGCCGTTGGTCCGGATTGAGGATCACGACGGCAAACAGCACGCGAGCTAGAGCGCGACAGATTCGAAGTGCCATGTACTACCACCCCTTCGCGCCGACCGGACCAATTATGGGTGTGTCGCACCCGAGAAGATAGGCCCACCTGCGATTAGGTTGGACGATCCTCACATCGGAGGTGCTGCCATCAGACGACTCGCATCTCCATGGACGCTCGCCCTGGGGGCAATCCTGGCCATCGCGATCTCAGGAGCGCTCTGGCGCCCACAGGGGGCGTGGATTGCATTGGCAGCCGTCGCAGGGCTGGCGGTTGGGTACGTCATAGCCGTGCTGGACACTCCAGACAATGACGAGGTCGACAAGGGCCCGAGAGTCGAACAAGCCAACGGCACGGCGGCACCGGCAGTCACGGCAACCAGCCAACCAACCGTGGCCGCCAAGGCGCAAGCGGGAGTTGATTCCTCAGAGCCAGCATCAGGTTCTGACCACCAAATGGGGGGCATGGCTCAACTCGCCGGCGCCAACCTCAACGGGGCGCGCTTGCGAGGAGCCAACCTTCGTGGCCTCGATCTGCGTGGCGCCGACCTCCGGAATGCGGACCTCAGCGGCGCAGATCTATCCAACGCGCAACTCGGAGATTGCATCGACAATTGACACGATTGGCCACGTCGACCGCAGCGACCTACAAGGTCGGCTGGCGGCGCTATGACGCGACGTCCACATGATGGCGCGGCGTGCAGGTGGCCCTGTCCAAGTAGCCGGTCGCTCACTCAGGCGCGCCATGGGGTTCCCACGTTGCACCCGGGCGCGGCACACTATCGGGAACGGCAACGGCCCGCGGCGCAGAACGCCCGGCTTTCGCCGAACGGACGGGGGATGCAGCAATGGCCGTCGTATTCACCGCGACACCGAACCCGGTCCTCTTCACCCAGGCGCAGGTCGCGGGCAAGGCACGCAAGACCGTGAGCCTCTCTTGGGGCACCGGCAACCCTGCAGTTTCGGCCAGTGTCTACCGTTCGGCGAACGCTGCTGCGGAGTCGGTGCTGCCCGGCGCCGCGAACAAGGCCGCCAGCACTGGAACGGTCACTAACGATCTCGGCTTCTCCGACACGGTCGTCTACACGCTGCGCGACACCGCGAAGCGGTCCCTGGCCCAGGTGACGGTGCGCACCGCGTTGTCGATCCCTGCTCCACCGGTGCCGCCGTCGAGCCCGGCGCAGGATATCCGCGAGGTGCGAGTCGTCGCCCGCGGCGACGTCATCTGGCTGCGCTTCGGCACCGGCCTGCCCAGCTCACCGTGGGTCGAGCTGATCGACGCGTCGACGAACGCGC
This sequence comes from Actinomycetes bacterium, assembly GCA_038246575.1. Lineage (GTDB taxonomy): Bacteria > Actinomycetota > Actinomycetes > JACCUZ01 > JACCUZ01 > JACCUZ01. The sequence goes on along the minus strand of JBBRVU010000139.1, from coordinate 6,875 downwards.
TGGCCGGCTACTGGGCGCGCCCGGGCATCGGCACCACGCACTCGATGATGTTCGACGGCATCGGTTCACCGCTGCGCCAAGGACACGAGTACCGATTCCGGATCGTCGCCGAGCGCAGCGCCACGGTCGATCCGCGCACCAACCCCCAGCTCAGCGGTCGCATCGTCACGGGCACCCGCCGCGCCGTCGTCCGCTTCGGCGGCGCCTCCCTTGCGCCGCGCGGTCAGGGGATGTTCCTCGGCTTCCCCTACTCGTTCTACGCGGCGGCAGGCGATGTCGACGCGTGGACCGTGGGGGGTCATCGCACGCTGGCCGACCCGATGCCCGCGGGCGGCTCGATCATCTTCGACCAGGAGATTGCCATCGAGCAGGCCGGGCGCACGCTCTGGGCGTCGCTGACCGTGCAGCACATCAACTCCGGCTCTTGGTGGGAGTGGACCCCTTTCGCCACCGATGTCACGCAGGAACCGCGCACGCCACCCCCTCAGGGCATCTCGGGCTGGTCGAGCGAGAGTGAGGACGTGCAGCGGGCGGTGATCTACCTCCAATGCCACCCGAGCCTACAGACCGGGCCCGACCCGGGTCCGGTGCTCCCGCTGGCCGAGTCGCACACGTACACGCTCGGTAACCCGAACGCGTTCCAGGCCTACGAAACAGCCCTGTTCGTCGATATCACGCTCACCGATGGGGACTGGAACTTCGACGGCTGGAGCCCCCACGACATGCGCTTCTACCGTTTCACCCGTGCTGTCGTCACCCAACTGCGGCCCGGCCTCGTCGCCGCTCTAGGTGGCAGTCGAGCTGAGTCGACGACCCTCGCGCTCGCCCCGAGCGGCCACCTCGCAGTGACCCGCCAAAGGAAGGCCCAGGCAGCGCACTCGGTGGCTACGACCTCCGCCCAGCTCGTGCCCGGCACGATTCGCGCGGCCGCAGCGATCAGCGCAGACGACGGCAGCGGGCATGTCGCCGGCATCGACGACAGCGGCCGCGTGTACTGGACGAGCCTCGCCGACACCGACCCGACGTGGACCGACCTGGGACTTGAGGAGGCCACCGAGGTCACGCTGGCGGCGGGTGCCGATGCCGTGCACGTACTCGCGATCACTGCCGACGGCCGGCTGCGCCATGCCGTCGCGGGCGCCGGTGCGCAGTGGTCCGAGCTCGGCGACGGGGTGCGCTCCTGCGCCACGATCGGGTCCGACGGCGCCGCGCCCGCGGTCGTCGCAGTCTTCACCGACGGCGCGGTGCGCCATCGCGGCCTCAGCGCAGACGGCGAGGACGCCTGGACCGAACTCGGGACGACCGCGCCCGGCGAGGTGGCGGTGGCCCGTCACGACGACGGGTCGCTGAGCGTGCTCGTGCTCGCCGACGACGGGCCCGTCGCCTTACTCGGGTGGCCGCGGTACCCGCATCCCGACGCCGCTCTCACGTGGGAGCGGCTCGGCGACTACGCCGACCTTGCTCGCGGGGCGGCCGCCGCCTACACCAGCGAGCCCGAACTCGGCCTGCCCTCGCAGATCGAGGCCGACCGCGGCCGTTGAGCCAAGACGCACTCAGCCCGCCCGTTCCACACCTCCTGGATTGGCCACCCAGTTCCGAGGACGCTTGGAGGCGCCACCGGATTCCGCTGGCGTGTGACGATGTCGCCGATACTTCCTGTCAGATCTACCTGGTCGTGAAAGGTGGTATCCGGGTCCGATAGCGTGCGAGCGGGGCAGCGCTTCAGCCGGCAAAGTCGGATGGGATCGGACTCACAGACCCGCCTAGCCGGCAACTCCTGACGGCCTGCCGCTTGGCGGCGGTGTGACGCAAATCAAGACGGTGCCGCTGACCACTCAGAGGTAACGTTAGGTCCACGCCAACTCGACGTGCACATGTCCAAATACCTACCAACCACGGGCTCTTGAGCGACAAGAACGGCCCGGTCGAGGGGCTCGTTCGCCGCCCTTGCTGATCTTGTCGACGGCGGCCTACCGTCGGCATGCCGGTACAACGCGTGGTGGGCCACCGACGTCACTCACGTGCAATGCAGGTCGTGGATTTCTGCCGGGTTCCGCGCCCAGCCCGACCTGCCAGCCCTCAGAGTGCGCTTCGTTCCCAACTGAGTGCGCGCCGGACCCTGTCCTGCAGGCACGCACCGCGACCAAAGCGCCTCGCGGCACGAGGCCGGAATCACGAAGCAGGCGGGCGCTCGAAAGGTATGCGCCGGTTTCGTGCCGTGACCGATACAGATCGCCTTTGGCGTCCGTTAGTAGCAGCGCCTCGCCGCCTCGATCCATGCGTAAAGCACTTCCCTCAGCCCCTCTGCACATGCATGCTGGAAGCCTAAGTAGGGCGCACCGACTGGAAGTACCTCTGGAGGTCAGCATGTCGTTCGTCGTCAAGGTCGGCGGGAGCCTCTATCTCGACGAGAGCGGGAAGCTGACCACAGGTCCGGCCGACGATGTACAGGTCTACTTGCCGCCCCAAGGCATCCACTTCGAGGCCAAGAAGTTGGAGGATGCGTTCAAAGAGCTCGGGGGTCTGCTTCCATCCTCGGCTGAGGACATCGAGGCCTGGGTCGGGTATGGCGCATCCCGGGAGCTGGTGACCCTACTGAGTTCGGTCGCGGGCCTCGCCAAGATCGCGGCGACGGCGGTCTCGGTTTATGTTTGGGCGGTCGGCGTGATGTTGTCGATCATGAGCATGCTCATGGAGGACGACGGTTTGAGCCCGGAGCTCGCGAAGGTTCTCTACAGCCTGAAGGGCCAGGTGACCGGACTCGAGCAGATCGCCCGAGCCTCGGACATGGTCGATATGCACGCCAACCTGGACGGCCGAATCGACGTCGTTGACGGGCTGCTGCGCCGCCTGTCGGTGGAGAAGCCCACAGGCGCAGCCAGGGCGGCGATCTTCGCGGAAATGAGGCACGTCGTCGACGAGGTCGCCGTGCCGCTGTCACGCATCCGTGACCAAGAGTGGGCGGCAACCTACGACGCTGACTCAAATAAGGGCCGCGGCTTCCTTGCCGGGCTCCTGGTTTTTCAGCGCTCGGACGGCACGGTCCCTGCGGTCCCGATGGCCCCGCCCACAGTCACCCGCTTCGACTACCGGTTCGGTGTCCCGATGCTGCTATTCACCGCCACCACATACACGACCCTCGCGAGGGTCGCCATGCCGTGGTTTCGGTCGTCGGGCAGCTACGTCAGCCAGCTGCGCAAGACAGCCGACGCGATCGACCGATTCGTGGTTCGGATGCAAGACGAGTGCCTGGCCCGCACGCTGTACAGCTCAGACAACCCGCCGATGCTCTTGCAGCAGCGCCTCTGGCCCGTGTTCGAGATCCCGATGGGCGGCGGGCCCAAGGCGTGGAATACGTATCACGCGTACGCCGTCGGAGCCTTTGACCTCGTCCGCTACGACGACAAGTTCCTGATGGACTGCTTTGCCCGCCAGTTCGCAGCTGGGGAGGAGATCGGCCCACGCGGCCTGTTCAACTACCATTGGTGGCCTCCGGAGAACTCCGACGACGATGTCGTTGCTGCTGCCGCGAACGCGAAGTCGGCCGACGATTATGCCCGGCTCCAGATGGTGAGCGGGATGCTGCATCTCGTGCACATGGCGGCGACGTTGCGCTTCCTTTCGACCCCGCCCGACCGCAGCCAGACCGTCGACGGCTCGGCCCGCGACAGCCGTGCGCTCATCAATAGCGCATCGACAACCGCCACCAGCCCTTCGGTCTTGCCGAAGGGGGTGATCGAGTCGCCGGCGACTCGCAAGCGCTACGCGGCCGCCGCGGTTGCGCGGATCCGGACCCAGGAGCCCGGATACGTGCCGTCCTTCCGCTACCGAGTCGTCCTGCGTACTTTGCGTTCCAGCTTCGGATCTGAGGGTTGGCGCCACCTTGACTATGTGGGTGACGTCTGGCGTCCGGGCTACGAGTCGACGCAGGCGGAGCCAAGGGTGAAACGTCTGCGAACAGAGTTTTTCGGGAGCTCGGTATTATCCGAGGTGGTGCTTTACGAGGGCATCGCCCCGACAGTGCCCGTGCACCTTGCCGGCGAGCGCACGATCAACGCCTCAACGTTCGATTGGTACTTGCCCGTCGGCCGCGGCCCCGAGTTGTCCGACACGATGGCGTACGCGGATCAGATGCCACTGCGGATCCTTGGCGCCGTCGACGGTACCGCCGTCGCGACGGGGGGAGTCTCGCCCTACCTGCTGGGCGGGGCAGCAACCTCGCGCGAACTCGCCGATACATCGCCGCTAGCGGGACATCTGGCTCCCGCTTCCCCGCCCGAACCGCCGACGCGCGGAATGACTCTTCGCGCGCCATCTCTCAGCGACGTCGTCGATGTGGACGCGGCCAGCGCTTTCGCCGAACGTGCCCTAGACGCAGCAGAGCGCCGCCACGTGGCCGAGGAGCACGTGCAGCTCGCGTGGGAGCTGGACTGGGCCGACGGCCGGTTGGATGTACGCCTGCGCGGACACCCCGACAACCGGCCCTTCCAGGTGTATGTCGTGGTGGAAGAGGTCGTATTCTCCGGCGATGTCATCGACGCGGACCTGAAGGACGCTTCGGACGACGTGCGACTCACGGAGCGCCTTCAAACCGCCTTCCTGACAGAGATCGTCAACGAGGTCATCGAAGTACCCCATTCGTTCTTCACCGCCGAGCATCGCGCCTTAGTCGAAGCGGCAAAGCGCTGGCGAGAGTTCCTGAGCCTGTACGCGGAGGACCGTCCCATCGGGCCAAGCGATCCCATCGAGCAGCACGAGCGGGAGATGCGGGAGCTGGCGAAGGCCTCCCAAAGTACAGCCACCCTGGCCGAGACGGTTGCGGCGCACGCAGCGTTCGCAGAGCGGACTGCCCCGGCCCTCTGGTCCTTGGTGACGGAGGCCACAGGGAACGGATAGCCCAGTTCGACACCGCCGGGGGGTGCTCGGGTCCTGTCGGGGCCCCGGTCACGTGCCACACCAGCGCCAACTTAGTGCACCGCCGGAATGGAGGGACTCAGCGTCGATTCGTCGCCCGAATGGCGTGGCTGCCGTCCCGAGGGGGCGATGCCTTCGAGGTGCTCGACGGTGCGGCGCAGTTCGCTCGTGGACAGCGAACTGTGTACTGCGTACCTCCGGACCGGGGGCCGTGTCGTCGAAGGGGCGACCAAGAGGGCAGGCTCCTTCTCTTCCGCCGTGGCTGGGCCGATCGTTCCCCTGGAACGGCAGAATGAGGTCGTGAACGAAGCGCTCGCGTGGGACGACTCTTTGAGAGCCGACTCATGCCGTCGTCTACTAGATCGTTTGAGACGTTGCTGCTTCACAGCGGGTAAATCCCACAATCGGCGCAACCGCCGGACATGCGGCGGTTAGACGCATGTCGCTGAGCCTCAGGCCGATGGGCTTGGACCACCTGTGATCGGGGAGGCTGTCCCGCCACGCGGCGGTCAGTCGCGCTGACAGGTAGCCGGAGCGCACCCCCGTGCCTACAGTGGATGTGTCGCTGGCTCTCTCCAGATTAGGAGCGCATCATGACTATCGTTCACGCGACAACGTTTCCCAAGGAAGCCCTGGACACGGTGGAAGCTGCGGCCAAGGCGGCGACCGCCGTCGACGGGGTCGTCGGGTACCGAATTCTGGGCGGCGGGGACACGATTACGCTGCACTTGGAAGTAGCCGATCACGCGACCTTTGACCGGATCGGGGAGCACGGCGAGGCGAGCAAGGCCTCGGCAGCTCTGTGGGAGAAATATCCCCCACAGAACCACCAGTTTCTACACGTGCTCTGCTGACCGGTTCCCTGCCCGAGCACGGTTCCGGATGTTCGTCGGTAGGGCTGTTAGCCGACAGCTTTCCGGACACGCTCGCTAAGAGCCCACCTCAGCTCGCCGTCGCCAATCCTCGTGATGGCGTGTCCACGGCCGGCTCGATCGCCGATTCAGCTGAGGAGTTTGCCGGCCACTGAAGCCCCACGACCAACGCTGCCAATCCGGCACCTACTTCGTCTACGCCCTTGGATTTCACCTCGAAACAGTTGCCTTTGGTCGACTGGCGGCGCTGAGACACGCGTAGACCCGGTCCCCAATTGGCCTGCACGTCGCTCTTCAGGCACGCACTCTGAACTCTTTGCGCTGGCGGCCGCGGCCATCGGTCCACTCGATAATGGCTCGAAAGTCACTGGTGGTCTCGTTGTCGGCGTCCCAGCGCACGGACCTAACCGAGCCACCCAGTGGCGGATCGGTGCCGCCCAAGTCCCGCCACTGCGAGGTGTCGGGTGCGCCAAGACCATCGTTGGCATCGACGAAGAAGGCATGGACGTCGACCGCTTCATGCGGTCCGCGATTCACGACTCTCAGTGTCGGGCGAGAGTCAAGGCCGAAGGTGCGCTGAACATCCATGACGACATCGGCTGTCGCGGCGGCCAGATCGGCGCGGGCCCGGTCATCCCGCTCCTCTTCGCGGCGCTCCCGCTCGATGCGGACGGCCTCCTCGGACGCGGCGGCCTGGCGTCGTGCCTCCACGGCCTGGCTGCGGGCGTACCAAGCCGAGGCACACGCCACGAGCAGCGCCACCACAGAGACGAGGACTGTCGCGATGTCCATGGGCGCATCCTGCCGCTCAACTACACACGCGCGCACCCATTCACAGGACGACCTCCTCCACTGGCGGCGAAAGGACGCATCTTGTCGCGCAGCCCCGGAGGTCGGCCCGGTTCGAACGCTAGGGTGATGACGCTCATCTGAAAGTCCCCAGACCTGCTCACTGAAAGTCCCCACCCTGCGTGGCTCCACGGAGTCGGCCGACGCCTTTGTTGCTGGTGAGTGATCGAGGTCTTCGGGTACCGCTGTGACACGACTTGGAACAGGGCCGATGCGGTCTCGGCGGGCAGCGGCAGGTAG
>JBBRVU010000138.1:0-11511 GCA_038246575.1 Actinomycetes bacterium | reverse complement strand
TGAGGATCAGCTCTCCGCCGCGCAGCAACGAGGCGATGTCGGGCAGCTCGCTGACGTGCACCCAGCGCACCGGCCGGTCCAGCCGCTGCTCCCCGGTCAGCACGAGGGGTCGACCAGCGGCGAGCACGGGCAGCGCGAGTATGTCGGCGAGGGTGACGGCCATTGACAGATCGTAAGGTGAACGAGGTGAAATAACGCGGTCTGTCAAGCATCCGCCTCCACCGGGTGGGGGAGACTGTGGCCATGACTGACGTAGCGCGGATCACCCACTGGATCGCCGGCAAGGGCTGGGACGGGGCGCCGGGGCGCACCTCGGAGGTCTTCGACCCCGCCACCGGCGCACTCAGCGGCCGGGTGGACCTGGCGTCCTCCGCCGACGTCGACGCCGCGGTCAGCGCGGCGAGAACCGCGTGGGACCAGTGGCGACACTCGTCACTGACCAAGCGCACCCAGGTGCTGTTCGCCTTCCGCGAGATCCTCAACGCCCGTAAGGACGAGCTCGCTGCGGCGATCACCGCCGAGCACGGCAAGGTCTTGTCCGACGCCGTCGGCGAGGTGACCCGTGGTCTCGAGGTCGTGGAGTTCGCCTGCGGCATCCCGCACCTGCTCAAGGGCGGCTTCTCGGAGAACGTCTCGACCAGGGTCGACGTCTACTCGATCCGCCAGCCCCTCGGCGTCGTCGGCATCATCTCGCCGTTCAACTTCCCGGCGATGGTGCCCATGTGGTTCTTCCCCGTGGCGATCGCCGCGGGCAACGCGGTCGTCCTCAAGCCGAGCGAGAAGGACCCGTCGGCGTCGTTGCTGATGGCCCAGATGTGGGCCGACGCCGGGCTGCCCGAGGGTGTCTTCAACGTCGTGCACGGTGACAAGGAGGCGGTCGACCGGCTGCTCGAGCACCCTGACGTACGCGCCATCTCGTTCGTCGGGTCGACTCCGATCGCTCGCTACGTCTACGAGAACGGCACCAAGAACGGCAAGCGGGTGCAGGCCCTGGGTGGTGCGAAGAACCACATGGTCGTGCTGCCCGACGCTGACCTCGATCTCGCGGCCGACGCTGCGGTCAACGCCGGCTTCGGCTCGGCCGGGGAGCGCTGCATGGCGATCTCCGCGCTGGTCGCGGTCGAGCCGGTCGCCGACGAGCTGATCGCGAAGATCACCGAGCGGATGTCGACGCTGAAGGTCGGCGACGGCCGCCGCGGCACCGACATGGGTCCGCTGGTGACCGAGGCACATCGCGACAAGGTGGCGTCCTACCTCGACGCAGGTGTCGAGGCGGGTGCCGAGCTCGTCGTCGACGGCCGCGACCTGGAGGTCGACGGCGACGCGAACGGGTTCTGGCTCGGGCCGACGCTCTTCGACAAGGTGACGCCGGAGATGACGGTCTACGGCGACGAGATCTTCGGGCCGGTGCTCTCGGTCGTTCGAGTCCCGACCTACGACGATGCGCTGACCCTGGTGAACGACAACGCCTACGGCAACGGCACGGCCATCTTCACCAACGACGGCGGCGCTGCCCGACGGTTCCAGAACGAGGTCGAGGTCGGCATGGTCGGCATCAACGTGCCGATCCCGGTGCCCATGGCCTACTACTCCTTCGGCGGCTGGAAGCACTCGCTGTTCGGCGACTCGCACGCGCACGGTGCGGAGGGTGTGCAGTTCTACACCCGCGGCAAGGTCGTGACCTCGCGATGGTTGGATCCCAGTCACGGCGGGCTGAACCTCGGCTTCCCCACCCAGAGCTGACCGACCCGCGACGAAGGGACTTCCGATGACGGACAACGCCGCCGAGCTCGCAGCGGGACAGCGCACGTACGAGCTGGACCGCGCGCACGTCTTCCACTCCTGGTCGGCGCAGGCGCTGATCTCGCCGATGGTCATCTCGCGCGCGGAGGGCTGTCACATCTGGGATCACGAGGGCAAGCGCTATCTCGACGCGTCCTCGCAGCTGGTCAACGTCAACATCGGCCACCAGCACCCGAAGGTCGTCGCGGCGATCCAGGAGCAGGCAGCACGGCTGTGCACGATCGCGCCCCAGCACGCGAACGACCAGCGCTCCGAGGCAGCTCGGCTGATCACCGAGCTCGCGCCGGACGGGCTCAACAAGGTGTTCTTCACCAACGGCGGCGCCGACGCGATCGAGAACGCCGTGCGGATGGCGCGGCTGCACACCGGGCGACACAAGGTGCTCACGACCTACCGCAGCTATCACGGCAACACCGCCACGGCGATCCAGATGACCGGCGACCCGCGTCGCTGGGCCAACGACGGTGGCGCCACCGGAGTCGTGCACTTCTTCGGGCCGTACGCCTATCGCTCGCCCTTCTGGTCCGACTCGTCCGAGCAGGAGTGCGCCCGAGCGCTCGAGCACCTCGAGCAGGTCATCGCGTTCGAGGGTCCGGCCACGATTGCGGCGCTGGCGCTCGAGTCGATCCCCGGAACGGCCGGGATCCTGGTGCCGCCGGAGGGCTACCTCGCCGGCGTCCGCGAGATCTGCGACCGCCACGGCATCGTCTACATCGCCGACGAGGTGATGGCCGGCTTCGGTCGCGCCGGTGAGTGGTACGCCTTCGACAAGTGGGGCGTGGCTCCTGACCTGATCACCTTCGCCAAGGGCTCGAACTCCGGCTATGTGCCGCTCGGTGGCGTCGTCATCAGCGACGAGATCGCCGCGACATTCGACGAGCGGGTCTTCCCGGGCGGGTTGACCTACTCGGGGCACCCGCTGGCCTGTGCGGCCGTCGTCGCCAGCATCAACGCGATGCGCGACGAGGGCATCGTGGACAACGCACGACGCATCGGGGATGACGTGCTCGGCCCGGGGCTGCGCGAGCTCGCCGAGCGGCACCCGAGCATCGGCGAGGTCCGCGGCCTCGGCGTCTTCTGGGCGCTGGACATGGTCAGCGACCGCGCGACCCGCGAGCCCCTGGCGCCCTATGGCGGCACCTCGCCGGCGATGAACGAGCTCGTTGCTGCGTGCAAGCAGCGCGGCATGCTGCCGTTCGCGAACTTCAACCGGCTGCACGTCGTGCCGCCGTGCACGATCACTGACGCCGAGGCCAAGGAAGGTCTGGCGATCCTCGACGAGGCACTCGCCGCGGCCGACGCTCACTACGTCGGCTCCTGACCGCCGGCGGTCCCGCGGAGGGGCGGCTGCCCGGCGACGTATCGTCGCGACCCGTGACCTCTTCCTCGACCGCGCGTGGCGTCCTCGACTACTACGACACCTGGCTGGCCTTCCGGCAGCGCTACCAGCGGGTGCCCGGCGTCCAGGCCGCTGTGCTGGTCGACGGCAAGGTCGCGTTGTCGACCGCGTACGGCGTTGCGGACCTGGCGACCGGTGTGCCGCTGACCACGAGTCACCTGTTCCACGTCGCGTCGCACTCGAAGACCTTCACCGCAACCGTCGTGCACCAGCTGGCGGAGGAGGGGCGGCTGCGGCTGGATGACACGGTGGGTCAGTGGTTGCCGGACCTGGCTGACGCAGCGGTCGCCAGGGTGACGCTGCGGTCGCTGCTCTGTCACGGTGGCGGGGTCGTGCGCGACGGCAGCGACGGCGACTTCTGGGCGCTGCACCGGCCCTTCCCCGATGCGACGACGCTGCTGGGCATCGCGGGCGACGAGGGAGCGGTACTTCCGGCCAACGAGAGGTTCAAGTACTCCAACATCGGATACTCGCTGCTGGGCCTCGTGATCGAGGCGGTCACCGGCCAGCCCTATGCGGTTGTGGTGCGCGAGCGGGTGGTTGACCGGCTAGGGCTGACCAGGACGGCGCCCGACCACGACTCGGACCTCGGGGACTACGCCAGCGGCCACAGCGCGCTGGCCTACGCCGACGAGCGCGTGACGGTCGAGCACGTATCAACCGGGGCCATGGCGCCGGCCACCGGCTTCGTCAGCGCCGCCGAGGACCTGGTTCGCTTCGTCGCGGCGCACGTTCCTGGCGATGACCGCCTGCTGGGCGACGACGCGAAGCGCGTCATGCAGCGCACCGAGTGGCGCGTCGAGGGCCAAGGATCGGAGCCGCTGGCCGAGTATGCGCTCGGCCTCATGGTCAGCCACGTCGGCAGCCGGCGCCTCCTCGGCCACGGCGGCGGCTGGCCCGGTCACATAACCCGCACGCTGCTCGACGCCGATGCCGGTGTCGCGGTCAGCGTGCTGACCAACGCCATCGACGGGCCGGCGGACCCGATGGCAGCCATGCTCTTCCGGCTGGTCGACCTGTCGGCGGACCCGGCCGCCCCGCGCAGCGGCCAGGACCTCGCTCGGTTCACCGGCCGGTTCGCCAACGTCTGGGGCGTCATCGACGTCGCGGACCTCGGTGGCCGGTTGGTGCTGCTGCACCCGACCAGGGACGAGAACGGGGCGGCGCCGGTGGACCTGGTCGTTGAGTCCGAGGACCGGCTGCGGATGTGCGGTGGCGACGGTTACAACTCGCACGGCGAGCCACTGGAGTACGTCCTGACCGACGGCCGGGTGACGGCGTTGCGCGGCTCGAGCGGGATGTCGTGGCACCCGGTCGACGACGTCACGGCTGCCGTTGGCCGCGGCGAGCCGGTGCGGCTCGGCTCCCCGTTGGGCGGCTGAGGACCGGCGGCTGCGGGCGTACCGCCTCGGAAGGTCTCTGGCACGCTGCGCCCATGACCGATGACGAGCTGACCGACGAGCCGCTGTCCCTGGCCGAGCTGGCTGCGCACGAGGACGAGCTGCAGCTCGACCGCTTCGACAACGACGACGCGTGGGGGCTGGGCGTTGCCCTCGTGGAGCGGGCCCGGCGGCGCGGGCTGTCGGTCACTGTCGACATCACTCGCGGCGACCAGCAGCTCTTCCACGCCGCCCTGCCCGGCACCGCGCCGGACAACGACGCCTGGGTCCTGCGCAAGAGCGCGGTGGTGCGTCGCTTCGGCCACAGCTCGCTCTACATGGGTCAGCTCTGCCGGGACGGCGGGACGACGCTGGCGGACAAGTTCGGTCTGCCCATCGAGCAGTACGCCGCACACGGCGGCGCCTTCCCGCTCCTTGTCCGCGGCGTCGGCCCCGTCGGGGTCGTGACGGTGTCGGGCTTGCCGCGGGTGAAGGACCACAGCCTCGTCGTCGCGGTCCTCCGTGAGTTCCTGACGCGCGCCTAGCCGGGGGCACCCGCGCCGCGCCGCCCCGCCCTCCGCCTGCCCCCTTTTCCATGATCGGAGACGGTGCGCGGTCTCTATGCCGCGGACCGTCTCCGATCAAGGAAACCCAGGGGGGCCGCCTGAGGAAGCGGCGAGGGTCCGCGCTGATCCGCTGACGGCCTGCCACGCTGGGCGCCATGACCTCTCGGTGGCCGCAGCGCCTGACGCTGCTGATCCTGGCCGCGACCGTGGGGCAGCTGGCCGTCGCGACGTTCGTGCCCGGTCTGCCGCAGTTCGAGAGCAAGGGCTTCGGGGCGCGGCTGGTCGCCTACCCGGTGATGATGCTCGTCGTGCCGGCGATCTGGGCCGTACGCGCGCACCGCCGAACCGCGAGCCCGGCGTCGGGCGCCATAGCGAGCCCGCCCTGGACTGCCTTCGCCCTCGTCATGGCGCCGTTCCTGATCGACGTGACGGGCAACACGCTCGACCTCTATGACTCGGTGACCTGGTGGGACGACGCGAACCACTTCGTCAACTGGTTCCTGCTCAACCTCGGGCTGGGTCTGCTGATGCTCCGATCGCGCATCCATCCACCGTGGGCACTCGGGCTGCTGGTTGCAGGCGTCGGCGCGCTGCTCGCGATCGGCTGGGAGGTGGGTGAGTGGTACGCGTTCATCCGCCACGGCACTGAGCTCGCCACGGCGTACGAGGACACGCTCGGTGACGAGGTCCTCGGGTCACTCGGGGCCGGGATCGCTGGGGTCGTCATCGCCCGCCGGGCGGCCCGGTCCGCGAACCATCGCGAGGCGGCTTCAGTCCGCTGAGCCGCGCCGCGGCAGCCGCTCGCCGGCGCGAAGCGCCACCAGGAAGGCGGTCCGGTCGACCTGGTCCAGCGGGTTGCGCCCGGTCAGCTCGGTCATCCGGCCGAGTCGGTGGCGCAGCGTGTTCGGGTGCAGGAACATCGCGCGCGCCACGGGCACCACCGCGGCGCCCCCGTCGAGGAAGGTCCGCAGGGTCGCGAGCAGGTCGGAGCCGGACGCCTTGTCGTGCGCGGCCAGCGGCACCAGCAGCTGGTCGACGAACGGGCGCAGGCTGTCGTCGGGGACGCGGTCGAGCAGGGCGTCCAGCGTTGCGAGCTCGGCGGACGTGACCGGTTCACCACGGCGTACCGACAGGGCGAGCGCACCGTGCGCCTCGCGGACCGACCGCCGGATGTCGCGCAGCGCGACCGTCTCGCCGATGCCGCACGGAAGTCGGCGCGTCACCGCCAGCGCCTGCGCGGCGGCGGAGTCCGTGACGAGCACGAGCATCCCCTCGTCGAGCGCCGCCCGTGCCTGGCCGGGGAACAGCCGACGGACCTCGGCGGCGTCGGCCGAGCGCCACAGGGTCGCGGTCACCGATCCGAGCGGGTCGCCAAGGTGCCCGCCGATCGCCGACGGCTCGGCCAGGCCCTCGAGCACCAGCCGGACCAGCCGGCCCAGGTCCTGCTCGCTGCGCAGGAGCGCGTCCGCGCGCTCGTGGCGCCAGACGGCGAGGGGCCGGACCAGCTCGCGCAGCGCCTCCGGGCTGACGCGGTCCGGATCGCCGGCGGGCGCGTGCCAGACCAGCCGGGCCGCCGGATCGCCGGGGACGTCCACGGTCGCAACCGCCGGACTCGAGACGTCCCCCGCCACGGCCTCGACGTGGCCGGTCGAGTCGATGACCACCAGCCCGCCGCCGAGCTCGTCGGCGACGCGGGCGAGACCGTCCTCCGGTGGCACACCAGCGGCCATCGCGTCCAACAGGAGTCCGACCAGGTGGCCGCCGCGGCGCTCCTCGGCGAGGCGGGTCGCGATGCGGTGCTCGGTGACGAGCTCGGTCAACGACTGGAAGGGGACACCGTGGGGAACCGTCACCAGTGGGATCGCATGGTTGCGGCAGGCCGTCACCAGCTCGACCGGCGGCTCGTCGTGCACGTCGCCGATGCCGAAGGCCAGGGCGGTGACACCGGCGGCCGCCAGCTCCGCGGCGAACGCGTCGCACGCGTCCGGCCCGCGCAGAGCGCTGCCGACGGTGAGCACGATCTCCCCGCCGCGCAGATAGGGGCCGGGGCGCACGAGCTCGGTGACGTGCGCCCAGCGCACGGCCTGCCCGGCCGGTGCGGGCCCGGCAGCGTGAGCGAGCCCCAGCTCGGCCACGTCGACCAGCTCGGCGAGCGTCATCGCGGAGGGCATCGGGCTCCAGGACCAACGGCGGCGGCGAGTGGCCGTTGTGCAGGTGCACAACGGCAGCCACGCTACCGCGCCGGTGCCACGATGTTGGGCCACTTCGCTTGCCCGGGGCCCCGCCACCGCGTTGGGTTCACCCCAGCACGGTGGGCCGGGCTACCCCCGTACCCGGTCCGCCGTGCCTTCCAGCCCATCGTTGCCACCCGCAGGAGTCGATCCGCCGATGAGCACGATCCCCGAGCACGCCCCCGCGCCGCCGACCGCTGTCGGCCACGGGCTCAAGCGCGAGTTCAGCCTCTGGTCCGCGTTCGCCTTCGCGTTCGCGTTCATCTCCCCCATCGTCGCCCTCTACGGCATCTTCGGGCTGGCGCTCACCACGGCCGGGCCGTCGTTCTGGTGGAACTTCTTCATCGTGTTCGGTGGCCAGCTGCTGGTGGCGATGGTCTTCGCCGAGCTCGTGTCCCGCTGGCCGATCGAGGGCTCGATCTACCAGTGGGCCCGGCGACTCGTGGGCGACGGCTACGGCTGGCTGGCCGGCTGGACCTACATCTGGACGCTCGTCATCGCGATGGCCACCGTCGCGCTCGGCGCGGCCGGCTTCATCGCCAACATCGTCGGCATCGACGCGCCCACCGACGGTCAGCGGGTGGCGATCGCGTTCGCCATCCTGGCGCTGGGCACGGTGGCCAACCTGGTGGGACGCACCGTGCTCAAGGTGCTGATGACCGCGAGCATCATCGCGGAGATCATCGGCTCGGTCGGCCTGGGCGGCTGGCTCTTGCTCTTCCACCGCGAGCAGTCCCTCTCGGTCCTCTTCGACGGCGGCCAGGGCCTGGCGGGCGACACCCGCTACCTCGCGTTCTCCGGCCCGTTCCTCGTCGCGATGGCCTTCGTCGGCTGGTCGTTCGTCGGCTTCGAGAGTGCCGGCGCGATCGCCGAGGAGGTCAAGGACGCCCGCCGCAACCTGCCGAAGGCGGTCATCTTCTCGCTGTGCTTCATCGCGGTGATCGTGCTCTTCTCCAGCCTCGCGATCATCCTGGCGATCCCCGACATGGGCGCAGTGCTCAACGGTGACGTCGCCGATCCCGTCTACGGCACGTTGGTCACCCAGCTCGGCACCAGCATCGCGAAGCCGCTGGAGGGGCTGTTCGTCATCGGCTTCCTCGCCAGCTTCCTGGCGCTGCAGACCTCGGCGTCGCGACTGATCTGGTCGTACGCCCGCGACAACGCCTTGCCGGGCTCTGCCGTGCTGGCGCGACTGTCCGGCGGCGAGCGGCAGCCGGTCCCGGCGCTGCTGGTGACCAGCCTGGTCGGCGGCGTGCTGTTCCTGCTCAGCCTGTTCGCGACCGATGTCTACTCGCTGATGCTCTTCTTCACCAGCGGGGGCTTCTACGCGTCCTTCCTGTTCCCGCTCGTCGGCGCGCTGTACCTGCGGGCCACCGGCCGCTGGACGCCCGGTCCCTGGAACCTGGGGCGATACGGCATGGGTGTCACGGTCGCGGCTGTCGTGTGGGCGACCTTCCAGTTCCTCAACATCGCTTGGCCCCGTGCGGTCAACGACGCCCGCTGGCTGGACTGGGCGTTCTTCATCATGGTCGCGATCCTCGGGGTCACCGGGCTGGCCATCTTCGCGACCAAGCGGCGCGAGATGACGCTGTTCGACCACGTCGACGAGGACGACGCGGCGATCGAGGCGGCAGAGCGCGACCCCGTCGCGTGACATCGACCTCGGGGGAGAGCCAGTCGGCTGACGGGTCGCAAGTCGTTGTGGTCAGCGGGGCGGCCAGCGGCATCGGGGCGGCGACCGCTGCCGAGCTGCGCAGTCGGGGCTGGTCGGTCGCTGGCCTCGACCTGCGCCCGGCGGCGGACGTCGACCTGGCAATCGAGGTCGACCTGACCGACCGCGACCAGGTGGCCGCCGCCGTCTCCGCGGCGACCGACCGGCTCGGGCCGGTGTCCGCCGTGGTCTCCGCGGCGGGGCACTACGCGATGAGCCCCGTCGCCGACATCACGGCCGCGGACTGGCACCGGATGCTGCGGGTGCACGTCGGCGGCCTGCTGCACCTCGTCCTGGCGGCGCTACCAGGGATGCTGGAGCGTGGCGCCGGTGCGGTCGTCGCAGTCGGCTCCGAGCTCGGCATCGGTGGCGGCGCGGATGACGCGCACTACGCCGCCGCGAAAGGCGCGGTGCACGGGCTGGTCCGCAGCCTGGCCGCCGAGGTCGCCGCGTCCGGCGTGCGGGTCAACGTCGTTGCCCCCGGTCCGACGGACACACCGCTGCTGGCGGCGGACTCCCCCTGGCGGGCGCCGGACTACCTCGCGACGCTGCCCCTCGGCCGACTGGTGCGCCCGGCGGAGATCGCGCGCACGATCGCGTTCCTCGTGGAGGATGCGACCTACGTCACCGGCGAGGTCCTCTCGCCCAACGCCGGGGCGGTGATCTGAGGTGGCTACGCGCGACGGCCGACGGCTCGTGCTGGTGACCGGTGGCGGCCAGGGGATCGGCGCTGCGGTGGCTCGGCGCTTCGCCGCCGAGGGCGCTCTCGTCGCAGTCAACGACCTGGCGGCCGACGATCGGATGGCCGCGGTGGTCACCGAGGTCGGCGGCGTCGCAGCTCCGGCCGACGTGTCCGATGCCTCGCAGGTCGAGGCGATGGTCGAGCGGTTGCAGACCGAGCACGGGGACGTGGATGCCCTCGTGTGCAACCACGCGTACATGTCGATGGGGTCCGTCCTGGACTACCCGATCGACGACTGGTGGCGGGTGGTCGACACCAACCTGGGTGGCAGCTTCGCAGCGGTGCAGGCAGTCCTGCCCGGCATGCGGCGCACCCGCTCCGGGCGGATCGTGCTCGTCGCCTCCGAGTGGGGGGTGATCGGCTGGCCGAACGCCACGGCATACTCCGCGTCCAAGTCGGGGTTGATCGCGCTGGCGAAGACCCTCGGCCGCGAGCTCGCGCCCGAGGGGATCATCGTCAACGCGGTGGCTCCGGGTGTCACGGACACCCCGCAGCTCGAGGTGGACGCGCGCGACGCCGGCGTCGAGCTGTCGGCGATGCACGCGCGCTACGCAGCGGACATCCCGGCGGGCCGGATCGGTCGGCCGGACGAGGTCGCGGCCGTGATCGCACACCTGTGTGATCCTCTGATCGAGGCGACGGTCGGTCAGGTCGTGGCGGTCAACGGGGGATCGACGCGCACCCGCGCGTGAGAGAGGACCGGACAGTGACAGGTCAGCAGCACGAGAACGTCAACGGCGTCGTGGGCCAGGTCGACTCGCTGCGCGTGCCGAGGTACGCGGGGTTCACCACGTTCGCCCGGCTGCCGCGCATCGATGACGTCGACGACCACGCGGTCGCGGTCGTCGGCGTTCCCTTCGACACCGGCGTGACCTACCGGCCGGGCGCGCGTTTCGGACCCGGCGCGATCCGGGAGGCGTCGCGACTGCTGCGGCCATACAACCCGGCGCTGGATGTCTCGCCGTTCCGAAGCGTGCAGGTCGTTGATGCCGGTGACATCGCGGCCAGCCCCTTCGTCATCGAGGACGCGCTCGCGACCATCCAGGACGAGGTCGCGACGTTGTCGGCCGGTGGCCGGCGCGTCCTGGCCCTGGGCGGCGACCACACCATCGCCCTGCCGGTGCTCCGGGCGCTGTCCGGTCAGCACGGACCGCTGGCGCTGGTCCACTTCGACGCGCACCTGGACACCTGGGACACCTACTTCGGCGCGCCGTACACGCACGGCACCCCGTTCCGGCGCGCGGCCGAGGAGGGTCTGCTGGTCAAGGACCGCAGTGCCCACGTCGGGATCCGCGGCTCGCTCTACGACCCGTCGGACCTGGTCGACGACGAGAAGTTCGGCTTCACGATCGTGCACGCGCAGGAGCTCGAGCGGACCAGCGTCGACGAGGTGGTCGCCCGGCTGCTTGCCCGGGTCGGCGACGCCCCGGTCTACGTGTCCGTCGACATCGACGTGCTCGACCCGTCCCACGCACCGGCCACCGGCACTCCCGAGGCCGGCGGCCTCACCAGCCGCGAGCTGCTGGGGATCATCCGCGGGCTGAGGAGCGCCAACCTGATCGGTGCCGACATCGTCGAGGTCGCGCCGGCCTACGACCATGCCGAGCTCACTGCCGTCGCTGCCGCGAACCTGGCCTACGAGTTCGTGTCGCTGTTCGCCCTGCAGTCCACGGGCTAGCT
>JBBRVU010000137.1:0-11716 GCA_038246575.1 Actinomycetes bacterium | reverse complement strand
GTCGCCGTCGGAGGTGTAGCGGCCGCGCGGGTCGGCCCTCAGCCGGTCCAGCCACCGCGCCGAGCCGTAGCCCGCCTCAGGTCCCTTCCGCCCCTGCGACCGGATCCGCGGGATGCCCACCGGGTCGAAGTCGCGGGAGTACGGAGAAGGCGCCGGGCCGGCCCCGACGAGGAAGGCGCCCTCGAAGGCATAGTGCTGTCCCGCCCAGGAGCCCGACATCATCAGCCGCCTGTTCCCCGGCCGGATCCCGAAGGGCAGCGCCAGGGTCGTGACCGGCTCGCCGTTGCTCGTCGCGCGCTGGATGAGTCTGGTGTCGCCCGCCAGCTGGCGACGGATCCGGTCCGGCGACAGCGAGCTGAGCGACAGGTGGTCGAGCGTGTGGTTGCCGATCTCGTAGTCGTGCGCGCGCAGCCAGGCCAGCGTCCGCTTCCCGCCGCGCTCGGCGAACGGGTCGCGGTTGACGTAGAACGTGGCGGTCGCAGTGAACCCGTCGTGCTTGGCGGCCACGGCCTGCAGGATCGCCACCGCGGTGCCCGCTGCCGGCTGACCAGCGGCGTCGAGGCGCAGCTGGCTCGTGGTCGAGTCGTCGAAGGTGAGCACCACCGGGTGTCGACCGACCGGGATGTCGATCTGACCGATGGCGTAGTCGGACCCGGTCACCGGCACGTACCCCTCTCGCGCCAGCCGCTCGAGCTCGCCCCGGAAGGCCGCCGGGGTGATGTCGTAGACGCCCTTCGGGCGCTTGAGCACCTGGTGGTACATCAGCACCGGCACGTCGCCGAGCTCGTTCGGCCGCTCCAAGGGGGCGACATGGGCGACCGTCGCCGACGCCGGCGGCGTGGCCGGCGCGTCGGCGGTGTCCGAGGTGCTCGGGGTCGGCGACCCGGACGCCGGGGCCGACACCGACGCGCTGCCCGGGCGGGTCGCTGCGCTCCCGCCGTCGCCGCTGCAGGAGGTCAGCGCGACCAGAACGGCGAGCGTGGCGAGCGTGGCCGAGACCACGGTCCCACGACGTACAGCGGCGAATGGCACAAGAGGAACCTAGGTGTCCCGACACGCGCCGATGAAGGCGCAACGCCGGGGCCGGGTACCTAGCATTGGGCCGTGTGACCGACCGCCGACATCCGCTCCGCCGCCGGCTGCTCATCGTGCTTGCAGTCCTCGTCGTGCTCGGCGTCGCCGGGGCCGTGGCGGTCGCCCTGCGCCCGGCCCCCGTCTCGGCGACCGTGTCCGGCCTGCCGGGCGACAACCCGATGCTCAACGCGGCCGACCTCGCGGCACTCGCGCTCACGATCACCCCCTCCCCCGGCGTCGCTCCGGCCGCCGTCACGGTGCGCCTCGACGGCCAGCGTGTGCAGCCGGAGCAGGAGGGCCGCGACCTGATGGTCCGGCCGGGTCGCCTCGACGACGGAGCGCACCAGCTGACCGTGCAGGTGGCAGCCGACGGCCCGTTCGGGGCGCCGAGCTCGTCGCGGCACACGTTCAGCGTCGACACGACACCGCCGTCGTTGTCCGTCCCTCCGCGGATGGACGCCGAGTCGCTGCGCGGCGAGCTCACCGTCAGTGGCCGGGTCGAGGACGCGGACACGGTCTCGGTCAACGACGTGGCAGCCACCGTGACGGGCAAGACCTTCACCGCGACGCTGGCCGCCCCACCCGCGACCGTCGACGTCGTCGCGACCGATGCGGCCGGCAACACCGCGGACGCCAGCTCGACGGTCCACGTCACGCACCCGCCGATGCGCGGCGTGCACATGACCGCGCTCGCCTGGACGGCCAAGAGCCTGCGCGGCCCGATCCTGAAGTTGGTGCGCGAGGGCCGCATCGACACCATCGAGCTCGACATCAAGGACGAGGACGGCCTGGTCGGCTACGACTCGAAGGTCCCGCTGGCCCGCCGGATCAAGGCTGCCAAGGGCTACTACGACGCCCCCGCCGTGCTCAAGCAGCTGCACAAGATGGACGTCCGCGTCGTCGGCCGGATCGTGGCGTTCCGCGACCCGAAGCTCGGCGGCTGGGCCTGGCGGCACGGCCGTCGCGACTGGGTGATCCAGACCCCGGGCGGTCAGGCGTACGGCGGGAAGTACGGCGCCTACTCGTTCACCAACCCGTTCAACGCCGACGTGCGCCGGTACAACATCGCGCTCGCGACGGAGGCCGCGGAGCTGGGCTTCGACGACGTGCTCTACGACTACGTACGCCGTCCCGACGGCAGGCTGAGCCAGCTGCGCTTCCCGGGGCGCCGCGGCACCCCCGAGGCCGCGATCGCCGGCTTCATGCGAGAGACGCGGGAGGCGGTCCGGGCCAAGGGCGCCTTCCTCGGTGCGTCCGTCTACGGGATCGCCGCGACCAGACCGACCGAGATCGCGCAGGACATCCCGACGATGGCCGAGAACGCCGACTACATCGCCCCGATGGTCTACCCCTCGCACTGGGGCCCGGGTGAGTACGGCGTGGCCAACCCGAACCGCTCGCCCTACCCGATCGTGCGCCGGTCGCTCGGGGACTTCCAGCGTCTCGTCGCCGACAGCGACACCCAGATCATGCCGTGGCTGCAGGACTTCTCGCTCGGCGTGACCTACGGACCCAAGCAGGTCGCCGCGCAGATCAAGGCGGCGAAGGACGCGGGCACCGACTCGTTCCTGTTGTGGAACGCCGCGGCCCGCTACACCCGGGCGGCCCTGGCGCCGAAGAGCTAGTCGGCTGGGTACTCACGGCTTGTCCCGCTATCCTTCTCCGGTCCCGCCCAGACCGACAGCGGGGGGCGAGGAAGTGACCGTTCGTGATCGTACGAACACTGGCTCTCGCCCCGGCGGGAACCGGCCGGGTCTTCCCGACGTACTCAGACCAGCCGTTCCCGAGCAGACGACGCTGCGCATTCGCCGCAGGTGGAGGTTCCCGACCCGTGACCAGCTCCAGCCCGCGACGCCGCGGCCGGAGGCGACCGGGTCCGGTCCTGATCGCCGTGCTGGCAGCGGTCCTCGCTGTCCCGGCGTTCTTCGTCTGGTCCTGGGCCACCGAGACGACCAAGTCACCGGGCGCCCGGTCGAGCACCCAGCCGAGCGCCCAGGCGCCGCCGTCGGACCGCACCTCCCCGGCCAGCACCCCGTTCCCCACCCCTAACCGCATCGGGGACGACCGCGTCGTGTCGGTCGACGGCTCGGACAAGGACCGCGGGACCGCCACGGCACCGTGGCGCACGCTGCGCAAGGCGCTGACCTCGCTGCGGCCTGGTGACCGGCTCACCGTGATGCCGGGCACCTACGAGGAGCGGCTGAACCGGATCTCGATCGCCCGCGGCACCAAGGACCGCCCGATCCAGGTGTCCGGTGCCGCCGGCAAGCGGCCGGTGATCAAGGGCCTGCTCTGGCTCGCCGACGCCGACTACTGGTCGGTGAAGCGGCTGAACGTCACGTGGTCGTCGGACAACTCGCGAGACCAGCACATGGTGAAGTTCAGCGGCGGGACGGGCTGGTCCTTCTCCAGCGCCCGGGTCTGGGGGGCGCGTTCCTATGCCGCCATCCTGGTCACCGGTGAACCCGACGACTGGACGCTGTCCAACCTCTACGTGCACACGACGTACAAGACTCACGGGAGCAACCAGGACCACCTGATCTACGTCAGCTCGAGCGGTGACCGCGGAGTGATCCAGCGCAACATCCTCGCCGACAGCCCGAACGGTCGGGCCATCAAGATCGGTCCGCCGAGCTCGGGAGGCCCGCCGGTCGGGGACATCGAGATCCGCTACAACACGATGTACTCCAACCTCGGCCCGACCAACATCCAGCTCTCGCGCCAGGCCTCGGACACGAACATCTATCGCAACATCCTGGCGACCCCGGGCAAGAACGAGCCGAACGTCAGCGCATTCCTGCTCAGCGGGAAGAACAACCGCGTCTACGACAACCTGTCCCATGACGCCGACGGCATCGTCACAGGTGGTGTCTCCGGTCTGCGCGACACGGGCGGCAACATCGAACGCAATCCGCGCTTCGCGGACGCCGAGGGCGGCGACTTCCACCCCCAGGACGGCGAGGCCAAGGCGTACGGCCGCTACGCCCCCCGGGCGGGATGACGTCGCTCACACTCCGTCGTTCGCCCGAACAGTCGGGCATCAGCCGGGTAGGCTCCGTTGATGACTGAACAGCAACGCGAGCAGGCTCGGCCGCGGGTCGTGGTCGTCGCCCAGGCAACGCCGGCCCTGGGTGGCATCGCCAGCTTCGCCGAGCTGCTCGCGGACAGTCCGACGCTTGCCGCCACAGCGGACGTGACGCTGCTCAACACGACTCGCCAGGCGGTGCGGACCGCAGGCCGGCTCACGGCCAGCAACCTGGTCAACGTCGTGCACGACTCGTGGCGCGTCCTGCGTGCGGCCCGCGGCGCGGACGTGGTCCACGTCCAGTCGGCCCCCGGACGTCTCCTCCCGCTGCTGCGCATGTTCGTGCTCTGCGCGGCGGCCAGGATCGGCGGAGCCAGGGTGCTCTGCCACGTCCACTCCGGGCGCATCAACGGCGGCAACCCCGAGGGGTTCGTGCCGACCAGGGCATTCCGGCTGGTGCTCGGCCGCATGGGCTTCGTCGACGCCTTCCTCACCGTGTCACGGGCCGGTGCAGAGACCCTGCGTCCACTGGTCCCGGCCGGGACCGTCGTGGAGTGGATGGACAACGCCGTCGACGTTGCCGACCAGCCCCGCGCCCGACCTGGGCGCTCCCCCGTGACGCTGCTCTTCGTGGGGACCCTGTCCCGCCGCAAGGGCCTGGCCGAGCTGGCCGAGGCCGCCGCGGCGTTGCGCGAGGAGATCCCTACCGGGTGGTCGCTCGCCATCGCCGGCGGCCCCGCAGAGGTCGGCGTGGACGAGGCCGAGGAGATGCAGGCCGGCTTCGTGTCGCGCGGGTTCGGCGACGCGCTGCTCGGCAGCCGCTCGCACGCGCAGGTGCGCGAGCTGATGGCCGGCGCCGGTGCCCTGGTCCTGCCCTCGCACTGGGAGGGCCAGCCGATCACGATCCTCGAGGCGATGGCCTGCGGGCTGCCGATCGTGTCCGCGACCGTGGGCGCCATCCCCGACGTCGTGCGCCACGACCGCGACGGGATCCTGGTCGCGCCGCGCGACGTGCCGGGGCTCACGGCCGCGCTGCGCCGGATCGTCGAGGACCCCGAGCTGCGCGAGCGGATGGGTGAGTCCGCCCACGCCCGAGCCAGCGAGAAGTACGACGTGACGGTCCTGGCCGCGCGACTCAGCGAGTTCTATCTCGGCGCCGGCAGCCCTGCCGCGCTCAGTGGAGGCGGTCCAGCACGCCGGTGACGTTGGTTGCCGTCCACCGCGTGTCCGCGGCCAGCTCCGGCGTCCGGGTCAGCGTGTCAGCGACCTGCCCGAGCCACCAGTCGATGCCCGCCGCCGACCATCGGTCCTCGTCGACCCGGACGCCCAGCGCGTCGTAGTAGCGGCGCCCGAGGCCCCGCAGCGGCTCGCGCGTCCAGGGCCGGGACAGGAGCTCTGGGCCCATCCCCCGCCGGTGCCGGAGCCGGTCATCGGTGGCCACGAGGTGCAGCAGGTCGACGCCTGGCACCGCGCCGGACCGGTAGGCGTCCCAGTCGACCACTCCGCGCAGCACCGACCTGCTCGCGAGCAGGTTGCCGGTCCAGAAGTCGCCGTGCACCCCGACAGGCGGGCAGCCGGCCCAGGCGGTCTGCGCGTCCTCCCCGAGTCGCCGCAGCCGACCGACCGTGGCCACGTCGAGCCCGGCAAACTCACGCACGACGACCGGCGAGATCGGTGCCGGCGCGGGCGGCAGGCGCAGGCAGAAGTCCAGCGCCTGCTCCCCGAGCGCAGCGGTCAGCTGCCGCGGCCGACGACCGGGGAGCCGGGACTCCACGAGCCACGGCAACCCGTCGGTGTGGCCCGCGGCGAGCAGTCGAGGGACCAACGCCGTCCCGGCGGCCCCCAGGTGCCGCAGCGTCTGCACCCCGTGACCGTGCTGACCCAGCATCGACGCCGGGAAGACCCGCAGCATCGCGGGAGCTCCTCGCCGCTGACCGGCCACCACGAGCGACCCTCCCGAGCCGAGCCAGAACGCGGGCGGGACGAAGTCGATGCCGGCCTCGGCCCCGATCCGTCCCAGGGCTGAGCCGGGGGCCGGGACGGGATCCCCGGCCTTGGCCACCAGGGCTCCCGATGCCAGGGCGTTGCGAGCCACCACCCGCAGCCCTCGCCGCATGGTCGCCGGCCGCAGGCGGACGACGGTGCGGCGCACGGGGACGCCGAGTCGGGTGACGGCCGCACGTTCTGCGGCGTGGCGCACGAGCGTGCCCAGTGGCGTGCCCTGCGGTGCGGGATCGACCCAGCGCACCCGGCTCGTGCCCGCCGCCAGCTCGTGGGCGCCGGGCAGGAACAGGGACTCGGCGAAGCTGCGGTCTCCGCCCTGACTAGGCACGAGTCGCTGGCGCCGGCTGCCGAGGCGCTCCGACGGCGGCGCTGCCGTTGCGCCCGCCCGCCGGTTCGGGCGCTCCCGGCGGGCGACGAGTGCGCCGACGCCAGGGCAACCCGACCGTCCACGGGCGGGTCTCCTGACCCGGCAGGCGGCCGGCTGCGGCGGCCAGCGCGACCAACAGCCAGAAGTACCTGACGTAGGACAGGTGCAGGAACATTCCCGAGTAGATGTAGACCAGGATCGCGGCGAAGAACCCCTGCGCCAGCACCTGTCTGCCCCGGTCGACCGGCTGCCAGCGTCGGACGGCCTCGGCCAGCCCGGTGAGCACGGTCAGCAGGATCATCACGAACGTGACCAGGCCGAACACACCGGTCTCGGCAGCGGTGCCGGCAAAGAGGTTGTGCGCCTCCCGCTCCTGGAGCCGCGGCCGGATGCCGACCTGCTGCGCGTACTGCGGATAGACCGACGGGAACACACCGGGTCCCACGCCGAGCACGGGGTGATCGGCGAAGGCCAGCAGCGCGGCCAGGACCTCCGTCGTTCGACCCCGGACCGCGTTGTCGGCGGCCGCGTTGCTGCCCTGCAGGGCGGTCGCGCCGGTGACCGCCTGCAGGCTCAGCAGCCGGTCGCCGTAACCGGGGGTCGCCAGCACCAGGACCAGCCCGAGGACCGCCCCGCCGACCAGCCAGCGGAGCCGGACCCAGCGCAGCGCGGTCACGGTGATCAGCGCAGCCGCGATCGCCACGGCGGTGCCGCGCGAGTACGTGTAGACGATGCCGCCGCTGATCAGCAGCCCGGCCAGGATGCTGAGCCACCTGACCACCGTCGAGGAGGTCATGGCCGCCCGTGCGGCGGCGAGCGGAAGGAGCACGGCCAGGACCTGGGCGTACCGGTTGGTCTCGCCGATGTTGCCGTTCAGGCGGGGCTGCAGGTCCTGCCCCGGGACCGAACCGCCGGGGACGAGCGCGTCACTGACCCCGGCGAAACCGTAGAAGTCGTTGGTGTAGTCACCTGTGAGGTGCTGGATCAGCGACAGCGCACCGAGGCAGGCGCCGACGAGGAGCAGTGCGTTGACGACACCCACGAGGGACTTGGTGTCCGCCACCGCAAAGGCGGTGACGGTGAACAACAGCATCCCCTCGGTCAGAGTTGTCGCCACCTCGGTCTGTGCGGTCGCCGGCGCGATGGAGAACAGCGCGCTCAGGCACTCGATCGCCCCGAAGGCCAGGACCAGCGACATCGCCAGGGGCGAGGTGGCCACCGTGCGCTCGACATACGCGCGCCGGATCACCGACAGGCCGAGGGCTGCGATGAGCAGCGCGCCGGCGGACGAGGGCACCGTGCCCCGTTGGGCGAAGATGACCACGGCGTTGCTGTAGATGAGGCCGACGGCGAGAACCGAGATCGACTCGGGGCGGAACCTCAGCAGCAGGATCCCCACCACCAGCACCGCGACGCCGACCCCGAGGAGGGGGAACATCGCCGTGAGGATGCCGAGGAGCATGGCGCCGCCCAGCCCCAGGCTCACGGCCAGGTCCGGGCGGCGGTCGCCCAGCAGTGACTTCGGACTGGTCCACCGCCCCCTCGACCCGGTTGTCACGGCGCGTCGTCCTCGGCCTTGTCCTTCTCCCGAGCAGGCTCCCAGGTCGTGATGCGGCGGCCCCGCACGAGGTTCCAGGCCGCCAGGGCGGATGCTGCGTTGATCATCACGAAGTACGACGCGAGCGACACCAGCCGGCCGATCTTGCCCGGGACCCTGACGACGAGCCCGGCGGCGCCGGTGGCATAGCCGAGGGTCTGGGCGGCTGCCACGAGCGTCCAGGCGCGCCCGCCCTTGCGCGCCGCGACCACGCTGGCCAGCCACATGAGCAGCAGCGGGACCACCATGAGCCGGCGCAGCACCTTGTGCAGCAGCAGCTGGAGGGAGTAGAAGCCGTGGCTGCGTGCGTCGAGCAGCTCGCGGCGCTCGTAGACCCCGCGCAGGCCACGGGTCATCACGCGCACCTTGCGCTGGAACTCCAGACCCGCCTTGGGGGCAGGCACCTCGTAGACGACGGCGTCCTCCGCCAGCACCAGCCGGCGACCGGCGCAGACCACGTTCGTCGAGACGAAGAAGTCATCGGTCACGCCTTCGACGACCGTCGGGAAGAGCTCACGACGGATGGCATACAGCGCGCCGGTGGCACTGACGACGTTGCCCGCCGAGCTCTCGGCGCGCTTGACGACCCGGTCGATGGACCAGTAGCTGCGCTCCCCGGCCGACCCGTCCGCCTCCGCCGAGGGCAGGTAGCGCTGGTCTCCCGCCACCCCACCGACCTCTGGATCGGCGAAGGGCCGCACGATGGCGCGCAGCGCATCGCCGTGCAGCGGGTTGTTGGCGTCGGAGAGGACCAACACGTCCGAGCGGCAGGTCCCCGCTGCAGCGTTGAGGGCGCCGGCCTTCCCGGTCCTGGGCAGGTCGAGAACGCGCACCCCGTCCGTGCGGTGCCCGTCGGCGATCTCGACGGTCCGGTCGGTGCTGCCGTCGCTGGCGACCACCACATCCAGCAGCTCGCGCGGATAGTCACACGCCAGCAGGCTCGCGAGCTTGCCTCCGATGCCCGCCTCCTCGTTGTGTGCGGCGATGACGACGCTCATCGAGGGAGTGTGGTCGGCGGAGCGGACCGGCCTCGGCCGCAGCCTCGCCCGCAGCAGAACCGTCAGCGGGAACCCCAGATAGGTGCCGACCACGACGGCCGTCGATGCCCAGAAGACGAACCGTTCGGGGCTGCGCGGCCGGGTCATCCCTGGGCGAGGTTGGGGCCATCGTCGACGAAGGCGTCGATGAGCTTCTTGGCGACCCGGTCAGCAATCAGCTCGACGTCCTCGGCAGACACCTGAGCCGGTGCCGCCGTGGCCAACGAGAGAGGGGTCACCGTCGGCCTCTTCGGCTCGGGGTCGGACGCGGGACGGGTGGCCGCGAACGCCGCAAGCAGGCTGAGGGACAGCAGGACCCAGCCGGCAGCGGCGAGCAGGGCGTACCTCGCTGCCGATCGCGTGACCGCGACGGCGGTCTGGGCTGGGCCGAGAGGATCTGGGCGGACCCCGGTGCGGCGGGGTCGATCGTGCCGATGAGCGAGGTGAGCTGGTTGGTCAGCGCACCGGCTATCTCCCGGGAGAGCCGCGAGCTGGAGGTGGTCACGGTCAGCGTGATGATCCGCGTCTCGGTGTTGAACCCGACGTCGGACGAGGCGAACACCACGGCCGGGGAGACCTGCGCCGCCGCCGCCACCTGCTGCAGCGCGCGCGGCTGCAGCAGGAGCTGGCTGTACGTCGCGGTGAGCGCCTGCGAGGCACGCAGGGTGTCGACGTCCGAGGACACCGGGCCGACCAGCAAGCTGGTCGCGCTGACGTACTGGGGGGGCGCCGAGCGAGCAACAAACCCGGCCACGATGGCGACGAGGATGGCCGAGATGGCGATCAATGGGGCGCGCCGTCGCACGCTGCTATAGAACTGGTCGCCAGCCAAGACCGCTCACATTCCTTTGTTCGAACGCGCCCCCTCGGCGTCGCCGCTTGCCCCGAGGATACCCGCTCGAGTCAGCCCGGCTGCCCGATCTCGGTCATAGGTCGCCCCGTCGGGCCAGCGGGTCGCGCGTCGCTGACCGCATGGTCACTCTGGGGCATATCGACCGTAGCCGGAGGCGGCGGCGGTCGCCGGACGGAAGTCGCCATTGGCGGGGTCGGCCAGCCGGGGGTCGAGCATGGCGTTCCCCCCACCGTCGCGCAGGTTCGCCGAGCTCTCCAGGACCCCGCTGGCGTCCCAGCCCAGGTTGTCACTGGCCACGTTCCCGCCACCGTTGAGGTTGTAGGCGGTCACGCTGGGCTTGCCGGAGCCGGACCGGACGAAGATGTTGCGGTAGATGCGGTTGTTCGAGGCCGAGTAGGACAGCTGGATGTTCGACGGCCCCTGGTTGTCCAGGAACGTGTTGTAGCGGATCACCACCGCACCGATCGGTGACGAGCTGCTCGACGAGGGCGGCCCGACCTTGATGCCCCGGCCGTTGCTGCTGTGCGCGAAGACGCTGCGCTCGATCACGCCGCCGCCGGTGCCGGTGTTCACATAGACCAGGTGGTCCTGGTTCGTCGAGTTGGACGCGTAGGTGTCGTGGACGTAGAGGTGATCGAGCGTCCATGCGCTGGGGTCGCCCGCGACCAGGATCCCGGCGTAGGACCGCGCACCCCAGATCTCGGCATTGGTCAGGCGCCAGCCGGTCCCACCGGTGATCTTCACCATGTGTTGGCTGGACCCGTTGGACGGGTTCCACGTGACGTTGATGCCGTCGAGGGTCCAGTAGGACGCCCCGTTGAGCGCCAGCAGGCCGGCGATGACCGGACGCTCCCCGGGGTAGGCGCGCACGGTGATCCGCGCTCCGGGGGTGCCGGCCGTCAAGCCACCCGGCGTGACGTTCTCGGTGTAGCGGCCGCCGCGCACGATCAGGGTGTCGCCGGGACGGAGGGTGCCCAGGGCCTTGGCGATGGTCCGGTAGGGCTGGTCGGCCGTCCCGGAGGCCGAGTCCGAGCCCGACGACGAGACAAACCTGGCGCCGGTCGGGATGCCGGCCGATGTTGCCGGGGCGGGGGCCGGGGCCGGGGCGGGGGCGGGAGCAGGAGCAGGAGCGGGCGCCGGGGCAGGTGCGGGCGCCGGAGCCGGGGCGGGCTTGGCGGTGGGCACCGTCGACCCCGTGCCGGACGTGGGCGTCGCGGGCACCGAGGCGGACCCGGCCCGGCTGACGGTGATCCCCGCGTCAGCCCAGACGCCGGCTCCCGACTTGGTGATCGCGCGGACCCGGAACGTGTGGCTCCCGGCCGCCAGACCTGTCCACAGGGAGGTCCGGACGTCCGGGCTGGTGCGCGAAGTGACCCCCGAGGCGGCGTCGCGCACGTCGTAGCGCTGCACCGGGTTGGACCCTGAGGACAGAGGTGGCTTCCAGTCCACCCGCGCAGCGCCGTCCCCCGCCGGGGAGGCGACGACCGAGGTGGGCGCCAGCGCGGTGCCCGACTTCGTGAGGACCGGCAGAGAGGGCCCGGACGGGGCGCGGGGCGCCGTGCGGGTGGCGTCGACCACCGGCTGTGCGACGGGTGAGCCGGCCGGGCCGGCGGCACGTGAGCCGGTCGACGCGCCCTTGACGCCCTCGACCCGCACTGTGACGCGAGCCCACGCTCCCGCTCCGGCCCTGGTGATGGCCCGCACCTTCAGCCTGTGCCGCCCCTGCGCAAGCCCCGACCAGACGAAGGTTCGAGTCTCG
>JBBRVU010000136.1:0-11815 GCA_038246575.1 Actinomycetes bacterium | reverse complement strand
CACCGACCTCACCACGGCGATCGAGACCTACATCGACAGCTGGAACGACCGCTGCCAGCCCTTCGTCTGGACCAAGAGCGCCGACGACATCCTCGCCAAAGCCCGACCCCGTCCAACGACTTCAAACACGAGACACTAGCGGCTTGACAACCGCCATAGAGACACCCCCCGCGCATTACAAAGCGGTCAGACGCCGGACGTGTGTCCTGCAGGGCAATCCCCAGATGCTGAGTTGCACGCTTCTTCTCCGGGAGACTCACTTGCGGCCCGCCTGGCGTCAACCCAGCCGGCGCGCATGCTCCACGTCCAGCACCAGCAGCGCGACGCCCTGCACCGCGATAGAGGCACCGTGCCCGGCCGACGCCGCGCGCGACAGCCGCCCGCCGAACGTCGGCCTGCGCACCAACAGGTGCAGCCCCACCGCGACGTACCCGAGTCGAGGACCGAGTTGACGACCAGCACTCGACGCAGCCGGTCCGGGGCGGGCGGGTTGTGGCGCAGCGCCGACATTGCCGCGATACCCAGGTCGATGACCCCCCAGCCGGCGGTCTGCTGCCCGAAGGCGCGCAGAAGGCCGCGGTGCCGACGTCCCGCCAATGCTGCCCACTCGCAGCCAGACCGCCACGGCGGCAACGTATTCGTTGCCGTCCCCCCTGACGCCGAGGTGCGGCGCCACATCATGATGCACCCCAGTGATGCTATGGTGATCCGATGCGCACCACGGTGAACATCGACGATGCGCTGCTGACCCGCGCACGCGAGCTTGCTGCGCGTCACCGGCGATCGTTGGGCGACGTCGTGGACGACGGCCTGCGCCTCCTGTTGACGGCTCGCAACGAGGGCGGGACCGAGCAGCAGATCGAGCTGCCGGTGTTCGGCGGCAGCGGCTTGCGCCCCGGCGTCGACCTCGACGACCGCGAGGGGCTGGCGGATCTCCTCGACGACGACCAGGGCCGCGATGCTGCTCGCTGATGTCAACGTGCTCATCTACGCCCACCGCCCCGAGAGCGACCGCGCACCTGAGTACCGCCGCTGGCTAGAGCACGCGCTCACCGGGCGCGAACCGTTCGGGGTCAGCGAGTCGGTGCTCGCGTCCTTCGTACGAATCGTGACTCACCGCCGCATCTACCGGGAACCCACTCCCCCAGCGGTGGCCCTGGACTTCTGCGAGGCGTTGCTGGGTGCGCCGAGCGCCGTGCCGGTGCGGCCCGGACCACGGCACTGGCGCATCTTCGCCGAGTTCTGCCGGCACCTCGGCGTTCGTGGCAACGCCGTGCAGGATGCCGCGCTCGCCGCGTTGGCCATCGAGCACGGGGCGCTGTGGATCACGACAGACGCCGGCTTCGCGCGCTTCCCAGGGCTGCGCTGGCAGCGGCCGCTGGACGGCTGACCGGTACGCCGGCGGTCAGCCGATCGCCGACCATCCCGACCACCGCTGGACGCTGGCGAGCACGACCGGCCCCGTGGGCGGTTGGTTGCGGTACTGCGGGTGGCGCTGTTGCAGGCGGCCGATCGCTGCGACGTACGCCTCCCCCTGCTCGACGACCATCGCCATCGCGTCCGCCCGGACCCACCACAGTCGCGACCAGTCCTCGTCGTAGAAGTCGGCGAGCAGGCACACCATGGGGTTCTCGCGGATGTTGCGCAACCGACGCAGCGCGGTCGTGCGCTTGGGCTTGTGGTCGACCGCCGTCGCGATCACGTCGTCGGCCAGCGCGAACACCACTGGCACGAGGTGCGGCACGCCCTCGCGGCTGGCGGTTGCGAGGTACCCGTGCGGCGCCGCTGCCAGCCGGCGGCGGCACTCGTCCGCGTCCACCGCCCCATCGTGGCAGCCGCAAGGGCGGCTGCGGACGATTGGGCCGACTCAGGGGACGAGACGGTATCCGACGCCGGCTTCGGTAAGGAGGTGCTGCGGGCGTGCGGGGTCGGGCTCGAGCTTCGCACGGAGCTGCGCGAGGTAGACCCGCAGGTAGTGGGTTTCGGTGTCCAGGTGCGGTCCACGCAGCTGACGGAGCAGCTCGCGGCGACCGACGATGCGACCGAGGTTACGGGCGAGGATCTCCAGGATCCGCCATTCCGTGGGAGTGAGTCGCACCTCCTCGCCCTCCTTCGTGACGCGCCGCAGCGCCAGATCGATCGTGAACGCCCCGGTCTCGACAATCGGCTGGTCGGCCTCCGGACCGGCCCGCCGGGTTGCGGCCCGGATGCGGGCGAGCAGCTCGTCCATCCCGAAGGGTTTGGTCACGTAGTCGTCGGCCCCGCCGTCGAGTGCGCGCACCTTGTCGGTGCTGCTCTGGCGCGCGGAGAGGACAACGACGGGCACGCTGCTCCAGCCGCGCAGCGCTTGCAGGACCTCCATGCCGTCCAGGTCAGGCAGGCCGAGGTCGAGCACCACGAGGTCGGGGGGGCGGCTGGCCGCGGCGTCGAGCCCGGCAGCCCCCGTGCGGGCAAGGTCGACGTCATAGCGGCGGGCGCGCAGAGTGATGGCGAGAGCGCGCGCGAGGCCGGGGTCGTCCTCGACGACGAGCACACGGGTCACCGCTGCCCGCCCGCGAGCGTACGGCCTGCCGGATCGGCCGGCGACTCTGCCACCGGTTCACCTGGCGGCTCGTGCCCAAGCACCGGCGCCAAGGACAGCGTCAGGACGAGGGTGAGTCCTCCGCCGGGGGTGTCCTCGGCGTCGAGCGTGCCCCGGTTGGCCTCGACGAAACCGCGGGCTACGGCCAGCCCAAGCCCGATGCCCTGGCCCGCGGGAGCGTCACCGAGCCGCTGGAAGGCTCGGAACATGTCTGCCTTGCGCGTGTCCGGGACCCCGGGTCCCCGGTCGGCGATGCGCAGCACTGCACGCTCGGACACCGCGGCGGCGCTGACCGAAACCGGCTCGGACGTTGAGTAGCGCACGGCGTTTTCGACGATGTTGGCCAACGCTCTCTCGAGCAGACCCTCGTCGGCGAGGACGAGCGGCAGCGTGTCCGGGACCTCCACGACGACCGCGTCTTCGGGCAGGCCGCGCAGGGCGCGCGCCACGACGTCGTCCAGCGCGACAGGGGCCAGCTGCGGCCGCACCGCCCCCGCATCGAGGCGGCTGACGTCGAGCAAGTTGTCGATGAGGCCCTGCAGGCGGTCCGCGGAGTCCTCGATCTCCTCGAGCAACTCGCGCTCGTCGGGCGGCTCCAGCCTGATGTCGGTGGCCCGCAGGCTGCTGGCGGCGGCCTTGATCGCAGACAGCGGCGTCCGAAGGTCGTGGGAAACCGCGGCGAGCAACGCGCTGCGGATCGCGGTGCGCTCCTTCTCCTGGCGGGCCACGCGTGCCTCGGCGCGCAGCCGATCGCGCTCGGCCAGCGTCTCCAGCTGGGCGGCGACGACGTTGGCGACTCGGGTGTCCTCGGGACTCAGCGCGCGTCCGATGAGGACGAGACGCAGCTCATCGTTGACCACGAGCGTCGTCGCTGGGACGTCGGCGGCGAGCTCGACCGGGGCGGGCGACTCAGCGGCTCGCCCGGCCGAGACCTCGTGCCAGCGGTTGTCGTCGACGTCACGCTGAGGGAGCACGACCGAGGCGAGGTTGAACGACTCCCGCAGCCGGGCGAGCAAGGCGGGTACGGCCTCACCCCCTTGGAGCACCGACCCTGCGAGGGTGCTGAGCGTGTCGGCCTCGGCACGCGCCCGCGACGCGTCCACGGTGCGCTGGGCCGCGAGATTGACGACGAGCGAGACGGCGATGGCGACACCCACGAGCACGACGACCGCCAGGAGGTTCTGCGGCTGCGCGATCGTGAACGTGTAGGTCGGCGGGGTGAAGAAGAAGTTGGCGAGCAGCCCGCTGGCTCGGGCGGCCACGATGGCGGGGGCCATGCCACCGACGAGAGCGACGCCGACGGTGAATGTCAGGTAGAGCAGCAGCACGGTGGCAAGGCCATGCACGCCACGGGTCAGGTGCAGGACGAGGGTCAGCACCAGCGAGCCGGGCAGGGCCAGTAGCCAGCCGCCCAGGCGACGCCTCGGTCCCAGCCGCGACGCCGACTGCGGCTGGCGCTGGGCGTGGCTGGACGGATCGTGGGTGACGATGTGGACGTCGATGTCGCCGGAGCCGCGAACCACGGCGGGCACCGGCCCTGGAGCGACGAGCGTGCCCAGCCGTCCTCGCCGCGACGCGCCCAGCACCACTTGGCTGGCGTTTACCCCTCGGGCGAAGTCGAGGATGGCGGTCGCGACGTCGTCGCCGATGACGGAGTGCCAGGTGCCGCCGAGGGACTCGACGAGGCGTCGCTGCCGGGCGACGGCGTCCGGGGCCCCCTCGGTGAGCCCGTCGCTGCGGGAGACGCGCAGTGCGAGCAGCTCGCCGCCCATCGCCCGTTCGACGATGCGTGCACCGCGGCGGAGCAGCCCATCGCCTTCGGGGCCGCCGGACAACGCCACGACAACCCGCTCCCGGGCCGGCCAGGGTGCGGAGATGTCGTGCTCGGCACGATAGGACTCGAGCGCATCGTCGACCCGGTCGGCCACCCAGAGCAGCGCCAGCTCACGCAACGCGGTGAGGTTGCCGACGCGGAAGTAGTGGGCGAGGGCAGCGTCGACCTTCTCCGGCGCATAGACGTTGCCGTGGGCCATCCGCCGGCGAAGCGCCTGAGGACTCATGTCGACCAGCTCGATCTGATCGGCGCGCCGGACGACGTCGTCGGGAACGGTCTCCTGCTGGCGAACACCGGTGATCGACGCGACGACGTCGTTGAGCGACTCCAGGTGCTGAATGTTGACGGTCGTGATCACGTCGATGCCGGCCTCGAGCAG
This sequence comes from Actinomycetes bacterium, assembly GCA_038246575.1. Classification (GTDB taxonomy): domain Bacteria; phylum Actinomycetota; class Actinomycetes; order JACCUZ01; family JACCUZ01; genus JACCUZ01. The sequence continues at coordinate 7,021 of JBBRVU010000136.1, read as the reverse complement.
CTCCTCGACGTCCTCCCAGCGCTTCGCGTTTCGGGTGCCCGGAACGTTGGTGTGGGCGAGCTCGTCGACCAGTGCCACGTGCGGCCGGCGGCGGCGGACCGCGTCGACGTCCATCTCGCCGAACACCGCGCCGCGGTAGCCAAGCTGCCGGCGGGCGACGACCTCGAGGCCTTCCAACAGCTCTGCGGTGTGTGCGCGGCCGTGGGTCTCGACGAACCCGACGACCACATCGGTTCCGCGTTCGAGCCGGCGGCGGCCCTCCCCCAGCATGGCGTAGGTCTTCCCGACGCCGGGGGCGGCGCCGAGGTAGACACGCAAAGTCCCGCGGGCCATGGCCTCAGTCTCGCCCGTCGCCGCGGCCTGCGGGGGACGCCACCTCGGCGAGCGCCAGGTTGAGCTCGAGGACGTTGACCCGCGGCTCGCCGAGGAAGCCAAGCTGTCGGCCTTCGACGTGGCGCTCTACGAGGGCCGCGACCTGTGCCTCGGGGAGCCCGCGGGCCCTGGCCACCCGCGGCACCTGCAGCCTGGCGTACGCCGGCGAGACGTCCGGGTCGAGACCTGAGCCGGAGGCGGTGACGGCGTCGGGCGGCACTCGCGCCGGGTCGACACCCTCGCGCACGGCCACCGCAGCTCGGCGCTGCTCGACGGTCGCGAGCAGGGCCGCGTTGTTCGGGCCGAGGTTGGACGCGCCGGAGGCCAAGGGGTCGTAGTCGTGCCCCGCCGCCGGGGGCCGCGGCAGGAACCACTGCGGGCCTGAGAACGACTGGCCGAGCAGCCCTGAGCCGACCACGGTGCCGTTCGGGCCGTCGACGAGCGAGCCGTCGGCTCGAGAAAGCACGGCGCGCCCGACCGTGAGCACGGCGAACGGGTAGAGCAGCCCGAGCACGACGGTGAACAACAACAGCAGGCGCAGTCCGGTCCAGCACTGGCGAACCAGGGCTCGCATCGCGGTTCAGCCGATCCCAGGGAGTGCGGAGACAACGAGGTCGATGAGCTTGATGCCGACGAAGGGCGTGACCAGGCCACCGAGGCCGTACACGAGCAGGTTGCGGCGCAGCATCTGACCGGCGCTGGCCGGCGCGTAGCGGACACCGCGCAGCGCCAGCGGGATGAGCGCGACGATGACGATGGCGTTGAACACGACCGCCGACAGGATCGCCGACTCCGGACTGCCGAGCCGCATGACGTTGAGCCTGTCCAGCCCCGGGTACAGGGCGACGAACATCGCCGGGATGATGGCGAAGTACTTGGCGACGTCGTTGGCGATCGAGAACGTCGTGAGCGCGCCGCGGGTGATGAGCAGCTGCTTGCCGATCTCGACGATCTCGATGAGCTTGGTCGGGTTGGAGTCGAGGTCGACCATGTTGCCGGCTTCCTTGGCGGCCGAGGTGCCGGTGTTCATCGCCACGCCCACGTCGGCCTGGGCGAGCGCGGGCGCGTCGTTGGTGCCGTCGCCGGTCATGGCGACCAGCCGACCCGATTCCTGCTCGCGCCGGATGAGCGCCATCTTGTCCTCGGGCTTGGCTTCGGCGAGGAAGTCGTCGACACCGGCCTCGGCAGCGATGGCCTGCGCGGTGAGCGGGTTGTCTCCGGTGATCATGACGGTACGGATGCCCATGCGGCGCAACTGCTCGAAGCGCTCTCGCATGCCCGTCTTGACTACGTCCTTGAGGTGGATGACACCGACTGCGCGGGCGACGGCGTCGGGGCGGCGCTCGGCGACGACGAGGGGGGTGCCGCCGCTGGCGCTGATGGCGTCCACGGCAGCGCCGACGTCCTCGATCGGGTGCCCGCCCTGCTCGCGTACCCATGTCATGACCGCCGCGGCGGCACCCTTGCGGATCTCGCAGTAGCCGTCAGCCGTCTTGAGGTCCACGCCGCTCATGCGAGTCTGCGCAGTGAACGGCACGAAGTGCGCCGACTCCAGCAGACCCTCGTCCGGAGCACGCAGCCCGAAGCGCTCCTTGGCCAGCACGACCACGGAACGCCCCTCGGGAGTCTCGTCGGCAGTCGACCCAGAAGTTGCCGAGCCGATCGGTACGGGAGCGGGCGAAGCCGCGGACGAGTGCGATCGCCACGGACAGGCCCACGGCGCCGGACAGGAAGTTCTGTACCGTCAGCCCCGCCATCTGGACGAAGTGGCCCATCGTCGACTCGCCCGAGTAGGACTGCCAGTTCGTGTTGGTGACGAACGACACCGCGGTGTCCCACGCCGTCGCGGGAGCCACGCCGGGCATGCCGCGGTCCCACGGCAGCGTCTGCTGCACGCGCTGAAGGGCGTACAGCAGCAGGACTCCCAGAACTGAAAACGCCAGCACCGACCGGGCGTAGACAGGCCAGCGCTGCTCGGTCTCGGGGTCGACGCCGACGGCGCGATAGACGAGGCGCTCCAGGCGCAGGTGGTGGCGGTCGCTGAACATGCGGGCGAGGTAGTCCCCGAGCGGCCGGTGGACCGCCGCCAACGCCAGCACCAACACGACGATCTGCACGACCGCGGCCCACCCCGCCGGCATCAGAAACGCTCCGGGCGTAGCAGAGCGACGAGCAGGTAGGCCGCCAGCGCCACTGCCAGCAACAGCATCGTCGCGTCGCCGCCGCTCACAGCCGGTCCAATCCATGCACGAGCGCGACCAGCAGCGCGAAGACGGCCAGGGTCAGGACGACGAACGCCACGTCCGCCACGTCAGCCTCCCGGTGTGGGCCGACATCGTCGGCGGCGGCAGCGACCGCCGCTGCGCTATCAGTTCGGCACGGGGCGGCGGCCAACGGCCAGGATCTTGACGTTTCCCTGACGGTCTGCCTCGGGATACTGACGACTCCCGGGCACTCGCGGGCCCCGTCGCTCCCCCGGCGCGGCGGCGGCGGGCCAGGTGCCGCGCCCGGCGTCTCCCGGCCGGGAACGGCGGTTGGTGACCGGCCCTGGAGCCATCCGACGGGATGGGCCCGAGAAGGCGCGCATCCGCTCCGGAGGTCGGAGCAGCGTCGACGGGGTACCGGCCCGCGGCGCGTCGTCAGCCGTGCCGTCGCCGTCCGGCCTGTCAGGTCGCCGGTCGCGGACTGGGGCAGGGCGCCATCCCCACCAGCGCGTACGCCAGCGCGCCCAAGCCGACCCACGCCGAGACGCCGCGGCCGGCGGCGAAGGCCAGCTCTCGGCGGACGAGGCCGGCGCGGGCCAACAGGAACGCCTGCACCACGAACAGGGCGGCGTACACGGCGCCGAGCAGCGGGTCGACCTTGGGCGGCGAACGTGGCGTGGAAGCCGACGCCGAGCCACAGCTACATCGCTGCCAACCCCCCGGCAGTGACCCGGTCGGTCACCTGGTCGTGGCCACCGAGCTCGACCCTGGTGACCTCGGCGACGCTTCCGGGAGGCGGCGCTGCGTCGGCCCGCAGGACTCGAAGTGTGGGTCGATGCCGACCTTCAACGTGTCGACCCTCCAGGGGTTGAGGCTGTGGTCGGCCCGGATCCGCGCGACGGCGCCCTTCCCGATCCCGACCTGGTGGGCCATCGACCGCGTGCTCCGGTGCGTCGACCCGTCCGCCGGGAGCTCGTGCGGGTCAGCCGCAACATCTCCGCCGCCGTCCCCAGCGGCAGGGAGGATTTGCGCCTCCGACCCTTGGCGATCATCTCGACGCCGGCAGGACCGGTCGCGCCGACCGGGTACGCCAGCGCCTCACCGTGTCCGAGTCGACCTCGCAGCGCCGGGAGATCTCCTCCTTGGCGACCCCATCGGCCGCCACAATAACGCCCGAGCCTGCCCGGTCTACAAAGAATCTCGTACAGGTCGAGCGCCGTTCCTGCATATCTTGACCGATGCGGCCCGTCTCGGGTCGCTCGTAGCGTTCCGGCATGCCGATCTCGTCTGCATCCCGTGGAGTTCTCTACTCGGACACGCCAGCGACCGAACGTCGGCTCACGCTGGCCGGCGTGTCCACGGCAGTGCTGGAGACCGGGTCGGGACCGCCCGTGGTGGCTCTTCACGGCCCCGCCGCGCACGCTGGAACCTGGCTGTCGGTCCTTCCGGCACTGGCCGCCGAACACCGCGTTATCGCACCCGACCTGCCAGGCCAGGGTGCCTCCCCCGTCCTCCCGCCTCTCACCGCGGAGCGCGTCATCGAGTGGCTCGACGCGCTCGTCGACCAAACCTGCGACCAACCGCCCATCGTGATCGGACACCTCACTGGCGGGGCGATCGCGGCGCGGTTCGCCGCCCGAGAGCCCGCGCGTCTGAACGCACTGGTGCTGGTGGTCCCGATGGGGCTGGAGCCGTTTGCCCCCACGGGGGAGTTCGGGGCCGCGCTGTCGACGTACCTTGCCGGGCCGGACCGCGAGAGCCACGATGCTCTCTGGCGCCAGTGCGTTAGAGATCTCGGCTCCGTCCGTCGCCGCCTCGGAGACCGCTGGGAGGCACTCCAGACCTACGATCTCGAGCTCGCCGCCGACCCGGTGATCGGCGCTGGCCTGGAGCGTCTGCTCAATGACTTCGCCATGCCGGCGATCCCCCCGGACGTTCTCGAACGGATCGACGCAACGACGCGATTGGTGTGGGGATCCAAGGACTCCATCGTCCCGCTTGCGGTGGGCCGGCGAGCCGCCGACCGTTACCAGTGGCCGCTGCATGTGCTCGACGGTGTCGGCAACGAGCCGGCCCTCGAAGCACCGGCGGCATTCGTGGAAGCGGTGCTGTCGTGACGGCCCGCACGCTGCGCGACGAGATCGCCGATCTGGGCGCCACTCACGTGCTGACCGCGGCCGACGACGAATACCACGAAGCCGTCCGCATCTGGAACGGCATGATCACTAAGCGTCCAGACGTCGTCGTCCAGCCGGGCGACCCGCGCGGCGCCGTCGACGACATCCGGGCCCTGTCCGGGCTGCCGGCCACAACGGCCTGCCGGTTTCAGTCCGAGGCGGTGGCCACAACATTGCCGGGACTGCTCTGGCCGGGAACGGGGTGGCGATCGACCTGTCACAGCTGCGAGATGTCCAGGTCGATCGAAAGACTCGCCGCGCCACGGTTGGTGCCGGCTGTCGCCTCGGTGACGTGGACCGAGAGACGCAGCGACACGCCCTGGCCGTCCCACTGGGATTCGTCTCCCGGGTCGGGGTCGCGGGACTCACCCTCGGCGGAGGTCTGGGCTACCTGACCCGTCGCTTCGGGTGGACAGTGGACAACCTTCTCGAGGTCGAGATCGTCACCGCCGACGGTGTGCTACGGCGGGCCAGCGCGAAGGAGAACGCCGATCTGTTCTGGGCCGTCCGGGGCGCTGGAGCCAACGTCGGCGTCGTCACCCGACTGGCCTTCCGGCTGCATCCTGTCGGCCCTCAGGTCCACGGCGGACTCATTGCCTGGCCCTTCGATCAAGCCGGACACGTCCTGCGGGCCTATCGGGAGCTCACCGCGACCGCCCCCAGAGAGCTCGCCATGTGGTGCGTGCTGATGACCGCGCTCCACGCGTCGTTCGTCCCGATCGCCTGGCATGGACGACGGCTGTGCGCCTTCGTCGTCTGCTACACCGGCCCGCACGAGTCGGCCGAGCGGGTGCTCGCCGCAGTGCGGGACGTCGGGGAGCCGGTCATGGATCTTCTCGGTCCCATGCCGTACACCGACGTCCAGTCCCTGTTGGACGACACCGAGCCTGACGGAATGCACTACTACTGGCGGACCGAGTACCTGTCCGGGCTCGAAGAGCCGCTGCTCGACACCATGGAGGAACTGTTCTCGACCTGTCCCATGCCGTTCGCGGAAATGGGCCTGCTGCACATCGGCGGTGCGTTGAACGATCGTGCCGAGGACGACGGCGCCGTCGGCAATCGCGATGCCCGCTTCGTCGTCGGTGTCAAAGGCATGTGGGCCCCCGACGACACCCAAGCCGTCCGCTTCCAGAGCTGGGTCCGCGACGCAGGCGCCGCTGTGCGTCCCTTCGGAACGGGCCGCACGTACATCAACTTCCAGAGCCATGACGAGGACCACGACCGCACCCGGGCCACCTACGGCACGAACCATGCCCGTCTCCTCGCGGTCAAGCGGCACTACGACCCCGACAACGTGTTCCGATCCAACCGCAACATCTCACCGGCCCTGACCGACGACGGCGCCTGACGTAGTGCTCGTCCGCTATGGAAGCGGCCGCGAGAGAATGCCTCAGCCATGAGCGGGCCGCGCGGGCTCTCGTCGGATAGGCGGGTGCTCGTTGTGGGCGGCGGCATCGCCGGCTTGGCAGCGGTTCGGGCCCTCGTTCGACGCGGGCTCACTGCTCAGCTGGTGGACCGAGCGAGGGGGCCGCTGGATGCGGGCTTGGGCGTGAATCTGCCCGGTAACGCCATCGCGGCCCTTCGCGCGTTGGGCGTCGAGGACGGCGTGGCCGCCCACGGACTCCCAGTGCGTCGCCGGGAGTATCGCAACGCTCGTGGCCGGTTGTTCTTCGCTGTGGACGAGGACGCCTTCTGGGGTGCACGCGACGCTCCCGTCTGCATGCGCCGTGGCGACCTGATTGAGCTCCTCCAGCCGGAGCCCAGCACCGCGCAGGTGCGGTGGAATGCGGAGGTGACGGGCGTACGCGAGCTCGGCGACGAGGTCGAGGTCTCGTTCGCTGACTCAGGTCCGGAACGATACGACGTCGTAGTCGGCGCAGACGGTGTGCACTCGGCGGTCCGGGACTCGATCTTCGGTCGGCACGCCGCGCGCGCGTCGGTGTTGTCGGCGGCGAGCTGGCGGTTCGTGACCTCCAATCCCGGTGTCGGCTGCTGGTGCGCATGGTCCGGGCCGAAGGGAACGCTGCTGCTGATCCCGCTGCGGGAGGAGCAGGTGTATGGCTACGCCTCGGCCACTGGCCACGGCTCGGTCGGCGGCAACCCCGGGCGCGGGCGGGCCGCCGGAGGGGGTGTCAGATGGTCTGTGTAAGCGGCGGGTCCGATGACGAAGGAGTCCTGTGTGACTGCGACCAGCAATGAGACGAACGGTGTGTCCGAGTCCGAGGCTCGTCGGCTGCGTCGGGAGTTGTTCTCCGACGAGCTGGT
>JBBRVU010000135.1:0-11899 GCA_038246575.1 Actinomycetes bacterium | reverse complement strand
GGTGCTGACCTACTCGGCGTACGTCGCCGAGGTCTTCCGGGCCGGCATCGACTCGGTCCACCCCAGCCAGCGCGCGGCGGCCCGCTCGCTCGGGCTGTCCTACGGCCAGACGATGCGCCGGGTGGTGCTGCCCCAGGCCGTACGCCGGGTGGTCCCGCCCCTGCTCAACGACCTCGTCGCCCTGCAGAAGGACGTCGGACTGATCTCCGTGCTCGGCGCGCTGGACGCGGTGCGGCAGGCGCAGATCAACTCGGATGCGACGTTCAACTTCACGCCCTACCTCGTGGCCGGCATCCTCTTCATCCTGCTGGCGATCCCGACCATCCGGATCGCCGACTACGTCAGCCTGCGGGCCGCCCGCCGACAGCAGGCAAGTGGCGCACTGTGACGACCGGACCCACCTCCGACGCCACAGCCGCTAGTCCGGCGACCACCGTTGCGGTGCTGTCCTGCGAGGGCGTGGTGCTGCGCTTCGGGTCGCACACGGTGCTGCGCTCGGTCGACCTCGACGTCGGCGAGCACGAGGTCGTGACCCTGATCGGGGCGTCGGGGTCGGGCAAGTCCAGCCTGCTGCGCTGCATCAACCTGCTCGAGACGGTGGACGACGGCGTGATCCGCCTCGACGGCGAGGACATCACCGACCCGCGCGTCGACGCTGATGCGGTGCGCCGCCGTATCGGTGTGGTGTTCCAGGCGTACAACCTGTTCCCGCACATGACTGTGCTCGACAACATCACCCTCGCGCCCCGGCTGGTCGGGCGGGTCGCGAAGGACGAGGCTGTCGACCGAGCGATGACGCTGCTGCGCCGGGTCGGGCTCGACGACAAGGCCGGGGAGTACCCCGACCGGCTCTCCGGCGGCCAGCAGCAGCGCGCGGCGATCGTGCGGGCGCTGGCCAACGAGCCACGGCTGCTGCTGCTCGACGAGGTCACCAGCGCCCTGGACCCCGAGCTCGTCGGCGAGGTGCTCGAGCTGATCCGAGAGCTCAAGGGCCAGGGCATGACGATCGTGATGGCCACCCACGAGATGAGCTTCGCCCGGCAGGCCGCGGACCGGGTCGTGTTCCTCGACGGCGGCGTCGTCTGCGAGCAGGGCACTCCCGACCAGGTGCTCAGCGCCCCCGTCGAGCCCCGGACCCGGCAGTTCCTGGCCCGGATCATCGACGCCGGTCGCCTCTGACTCCCTTCCGGAGGGGCTCAGGTTGGCCCCGCCTCAGCTGTACGACTCTTCCTCAGGACCGCACCGGAAGCACGCAGAACTCGTTGCCGGACGGGTCTGCATACAGCCGCCACGGCAGCTCGCCCCAGTCCGGGTGGAGCTCGCGGCCGCCGCGCTCGGCGATGCTTGCCGCGACGCCGTCGGGGTCATCTCCAGTCTCGAGCCGGATGTCGAGGTGCAGCCGGTTCTTGGTCGTCCCCTTGCGGGCTGGCTCAGGGCACAGCTCGAGGAGGGGACCGAGCAGCGACGGGTGGCGCAGGGACCGGGGTGCGACACCGACCGCGTCGGTCCAGCCGGTCAGCCAGGACCAGAACTCCGCGTCCCTGTCCGGGTCGGCAGAGTCGAGCGGTAGCGCCGCGAGGGGTCCGGTGTCGGCGTACACCGCGCGATCCTCCATGACACAGCAGGGATTGCCCTCCGGGTCGGCGAGCACGACCCAGGGCACATCGCGCTGACCGATGTCGAGCTCTCGTGCGCCAAGCCCGAGCAGCCGCTCGACCACCTGGGTCTGGCGGGCCCCGCCCACGAGGTCAAGGTGGAGTCTCGGCAGCTCGAAGGGCGGCTCGGGGACGCGCTGGAAGCACAGGTCGAGCAGCGGTCCGCCCTCGACGGTGAGCCGCGTCTCGAAGGCAGCAGGCTCGTCGGTCAGCCGCTCGGCGCCGAGCACCGCCTCCCAGAACCGGCCCAGCAGCTGCGGCTCGACGGCGTCGACGACGAGGTTCTCCAGATACACGAACCCACCGTAGGTCCCAGCAGGTGGATCCACATATGAGCGCGCGACCTCCTCGACAGCGAGACCCACTAAGGCCCCCGCGGGCGAACTAAGGCCCTTCCCGTCAGATCCGGCGGGCCAGATAGGACGACCTCCCGATGTGGCAGCCCTCCTCAGAGCAGCAGAGTCATGGGAGCCGAGAGACCGGCACCGTCAGAGGAGGAAGCAATGAGCATCATCACCCGTCACGAGACCACCGGCCAGGGCCGCCGTCGCGAGCGTCGGCAGATCTCCTGGGGGTCGCTGCGGCTGTCCCTGCAGGCCCGGCGCAGCCGGCGCCCGCGCGCCGAGGAGCCCCCCGCCATCGACTGGTACGGCGGCTGACCCGGTCAGCCGGTCAGCTTGTCAGCCGACCACCCGTCCAGCCACCCGATCCATCCAGATGAAGGAGTCACCATGAGCTCGATCGTTGGTCCCTACGCCCCCTACTCCGTGACCGAGGCGGACTACCGCCGCGAGAGCATCGCCGCGTCGTTCCGCGACCACCGCCCCACCGGGCACCACCTGTTCTCCCGTCGCCGCCGCACCGCGTCGGCCCGGGTGGAGGGATGAGTGCCGCGTACGCCTGGGTCGCCCGGGAGCTCGATCGCAACCGGGCGGCCGAGCGGCGCCGGGCAGCAGGAGTCACCGGAGGGTCGCCCGATGTCGGAGGTTCCCGAGATGATGGGCGACGTGCCCCCGGTCCCGGCCGAGATTCGAGGCCCGCTGGTCGGTCGAGCCGATGAGCTCGACCGCCTGGCGGGCCTCGTCGGGCTGACCGACCCGCCCTCGGACCAACCCGTCCCCGACGGTGCCGTGCTGCTCGCCGGGGACGCCGGAGTCGGCAAGACCCGGTTGCTGGCCGAGCTGCGGGCACGCGCGGACGCCGCGGGCTACCGCGTGCTTGTCGGGCACTGCCTCGACTTCGGCGACAGCGCCCTGCCTTACCTCCCCTTCAGCGAGGCGTTCGGCCGGCTCGCCACCGACTCTCCCACCCTGGCCCGCACGTTGCTCGATGCCGGCCCCGGGGTCGCCCGGCTGCTGCCCGCCCGACGCACCCTCCCGGAGCACAGCGACCCGGCCCCCGACGGTGACCACGGGACGATCGACCGACCCGACCTGTTCGCCTCGGTGCACGCGGCGTTCGAGATGCTCGGCCGCACCGCCCCCTTGCTCCTCGTCGTCGAGGACATCCACTGGGCCGACCGCTCGACCCGCGAGATGCTCAACTTCCTGTTCTCCCGCGGGTTCGACTCCCCCGTGTCGCTGGTCGCGTCCTACCGCAGCGACGACCTGCACCGCCGCCATCCGCTGCGCACCGCGGCCGCCGAGTGGTCGCGGCTGCCCGGCGTCACCCGGCTCGAGCTGAGCCGCCTCGCCGATGACGACGTACGCACTCTCGTCGGGTCCCTGCATCCCGACCCGCTGCCCGAGCGCAGTGTGCGAGGCATCGTCGAGCGGGCCGAGGGCAACGCGTTCTTCACCGAGGAGCTCGTGCAGGCCGCCGATCTCGGGCCGGACGCCATGCCCGATGCGCTGGCCGACCTCCTGCTCGTCCGGCTCGACCAGCTCGACGACGAGACCCGTCAGGTGGTGCGGGCCGCCGCGGTGTCGGGCCGTCGCGTGACCCACGAGCTGCTCGACCGGGTGCTGGCCGGCCAGGTCGAGACCCTCGATGCGGCGCTGCGTGCCGCGGTGGAGCGCAACGTGCTGGTGCCGCGGGGCGGCGACGGCTACGCGTTCCGGCACGCGCTTCTCGCGGAGGCCGTCTACGACGACCTCCTGCCCGGCGAGCGGGTGCGGCTGCACGCGTCCTACGCGCGAGCCCTGCAGCAAGGCGGCGTCGGCGGGACCGCCGCCGAGCTGGCCCGGCACGCGCGCGCCGCCAACGACCTGACCACCGCCGCCAGGGCCAGCGTGGCCGCCGGTGACGAGGCGATGGCCGTCGCGGGGCCGGACGAGGCTGCCCGGCACTACGAGCTCGCGCTCGAGCTGGCCACCGACTCGGGCCCGGGCCTGCTCGACGACATCGACATCGTCGAGCTCACAGCACGAGCGTGTGAGGCCTCGATCGCGTCGGGCCAGACCTACCGTGCGGTCGCGCTGGCGCAGGACCAGCTCAAGGCCGCGAGTCACGATGTGACCCCGCACGCCCGGCTCCGGCTGCTGCGGGTGCTCGCGTCCGCAGCCGTGCTCGCCGACACCGGCATCGACGCTCTCGCGGTGACGTCGGAGGCGCTGGAGCTGGTGACCGAGCACCCCGACGATCCTCAGCGCGCCCATGTCATGGCGTTGCACGCGCGCGCCAGCTCCGAGGCACGCCGACCCGAGGACGCGATGCACTGGGCCGAGGAGGCGCTCGAGCTGGCCAGCCGGCTCGGACTGGTGGACGTCGCCGCCGACGCGCGGACGACGCTGGCCCGAGTCCGGGAACGGCCCGACGAGCTCTCGACCTCGGTCGCACTGCTCGAGCAGACGGTCGCGGAGGCGGCCGCGGCGGGCGAGATCGGGGTGGAGCTGCGGGGTCGGTTCAACCTCGCGACGATGCGCTACGAGAACGGGCTGATCGAGGAGGCACGCGACTCGTACAAGGCGGCGACCAAGCGGGCTCGGGCTTCAGGTCGGCCGTGGGCGCCGTTCGGACTGGAGTCCCGCGTCCTCGGCATCCAGGCGGCATACGTGCTCGGCGACTGGGACTCCGCGACCCGTGGGGCCGACCTGACGCGCGAGTCACCCCCGGAGCTGGCGGAGGCGATGGTGGTCTCCAGCGGCCTCGTGGTGCGCGCCGGTCGAGGCGACGCAACCGCGCTGGACGTGCTGCCGTCGCTGCGGCCGCACGCTGAGAAGGAGGGCATGGTCGCGCTGTTCGCCGGGTTCGCTGCGATCGACCTCTACGGCGACCGCGGCGACCTGACGGCGGCGACGGCGGCCTACGACCAGGTCGTCGGCTCCCTCGGGGAGATGTGGGCCAACCCCGACTTCCAGGCGCGGATCCGGATGGCTGCCCTGCTGCTCGGGCACCTGGCCGCCGCCGTGCCGCGGAGCCCGAGCCAGGACCAGGGCGCGCTCGTCGCCCGCGCCGACGAGTTGTGGGAGTCCGCGCAGCGGGTCGCTGCCACCCGTCAGAAGTCCCCGTGGAGTGAGGGCCCCGAGGGCCTGGCGTGGCTGGCCCGCGCAGCGGCCGAGCACGCGCGGGTGCGCTGGCTGGTCGGCTCAGCGCCAACCGACCTCGACGAGCTGGTCGCGCTCTGGCGCAGCGCGGTCGAGGCGTTCGAGAGCTTCGGGCACGTCTTCGAGACAGCGCGCTCGCAGGCCCGGCTCGCCGCGGTGCTGCGAGCCGGGGGGCGGACGGCGGATTCCGACGAGGCAACGGCGCTGGCGGTCACGACCGCCCGGCGCCTGGGGGCCGAGCCGTTGCTGCGCGAGCTCCGGGCCGGCGGCGAACCCGCCGGGCGACCGACCGACTCCCGGCGCGACGAGTCACTGACCGCCCGCGAGCAGGAGGTGCTCGCGCTGGTCGCCCAGGGCCGCAGCAACCGGGAGATCGCGGGCCAGCTGTTCATCAGCGCCAAGACCGTCAGCGTCCACGTCTCCAACATGCTCGCCAAGCTCGGCGCCGGCGGCCGCACCGAGGCCGTCGCCGTGGCCCGGCGCCGGGGCTACCTCACCGACGACCGGCCCTGACCGCTCGGGTCGGCCTGAGTCGGCCGACCCGACGCGCTACGACCGCGCTGAGGACCCGGAGTCGGCCGCCGCCACCGCCAGGACAGCGACATCGTCGCCCGCGCCCTGCAGGGTCGCCGCCTCCAGCACGGCGTCGGCCAGCTCACGGACCGAGTGCTCACCGTCGGCGGACCGACGCGCGATGTGGGCGCGCAGCCAGCCGAGGCTCTCGTCGATGTCCTCCTGCCGCCGCTCGACGAGCCCGTCGGTGTAGAGCAGCAGCGTCTCGCCGGTCGCCAGCATCGACACGTGGTCGTGGCGGGAGAGTCCAGCGGCGTGCACGCCGAGCATCAGGTCGCGGGCGTCCTCGGCGTCCAGCAGCACCCGGGTTCCGCCGTCGAGGTCGATGATCAGGGGGGACGGGTGCCCTGCTGCCGACCACAGGATCTCCACCCCTGTGTCCGCAGGGCGCAGGTAGGCCAGGATCACGCTGGCCATCAGGTCGGAACCGAGGCCCTCCGCGATGGCGTCGACGCGCTCGAGGGCCGCGGCCGGACCGTCGGCATGGTCGTACGCCGTGGCGCGGACGAGGGTGCTCAGCTCGCCCATCCTGGTGGCGGCGGCGAGGTCGTGACCCACGACGTCACCGATGACCACGGCGGTGACGCCGTCAGCACGGACGAATGCGTCGTACCAGTCGCCGCCCACGTCGTTGCCGCCGATCGCGGGCAGGTAGCGGGCGGCCAGCTGCAGGCCGGCAACCGAGGGCAGGTCGCGCAGCAGTCCGTGCTGGAGGGTCGAGGCGACGGTCCGCTGGTGGGCGAGCAAGCGGGCGTTGTCGAGGGCCAGCCCGACCCGGCGCGCGACGTCGACCGCTGCGAGGGCGTCGTGACGATCGAACCCGCCGGCATCCCGCTGCAGGCACAGCGCTGCCTGCACTCCCGCCGCCGTCGGGAGGGCCGTGACGAGAACGTTGCCCTCGACGATGAGCGACTTCTCACCGCGGAGCACCGACGGGACCCACGGATGCGGGCCGTCGGACTCCGGACCAGCGCTCGCGACCTGAGTGACCGCCCGGCCGTCGTTGACGTGCAGGGCACAGGAGTCCGCAAGCCGCGGGACGAGGACGTCAGCGAGCGTGTCGTAGACGCTCTCGCTGGTGGAGCAGTGCAACAGCCCTTCGCCCAGGTCGGCCAGCAGCGCCAGGCGTTCGGTGGCTTCTTCGGCTCGTCGCCGAGCCGCGGCCACCTCGTCCCGACCTGCGTCGCCCTCCTGCTGGGCGGCGGCGCGAACGCGGGCCCGGGCGTCCCGGTGCTCGTCGCGCGCCTTCCCCTGCAGGGCCTCGGTCAGCTCGACGTCCCGGTGCTTGTCGCGCAGCCGGACCAGGGAGATGCGCAGCCGCAGCTCGGCCGAGACCGAGGCGGCGACGTCGCGAAGCGTGTCGAGCTCGACCTCCGTCCAGGACCGAGGCTTGGTGTCGATGGCGCACAGCGAGCCGAGCACCTGCCCGTCCTCGTCGGTGAGAGGCATGCCGGCATAGCCGACGACTCCGAGGTCAGGGATCGCGAGGTTGTCGCAGACCAGTGCGTGCTCGGGCGCATCGGTCACCACCAGCTGCTCGCCCGTCGCGACGACGTACTGGCAGAACGAGTGCGACAGCGGCGTCTCCCGCAGCGGCCCGTCGGGACCCTGCAGGCCGGTCATGCCCGGGAAGTACTGCCGGGAGGCGTCCACCAGGCTGACCAGCGAGACCGGCACGTCGAGCAGCCGCGTCACCAGCCGGGTGAACCGGTCGAACGCGTCGTCGGTCCGCGCATCGAGCCCGGCCTGCGCAAGGGCGGCCAGCCGCACCGGATCGGTCAGCACCGCCGCGACGTCGGAGGGGAGCAGTCCGGGTGTCGGCAGCTGTGCTCCCGCCGGGCCGGACGGGTCCGCGTCGAGTCGCGGGCCAGGGAAGGAGCCACTCGTCGAAGCCGGCCCGCCCCGTTCGTCGGCGCGGTCGTCCTCGAGGTCGTCGGCGGTCACGACCGGCTCTGCCACCCGTCCCAGGCGCTGCGGACCATGTCGGCCAGATCGAGCCGGGCCGTCCAGCCGAGCTCCGTGCCGATCTTCGTGGCGTCGGCGAAGTAGGCCGCCGGGTCCCCGGCCCGACGGTCGACCACGTCGACCTCGAAGTCGATGCCGGTGACCTCGCGCACCGTTGCGAAGACCTCGGTGACCGTGACGCCCTCCCCGCGGCCGACGTTGAAGACCTCACCCATCGGTGCTTCGTCCAGGCGGCGGGCCGCGGCAGCGTGCGCCTCGGCGAGGTCGACCACGTGGATGTAGTCGCGGATGCAGGAGCCGTCGCGGGTGGGGTAGTCGTCGCCGAACAGTCGTGGGTTGCGCCCGGCGCTCAGTGCCTCGAAGGTCATCGGGACCAGGTTGGCGACGCTGCGGTCGCTCAGCTCGGGGGCTCCGGCGCCCGCCACGTTGAAGTAGCGCAGCGCGGCCCAGCGCAGCCGCGGGTCCGCGACAGCGAGGTCGCGCAGCACCCACTCGGCGACCAGCTTGGTCTCGCCGTAGGGGCTCATCGGCGCGGTCGGTGTCTCCTCGGTGACGAACTCGACCGGCGGGTTGCCGAAGACGGCCGCGCTGGACGAGAACAGCACCCGGTCCACGCCTTCGGCCACGCAGGCCTGCAGCAGGGTGACCATCCCGGCCACGTTCTCGTCCCAGTAGAGCAACGGCGACTCGACCGACTCGCCGACCGCCTTCTTGGCCGCGAGATGCAGCAACCCGGTCACCTGGTGATCTCGGACTGCCTTCCGCACGGCCTCGGTGTCCTGGACCCGCGCTTGCACGAACGGAACATCGGCGGGGACGTTGCTGCGCACGCCTGCCGAGAGGTCGTCGAGCACCACGACCGGAAGCCCGATGTCCTGGAAGGCCCGAAGGATGTGCGCGCCGATGTATCCGGCGCCGCCGGTGAGCAGCCACGTCATGACGACCAGCCTAGGTGACGGTCACTCGAAGGGGTGGCCGATGAGCAGTTCGTACGCCTGGACGTACCTGTCGCGGGTGCGCTCGACCACCTCGTCGGGCAGCGGCGGGGGCGAGGCGTCGCCGGCCCGGTTCCAGCCCGAGGCTGGAGAGGTGAGCCAGTCCCGGACGAACTGCTTGTCGTACGAGGGCTGAGCGTGGCCCGGCGACCACTCCGCGGCGGGCCAGAACCGTGAAGAGTCGGGGGTCAGCACCTCGTCGGCGAGGACCAGGGACCCGTCGCCGTCCCGGCCGAGCTCGATCTTGGTGTCCGCGACGATGATCCCGCGGTCGCGCGCGATGTCCCGGGCGCGGGAGTAGACCGCGAGGGTGATGCGTCGCAGCTCGGCCGCCTGGTCGCGGCCGACGTCGGCGGCGACCCGGTCGAAGGTCACGTTCTCGTCGTGCTGACCCATCGGGGCCTTGGTGGCGGGGGTGAAGATCGGCTCGGGCAGCTCGGAGCCCTCGACCAGGCCGGGAGGGAGCGCGACGCCGCAGACCTCGCTCGTGGCGACGTACTCCACGAGGCCTGAGCCGGCCAGGTAGCCGCGCGCGACGCACTCGACCGGGACCATGTCGAGCGGGCGGCAGAGCACGGCGCGGCCGGCGTACTCCGCGGGGACGTCCGTCGAGACGACGTGGTGGGGCACGAGGTCGGCGAGCTGGTCGAACCACCACATCGAGAGCTGGGTGAGGATGCGGCCCTTGTCCGGGATTGGCGTGGACAGGACATGGTCGTACGCGGAGATGCGGTCGCTGGCAACCATCAGCAGCAGGCCGTCCGGGGTCGCGTAGAGGTCGCGCACCTTGCCGGAGTGGACGTGCCGGAGATCACTGCCCGGTTGCGGGCCGCTGCCGGGTTGCGGGTTGCTCACCGGGGCAGTCTCTCAGCCATGAGCGAATCCTTCTCCGAGCCCGCAGGCACGTCCTCCGCCGAGTCCGACGTCGCCGACGACGACGCCCAGGTCGAGCCAGACGCCGACGCCGAGCACGTGGGCCGGGTCGCGGGCGACGATGTGGGCTACGCCGGGGAGCAGGGCGCCGAGGCCCGCGCCGCGGCCGAGCAGGACTAGCCCCCACCGGACGCCGCAGCCGGCACCGACTGCGGCTTAGATGGGGCCATGGGCGACGCCGCGTGGGACGAGATCAGCGACGAGACCGAGCTGCGCGACCTGCTCGGCGAGCCGTCGGCGCGGGTCGTGGGCAAGGATCGGGCCCGGCTGCACGAGCTGGACCGAGCGTGGCTGGCGGCCTCGCCGTTCGCAATGATCGCGACCTCGGCGGCCGACGGCACGTGTGACGTGTCGCCCAAGGGCGACCCGGCCGGCTTCGTCCGCGTACTCGACGACGCCACGATCGCGATCCCCGAGCGGCCGGGGAACCGGCGGGCCGACGGCTACCGCAACGTGCTCTCGAACCCACACGTCGGCGTGATCTTCCTGGTGCCCGGTCGCAGCGACACGTTGCGGATCAACGGCCGCGCCCGGCTGGTGCGCGACGCGCCGTTCTTCGAGGAGATGGTGGTGGCCGGGCACCGCCCGGTGCTCGCCCTGGTCGTGGAGGTGGAGCAGATCTTCCACCACTGCGCGAAGGCGTTCCTGCGCTCGACCCTGTGGGACCCGGACTCGTGGGACGCCGGTGACCTGCCGACCCGGGCAGTGATCGCCCGCACCCTGGAGCGGCCGGACACGCCGCTCGCCGAGCTGGAGCAGTACTACGGCGCGGCGTACGCCGAGAACCTCTACCGCCCCGCCTGACCCGCCGGCCGGCCCTGCAGGCATGGTGGTGGGCATGAGTGACGAGGACGTGGCGAGGCAGGGGCAGGGGCCGGCGCGGGGACGGGTGAAGGTCGAGGCCGGGGCCAAGCGGGTACGCGCGTACCTCGGCGGCGAGCTCGTCGCGGACACGCGCACGCCGTGGCTGGTGTGGGAGGTGCCGTACTACCCGGCGTACTACCTGCCGGCCGCCGACGTCCGCGCTGAGCTGGTCGCGACCGGGCGCACTGAGCGGTCCCCGAGCCGTGGCACCTCCGAGGTGTGCGACGTGAAGCTCGCCGGGTCGACAGCCGCCGGCGCGGCCCAGCGGTTCCCGGACTCGCCCATCGAGGAGCTGCGCGGCCTGGTCCGGCTGGCCTGGGACGCGATGGACGAGTGGCTGGAGGAGGACGAGCCGGTCTACACCCACCCGCGAGACCCGTACACGCGCGTCGACATCCTGGCCAGCAGCCGGCACGTCCGCGTCGAGGTCGACGGCGTGACGGTCGCCGAGTCCAGCCAGCCTCGGATCCTGTTCGAGACCGGGCTGCCGCCGCGCTACTACCTGCCGCTCGCCGATGTCCGGATGGACCTGCTGCGGCCGTCGGACACCCGCTCGCACTGTCCCTACAAGGGCACCGCGGGCTACTGGTCGCTCGAGGTCAACGGCACCCTGCACGAGGACATCGTGTGGATCTACCGGACCCCGCTGCCGGAGAGCCAGAAGGTTGCCGGGCTGGTCTGCCTCTACAACGAGAAGGTCGACATCTTCCTCGACGGTGAGCCGCAGTCGCGTCCGCGTACCAAGTTCAGCTGATCGAGCGACGCAGGCTCAGGTCGGCTCGGCCCAGCCGGTGGTCACGGCGATCGCGGCCTCGATGCTGCGCGCGACCGGGCACGCCTTCGGGTGCGACGCGAGCGCCCGCTCAGCCGCGGCGCGGTGCTCGTCGGGGATCTCGACACCGCTGTAGGCGACATGGATCCGCCTGATCACCAGCACCTTGCCGTCGAGCTCGATCTCCCCGCGCGCTGTCCCCACCAGACCGGTGGGGTCGATTCCCCGGGCCGCCAAGGCTCCGGCGAACGTCCCGGTGAGTCAACCGGCGGCGGCGCCGACGACGTGGTCGAGCGTCGTCGCGTGCTCCGGGAAGTCACCCGGCGCGTGCCCGTAGTGCTCGGCTACCCGGCCGTGGGTCCCGTAGACCACCGGCTCGCTCTCGGCCGGCAGGTAGGCCCGGCGCACCGGCCCGCCCTCGCGCTCGATGCGGACTTCCGAGACGTACGCGATCTCACCCATCGCGCCACCGTACGTGATCGGCCTCGGGCAGCGGCCGGGCCCGGCGGCGTAGGCCATGGCTTGCTTCAGCAGGCCGGTGATCGCTTCAGCAGGTGTGCACGCCTACTGAAGCGATCACCTACCTGCCAGACGTGGTCGATTGCGGGAGGGGGCGGGAGGGGGCGGGGGCGGGGGGGATCGGGGGGCGGTCAGTTG
>JBBRVU010000134.1:0-11919 GCA_038246575.1 Actinomycetes bacterium | reverse complement strand
GCGCTCGCCGACCTCGACCGAGACACCCTGGCTGTGGTTGGTGCGGCTGCCCGGGATGCGCTCACGCAGCGCGCCGACCGCACGCGCGGCGCCGCCGCCGAGGGCATGGACGCCGGACACGTCGCGGGTCGCGATGCCGGCGATCTTGGCGACCACGGCATCCGCGATCGTGGTGCGGCCCTGCTGGGTCACCAGGGCGCTGGAGCTGTTGCCGGTGGTGCTGACGGTGGGGGCCTTCTCGGCCGTCTTCTCGCTCACGAGTTCCTCCTGCGACGTTCACGGGTGTTGTCTAGGGGTTAGATGCATCTCGTGCCCGTTCGTCACGCCTC
Organism: Actinomycetes bacterium; assembly: GCA_038246575.1. Lineage (GTDB taxonomy): Bacteria > Actinomycetota > Actinomycetes > JACCUZ01 > JACCUZ01 > JACCUZ01. Next base: position 11,590 of record JBBRVU010000134.1, on the reverse strand, counting down.
CGACCCCATTGTGACCGAGGTCACAACGGTCTCGGACAGGGCACTGGCCCGGCAGGCGGCGCTGGGCGACCGGGACGCCTTCGCCCAGATCTTCCAGCGGCACGCAGCGGCGATGTTCCGCTACGCCCTGCGGATGCTGGACGGGAACACCGACGACGCCGAGGAAGCCGTCCAGGAGGCGCTCGCGAAGGCGTGGGAGCACCTGCCCCAGTTCCGCGGGGAGTCGGCCCTGCGGACCTGGCTGTTCACGATCACGGCCAACGTGATCCTGGCCGCGCGGCGACGGCGACGTCCGGTGGCCATCGACGACGACCTGTTGTCGGCGATCCCGGACCCTGCTGCCACATCTCCGCAAGCCGTGCTGCAGGGCAGCGAGCTTCGGCACGCGCTCGAGCGTGCGCTCGCCGAGCTGCCCTGGCGGCAACGTGGGGTCTGGCTGTTGCGCGAGGTGGAGGGCCTGTCCTACACCGAGATCGCAGAGGTTCTCGAGACAACACCGGCCGTGGTCCGCGGACAGCTGCACCGGGCGCGGCGTACCTTGGCCGTCAGGATGGTGCAATGGCGATGACTGATCCGCCGTCAACGCCCCGCGGGGCGGGTGACGTGATGCTCGCTGACGCCGGCGTAGCCCTGCGCGACCATGTCGACGACCGCTGGGTCGAGATAGCTGACCGCGTCCTCGCTCGGGCGTTGACTGCCACCCGGCGTTCCCTTCCCGTGCGCGCGCACAGCGACAACGGCGGGCTGCACTTCAGCGAGCAGGTTCTGGTGGCCATGGTCCGCGACGCCGTGTCCGGCGTCGTTGAAGCCGCTGTCGACCAGGTCCAGATCGAGACGAACGACAGGGACGTCTACACCGGCGTCACTATCCAGGTCGTCGCTGAGTTCGGGGCACCCTTGCTCGAGGTCGCTGACGAGATCCGCGACCTGGCCGCCCAGCGCCTCGAGGAGCTCCTCGGGCCGGTCAGTCCTCCTGTGACTGTCACCACGATGCACGTACATGTCGATGACGTGACGAAGGGCGATGACTAGGCGACGAGCCCGTTTGCCGTCATCGCGGATCGGGGATAGTTCAACCGCCGCACACATGCGGCGAGTCGGGGGTCCAGAAGCGGCCGCCGGCAACGACGACCTCTCGGGCGCCTCCCGCCCGACGGGGCCTGCCACCGTAGGAGAGCACCATGGCGTACGTCCCACCGTCGGGCTGGGTCGAGACCCGGCCTACCAGCGAGGATGAGCCGCTCGCCGCCAAGTTCCACACCCGTCAGGACTGCCCCCGGATCCAGGTCGGCCCCTTGCGTCCGGTCGACCGGCCCTACAGCGCCGCCCGTTGCTCGTTGTGCGCAAACGTGAGCGTCGACCGCTCGGCCGAACTGCCGCCGGTCGACACGGCAATCGCCGGCTGACGACGCTCGGACAGCTGGCCTAGCTCCTACCCACCAGGCGAGCCAGGTTCACGGCCCAGCCGACGCCCGCCGGCCGCGTGGTGAACAGCCGCGGGTCTGCCGGATTCCAGAACGCCGCCCGCACCCGGGCCGGCGTCGGGGGCCGCAGGTCGTACGGAATGACACCGAGATGCCCCTGCCAGTCCCGGCGATCTTTCGGCGTACGCAGTTCCTTGACGAGTGCGGCGCCCAACAGTCCCAGTGACACGAGAGTGAGCAGCCGGCGCAGACCGCCGTGCGGCCCTTTCGCGGGTGACGTGGTCATGCTGTCGAACGTACTCCTCAGCCGCGCAGGTCGCGGCGGTCAATGATCGCGATGCCAAGCGCCAGCACGGCGGCAGTGAGGACTCCGAGCACCAATAGGTGCCATGGTTGCGGTCCGTTCTGCAACGGATCGCTGGAGTTCAGGAAGTACCACGGGCTTGCCTTCGCCCAAGTGGCGACACCATCGGAGAGCGGCAGGAACGACGCCATGGCGAACGCCACCGCTGCCAGACCACCGGTCAGGGCGTACGTGGGGCGGCGGGCCCCGAGCGCGGTCCCTGCGGTGACTGCCACAGCCCCGAAGAACAGGCCCAGGAGTGCGGTGTGCAGAGCGGCTCCCAGGATGCCCGCAGTCGTGAGACCGAGTCCGCCGACGGCGTCGCCGAGGTAGAGACCCGCGACCAGCAGCGCACCGACAACGAGGACGTGGGCGACCACCGCCGCCGCCTTCGCCAGCAAGAACGTGGTCCGGCCGACGGGGGCCCCGAGAAGCAGGCCGAGCGTCTTGTCCTCCTCCTCTCCCGCGGTCGCCCTGGTGCCGCTGATGACCGCCACCGCGATCATGGCGGCGGGGGCGATCAGGGACATCAGCTCGGCGTTGACCCATCCGCTGGGCGTGGACATGTCGGCACCCGCCAGGACGCTGGTGAAGGCGGCCGGCAGGTTGCGACTCAGGTCGGCGAGACTGGTCTGCATCGAAGGCCACAGGGCGCCGACCATCGCGCCCATGCCGATCAGGACGGCGCCGACAACCGTCGCGAGCAGCCACCGGTCCCGCACCGACTTGGCCCACAGAGCAAGGACTGGTCCTACGACGGCACCGGCGGGCCGGGAGTGACGTACGGTCGCCGTGCTCATCCGGTCAGCCCCTCAGGTCGCGGCGGACGAAGCCTCGAACGGCCACGATCAGCCCGGCGGCTGCGATCAGGGCCAGAACCGCCAGGTGCCCCAGGTCGACTCCGTTGCGCAGCGGGTCGCTGCCCGCGTAGTAGTACCAGGGGCTGATTCTGGCCCAGCCGTCAAGGCTCGCGAGCGGGAGCATGCTGTCGGCGAGGTAGGACGCAAGGGCCAGGACGCCGACGATCGCCCCCGACATCGCAGCGCGGCCGGTGACCGAACCCACCGCGAGGGCAACGATCCCGAACGTGATGCCCAGCAGGGCTAGATGCAGGCAGGCAGCCGCTAGACCACCACGATCGACTCCTATGTCGTACACCGTCGCGGCGAGAGTCGCGCCCAGCCAGAACAGTGCACTGACGACGGTCACGGTCGTGCCCATCGCGGCCGCCTTCGCGACGAGGATCGACGAACGGCTGACCGGCTGCGCCACGAGGAGGCCCATGGTCTTGCGTTCCTCCTCGCCGGCGATCGTGGACGAGCCGACCGAGACCGCATAGCCGACCACTGCCAGTGGTGCGATCAGGTCGAAGAGCTCGCCGAGCACGTAGCCACCGGGAGCGTCGCCGCCGACGAACGCGAGCAGCTCCTTCGGCAAGTCCTTGGTCAGGTTGTCGAACGTCGCCTGCAGACCGGAGTAGAGCCCCAGGGCGAACATGGCCATCACGAACAGGAAGGCACCCAGAGCCAGCACGGGCAGCCGTCGATCCCGCAGGTCCTTGGCGAGCACGTCACCGGACATCGCGTGCCGCCTCACCGGCCGGGCGAGAGGATTGCGAGGGCTCGCCCCCGACGGCCGGGTCCCGGTAGTAGGTGAGGAAGATTTCCTCCAGGTCGGACTCGCGACTGTTGAGGTTGACGACCTCGAACGCCGTGGCTGCGTGCAGGATCTGGTTCACCGATCCCTCGAAAGACACCCGGGCGTGGCTGCCGTCGACCGCGCTCGTCCGGACGCCGGCGACATCCGAGAACAGGTCCGTCGGCACTTCGTGGGCGAACTCGAAGTCGATGCGCCGGATCGCCTTGCGCTTGAGCTCGTCCACCCTCTCGACGACCACCAACCGACCTGCCCGGATGATGCCCACGCGGTCGGCGATGCGCTCGACCTCGGACAGGGTGTGCGAGGAGAGGAACACCGTGCGGCCCTCGTGGCACACCTCGCGGACCATCCGGTGAAACTCCTGCTGTACCAGGGGATCCAGACCCGCCGTGGGTTCGTCCAGGACGAGTAGCTGCGGCCGGTGCATGAACGCCTGGATGAGCCCGATCTTCTGCCGGTTGCCGGTGGAGTACTCCCCGACCTTGCGCGTGAGGTCGGCGCCGAGGCGTTCGGCCAGCTCCTCGATGTAGTGCTGGTCCACGCCACCGCGCAGCCGGGCGAAGAAGCGCAGGGTCTGGGCCCCGGTGAGCTTCGGATAGAGCGCGAGGTCCCCGGGCACGTAGCCGACATGCCGCCGGATCGCCAACGAGTCTGCGTGCACGTCGCCGCCCAGCATCCGGGCGCTGCCCGACGTCGGCCGGATCTGGTCGAGCAGGAGACGGATCGTGGTCGACTTGCCGGCGCCGTTCGGTCCGAGGAACCCGAACGCCTCGCCGGCCTCGACCTCGAGATCCAGGTCCCGGACCGCGACGAAGTCCCCGAAGCGCTTCGTCAGGCGGCTGGCCTGGATCGCTACATCAGTCATAGGGCAGTCCCCTGGGGCCTCCACTGTCACCCTACTTCCGGGGTGCCAGGTGACAACCCGGTCGGTGCGCAGCGAGTGCATGGCCCGGCACCGACCGTCCAGCCGCCGACGTAAGGTGCCCCGTGCAGACATCCACGCTGACCCTCCCGCTGCCCCTGGACCACGCTGATCCGACGGGTCCGACCATCGACGTGTTCGCCCGGGTGGTGACCGGGCCCGGCGGCGAGGACATGCCGTACCTCGTCTTCCTCCAGGGCGGCCCAGGCCAGGAGAGCCCCCGGCCGGAGGCGCGACCGAGCCCCCAACATTGGCTGACCCGGGCCCTTCGTGACTACCGCGTCGTCCTGCTCGACCAGCGCGGCACCGGCAACTCGACGCCGGTGGGCGGACCGGACTCCATCCCGGGCGGCACCGCGCAGCAGAAGGCGGAGTACCTCACACACTTCCGGGCCGACTCGATCGTGGCGGACTGCGAGGCCATCCGGGCGCACCTGGGCGTGCCGCGCTGGAGCCTGCTCGGCCAGTCGTTCGGCGGGTTCACCTCGATCGCGTACCTGTCATCGCATCCCGACAGCCTGGCCGAGGTCTACATCACCGGCGGACTCACTCCGGTGGCGACGCCGGTCGACGACATCTATCGGACGACCTACGACACGATGGCCGCCAAGAGCGAGCGCTACTACGCCCGTCGGCCGGCGGACCGCGACCGGATGCGCCAGGCTCTCGACGCCTGCAGGGACGGCAACGTGCGCCTGCCGAACGGCGACGCCGCGACACCCGACCTGCTGCGCACGGTCGGCACCCAGCTGGGCCGGACCGGTGGTGACGACGCTCTCCACTACCTGCTCGAGCGCGACCCGCAGTCACCGGCGTTCGGGCACGATCTGGCCGCCCTGCTGCCGTTCAACAGCGGACGCGCTTCGCTGTACGCGGTGCTGCACGAGTCCAGCTACGCAGACGGCGTCGCGACCCGCTGGAGCGCGGAGCGGATCCGTCCGGCCGCATTCGCCGCCGACGAGACGTTGCTGACCGGCGAGCACATCTACCCCTGGCACTTCCAGGTGTGCTCCGACCTCGCCCCCTGGCGCGAGGTAGCCGACGTGCTGGCCGAGCACGAGTGGCCAGTGCTGTACGACGCCGCTGTGCTGCGCCGCTGCGAGGCGAGAGTGGCGGCGATCGCCTACGCCGACGACGCCTTCGTCGACCTCGAGCTGTCCCAGCGCACGGCCGACCTGATCCCGTCGCTGCGCAACGGCGGGTTGTGGATCACCAACGAGTGGGAGCACAACGGCATCGGGGTCGCGGGCGAGAAGGTCCTCGACCGCCTCATCGACCTGGCCCGGGACTGAAAGGCCGGAGATTGGCCACCTGAACTCGCGACCCGCGGCCCCGAAAGGCGACGCAACAGACCCGGACAGGCTGCCGGACGGCGTGTTGCGGGATTGAGTCGCCTTCTCGGTACACCCCCGGGTGATCAACTCGGCCGCGGGGACGCAGGACGTTGCCAACGTTGGATGGGCGCGCCCGAAGGGATTCGAACCCCTAACCTTCTGATCCGTAGTCAGATGCTCTATCCGTTGAGCTACGGGCGCCCGGCCGAATGGCCGACGACGATCGTACAGGCAGGCCACTGACTCCCCAAAGCGCGCGATCCACCCGTCCGGGGGCTCGGCCGCCAGGGGATCACCTCGTCGGGTCAGGTCGCCGCGTCCTTCCGGTCAAGGTTCACCGGCAGATGCCGATGTTGAGCCTGTCGGGCGTTGACCCGACTGGGTGACAGATCCACCGGACCGGGAGGAGTGTGCGACGTGACCGCAGGCTTTGACGTCACGGCTGCCGTCGACCCGGCCGCCTATCCGCCTGCGGACCCAGTGGCCACCGCCCCTGCTGCTGCCGCCTCGCGCCGGTTCCTGGGCGAGATCCTCGTCGACTCAGGCCGGCTCACCCGCGAGAAGCTCGACGACGCCCTGCTCAAGCAGCGGGTGTCCGGAAAGCGCCTGGGCACCCTGCTCGTGGAGCTCGGCGCCGTCGACGAGCGCGACCTCGCCGTCGCCCTCGGCGAGCACTTTGGCGTCGCCGTTGTCGACCTCCGCCACGACGAGTCCGACCCCGACGCCATCAAGCTCGTACCCGAGGCCTCGGCCCGGTCCCTGCGCGCCCTCCCGCTACGGCTCACCGACGGCGTCCTGCAGGTGGCGGTAGCCGAGCCCAGCGACCAGCTCGCCGGCGAGCTGGAGAACATCACCGGCTGCGGCATCGCACTGCTCGTGGCCAGCGCCACCGACATCAAGCGCGCCATCGACCGCGGCTACCGCGCCCTCGCCGGCATCGAGAGCCAGATCAGCGCCTTCCAAGCCGCCACGACCGACCGCGGGGCCGAGGTGATCGCCCGGGCGACCGTCGACGAGAACGCCCCCGTGGTCCAGGTGGTCACCAAGGTGCTTGCCCAGGCGATGCGCGACCGGGCCTCCGACGTCCACATCGAGCCGATGGACGGGCTGACCCGCGTCCGGTTCCGCATCGACGGCGTCCTGCACGACGTCCTGACCCTGCCGACCGCGATGGGCGGCGCCGTCGTCAGCCGCCTGAAGGTCCTGGCCAGCATGAACATCGTCGAGCGCCGCCGACCGCAGGACGGCCAGTTCACCGCCGAGGTTGATGGTCGTTCCCTCGACGTACGTATCGCCAGCGCCGGCACCGTCGCCGGCGAGAAGGTCGTGCTCCGGCTGCTCGACAAGACCACCTCGGCCTTCCGGCTGTCCGAGCTGGGCATGCCGCCAGACACCTACCAGGTCTTCTCCACGATGGTCCGCGCACCGTTCGGCCTGATGATCTGCGCCGGCCCGACCGGCAGCGGCAAGACCACCAGCCTGTACGCCGCACTCGGCGAGATCAACGGCACCGAGCGCAACATCATGACCATCGAGGACCCGGTCGAGTACGTCGTCCCCTCGATCAACCAGATCCAGATCAACGAGCAGGCCGGCATCGACTTCGCCGGCGGCCTGCGGTCGATCCTGCGGCAGGACCCGGACGTCATCCTGGTCGGCGAGATCCGCGACACCGAGACGGCCCGCATCGCGGTCCAGTCCGCCCTGACCGGCCACTTCGTCATGACCTCCCTGCACGCGACGGACACGACCTCGGCGATGCTGCGCTTCCTCGACATGGACATCGAGCCCTACATCGTGGGCTCCGCCGTTGCCGGTGTGCTCAGCCAGCGGCTCGTCCGGCGCATCTGTGACCAGTGCCGACGGCCCTACGAGCCGAGCTCGGACGAGCTGGAGTTCCTCCTCGAGTCCGGCGGCAGCATCCCCGTCGACGGGCTCTTCGCCGGCGAGGGCTGCACCTTCTGCTCGCACACGGGCTATCAGGACCGCATCGGCGTCTACGAGCTGCTGCGGATGACTCCGGCGATGCGCAAGCTCGTCGCGACCGGCCCCACCCACGAAGAGGTCCGCGCCCTCGCCTGCGAGGAGGGCACCCGCACGTTGCGCCAGGAGGCCATCGCGCTCGTCGGAGACGGCATCACCACCATTGCCGAGGTCGTCCGCGGCATCTACCTGCTGTGAGGTCGACGAGATGACCGCTGAGACCGTCCCCGACGTCGCGAGGCTCGAGCCAGCCAAGCGCGAGCCCATCGAGATCATGCCGGCCAGGGTGTCCGGCAAGGACCTCATGCACCTCTCCCGCCAGCTCGCGGCCTTCCTGCGCGCAGGGATCCCGATCCTCGACGGACTGTCGCTGCTGGCGCGGGACACCACCAACAGGACCCTCAAGCGCACGCTGGAGGACATCGCCGAGCAGCTGCGCCAGGGCGCCCCACTGGGCGAGGCCATCGACCAGCACCCGAGGGTCTTCCCCGCGGCCTACCGCAGCATGGTCCGGTCGGCCGAGCTCACCGGCAACCTCGACACGGTCCTTGACCGGCTCACCGGCTACGTCGAGCGGGAGGTCGAGGCCAAGCGGCAGATCCGCTCAGCCATGACGTACCCGATCGTCATCGTGGTGCTCTCGGTCGCCGTCTCCACCCTGCTGGTGACGTTCGTCCTGCCCAAGTTCGAGGTCTTCTTCGCCTCGTTCAACCAGCAGCTTCCTCTTCCGACCCGGATGCTGCTGGCGATCTCCCAGGCGGTCCACCAGTGGTGGTGGGTCATGATTCTCCTCGTCCTCGTTGTCGCAGGCGGCTCCTTCGCCTACCTGCGCACCGAAGCCGGGGCGTACATGCGCGACAAGGTGATCAGCCGGTTGCCTGTGCTCGGTCGCGCGATGCAGTACTCCACGGTCGAGCGCTTCTCCCGCGTGCTGTCGGCGATGCTGCAGGCCGGCGTACCGCTGTCCGAGGCCATGGACGTCGCTGCGGATGCCTGCAACAACCGGCCTGCGGCAAGCGCGCTGCGATCGGCCCGCGAGCAGATGCTCAGCGGCGAGGGCATCGCGGGACCGCTCGCCGACGCCGGGGTGTTTCCGGCGGCCGCCGTGCAGATGTTCCGCGTCGGGGAGGACACCGGCTCGCTGGACGACCAGCTCGACGTCGTGGCCAACTTCTACGAGAAGGAGCTCGATGAGAAGGTCAAGCAGATCACCACGCTCATGGAGCCGGCCGTCTTGATCGTCATGGGTGTCATCGTCGGCTTCGTCGCGCTGGCGCTGGTGTCGGCGATGTACGGCATCTACGGCAACGTTGCGGGATGAGTGGCGGGGGCATGGCTACCGGGCGTGTCGATGGGGGCTTCACCCTCGTCGACATGCTGCTTGCGGTGGCGATCCTCGGCATCGCCGTGGTCACTCTCGTCGGCGGCATGATGACCGCGATCCGCACCTCGGACCTCGAACGAAAGGCGGCGGAAGCGCTCGTTACGACGCGTGCGTACGCCGAGGCCGTGGCCAACGACACCTATGCCGACTGCGCCGCCAGCTACCCGGCAGGGGGCGCCAGCCTGCCGGCCGGGATGTCGATCGCCCTCGCCGTCCGGTACTGGGACGCGACGAGCACCTCCTTCGTCACCAGCTGCCCGGCCACCGACTCGGGCCTGCAGCGCGTCATCGTGACCGTGTCGACCTCTGACGGTCGAGCGACAGAGTCGATCAAGGTCGCGAAGCGGCGACGGCCGGCAGGTGAGCCGTGAGTCGCGATCGCATCGCCAGGTACGGCGTCGACGGCGGGGTGACCCTGGTGGAGCTGCTCGTCGTCATCGCCCTGATGGGCATCGTCGTTCCGGCGCTCACGGGCGCCGTCTTCCTCGGGCTGCGCACGACCGACGCCACCGTGGCCAGCCTGTCCGACTCCCGCAACCGGCAGATCCTGCCGTCGCTGTTCACCCGTGACGTGCAGAGCGCCGGCACCGTGGACACCGACGCCTCGGTGAGCACCTGCCTCGACGCCGGCGACACCCTCGTCGTGCGGATGCGCTGGACGGAGACTCCGGTGTCCGGCAGCGCCATCAACCGGGTCGCAGCGTGGATCACCAGGACCGTCGCGGGCGACAAGATTCTCGAGCGACGCTCCTGCGACGACTCGTCTGGATCGATGACCTCCGCCGGCAGCGTCTCGACGGCGTACGGCATCGTCGGGACCCCCGCCGTCAGCTGCCGCACCTCTGCCGACGTCGCGGCTGCCTGCACCTCGGCGGCTCGCGTCGCCATGACCGCCGTGGACGCGAGCGGCGCGCTCTCGGCCAGCGGTCGCCGGAGGTCGGCATGACCAGGTTCGTGCAGCGTGTTGTGGCTGTCCGCCGTAGCGGCGACAGCGGGAGCGCTCTCGCGATCGCCCTGATGTTCCTCATGCTCTTCGGCCTGTACGTCGGCTCGGTGCTGCAGTTCTCCGTGACAGGTCAGCGCACCACGATCTCGGTACGCAGTGAAGCCGTGGACACCTACTCCGGCGGCGGCGCTCTGGACGGAGCGATCAACGCGGTCCGAACCTCACTCACCACCGGAGTCGAGTCGGCCGGAGCCACCACGTGCTTCACGTTGCCGGCAGGAGCGCTGGACAACACGACTCCAGTGAACGTCTCCTGCAACCCCCGGACCGGGTCGGGAGCGCCAGCTGCTGGCTCGTCGGCGAACCAACCGGACCAGGCGGTCCTGGCGCTGTCCAGCACGACCGGCGAGGGAGTAGCGCTCGGGGCAGCCAGCACCCTGTCGACCCAGGGGGCTGTTCTCGCGGCGGGCACGGTGACGGTTCCCACCGGGTCGACCCTGATCAGCACCGGCGCGGTGAAGGGTGGAACCTGCGCCGTCAAGGGCACGTCCACCCCGGCCTGCACCACCGGCAGCGTTCCCCCCGACCCGGACTGGGCGGCGCCGACGACCTACCCCACGCTCGCCGGCACCCTGCCGGCCTGCGCCGTACCGGTCATCCGCCTCAACCCCGGGACCTACCAGTCCGCGGCTGCGTTCCAAGCGGTGCTCAACTGCCCGAACACGGTGGTCTGGCTGCGCCCCGGGCTCTACAACCTCGACTTCAGCAACAACGGGACGCACGAGCTGGCGGTGGGAGCCGGAACCACCCTCGTCGGCGGCACACCCAAGGGCTGGACGCCGGGGACGACATCCCCGGGAGCAGTGCCGAAGCCCACGGCAGGAGCGCCCAATGCCAGTGCATGTGACACCTCGGCGACCGGAGTGGAGCTCGTCTTCGGCGGCGACAGCCGGTTGACCGCCAGCAGCGGTCAGGTCCAGCTGTGCGCCCGCTCGACCAGCACCAGCGCCCAGCACCTCGTGGCCCGAGGCCTGTCCGCAGAAGTCTCTGTGCCGGGCACCGCCGCGTCCACGACCGCCACGTCGAGCGACCTGCTCGCGGCCGGGGCCGACCGGTGGAGCAAGCCCGCCAACGGTGCTGCAGTCGACGGCAAACCCGCCAGCGTCAGGATCAAGAAGTCGAGGGACCCCGACTCCAAGCTGCTCGTCGGACCCGCGTCGGCGACCCTGGTCCCGTCGGATGCCACCGGCATCTCGGTGACGGCGACCGTTGCCGAGACTGTCTACGGCTCCGGGGTCACCTGGTTGATCGCCCGACCAGGCGACGGAAGCGCGGCCACGGCACCGGTCAGGCTCAAGGACTGCGCCACCGGCCCGACCTGCAACTCGAGGGGACTCATCCCCGGGGACACCGACGCCGCAACGTTCACCGGGCTGACTCCCGCCAAGGCCAACGGCATGTCCTTCGAGCTGGTGGTCCAGAACCCCGACAAGCGACAGGTCAGGGTCTGGGTCGACGGCATCACGGTGGACGTGACCTTTTCGGCGCCGTTGCGGCCCACCTGCGTGCTGACGTCGCCGAGCGGGGCCTGCGGC
>JBBRVU010000133.1:0-12028 GCA_038246575.1 Actinomycetes bacterium | reverse complement strand
GGACCGCCTTCACCGGCCACCCCCCGGCAGACATCGACGTCGTGCTCACCGTCGACCGCACCCGGCAGCGGCACGCCGTCGCTTGCCACGCGACACAGGCGCTTCCGGGCAGCGTCTTGTGGCGTCGGCTGGAGTTGCTCGGCGACCACGAGTACCTGCGCTGGCTGACCGACCCTGTCCCGGCCGCGAGCGCGCGCCCGGGACAGCAGCATGCTCCGTGACGGGGGTCGGCCTCCCCGAGCGAAACGCCCCGCGATCATGACCCCAACCCTTTGCCAGGGCGCGTCGAACTGCGGCCCGTGGCACTCCAGTGAGTGTTGCGACGACTACTGGAATCCAAGTGGTCGGGTGCTCGGTTATCTCGGTGACCCATAACTGGTTCGGAGCAGCGCGGGCGAAGTCGCGCTCGACGAGGTCGGTGGCGATGTCGTAGGTGCGGATCCGCTTCCACTCGCGTCGACCGGTCATGCCTGCCAGGCCTGCTCGGCGCATCAGGAGCCGGACCTGGTTGTGCCCGACCAGGACACCCCGGCCAAAGTGCGCTCGGCGTGGATGCGCCGGCCACCGTAGATGCCGTGGGACTCGTCGGTGAGCATCGTGTGCCGGATTGATCGTTCCGAGGGAGCTCGCTTGCCGTACTCGTTGTAGCCGGACTCCGAAACGCCGAGCACCCGGCAGGCGACCTGGACAGGGAGGTCGTCTGCGGCCATCACTTTGATGGCCGCGTAACGCCTTTTGGGCGGGTCTCCTCCTTGAGTACCTCGCTGCCACGTCGGCTTGACCGCCGGCTCTGTCTCGATGTCAGCGATCCGCTTGTTGGCCTTCGCCAGCTCGGCGTTCTCCGCGGTGCTCAGATCCGGTTGAAGACCCCGGTCGATCCGGTCTCGTCGGCGCCAGCTGTAGATCGTCTGCTCACTGATCTCGCGGTCATGCGCGATACTCGCGACACTCTTGCCGTCAGCGAGTAGATCGAGGACCTTGCGGCGAAATTCGGCCGGGTAGCCACGTCGTCCCATCCGTTCCTCCTGGTGTCGGCACCAGAATCCAGAAAGTCAGACGCCGGGGAACCCGGGACACACCAGGGTGTCCACCGAAGCGGGTCAACTCCAGAATGGGAGATGCCGGCAAGGCACGCGGCTCCTCTGCCCGGGACGCGTCGGTCGCCCCCGCGGGTTTGCCATGCCCTGTGCGGGCTGATTGGCCACCAGCGTCGAGCGTGCTGAGTCCGTGCCGAGGCCGGGTCGATCGACCGCTGCATGAAGGAACTAGCCTGGTCGTGTGAGTGCCGATGACCCCTCGTGGCCTGCGGACGGGTGGGGCGATGAATACCGGGTTGTTCGAGAGGCGGTGGATTGGGCGGCTGGCCGGGTCGTGCGGGACACCGATCCAAAGTCGACCGCTCGGTCGGCGGCGGAGCTGCGACAGGCGGTGGGGCGGACGGTGTGCCCAGGGGGCATCGGCGGGGAGGCGGCTCTGCGCGCATTTGTTGACGTTCTGGAACCGGCGACCCGTTCCCAGGACGATCCGATGAACCTGGCGTATGTGCCGTCTGCACCGACCCGGGCATCGGTGGCGTTCGACTTCGTCACGAGCGCCGCCAACGTGTTCGGAGGAGTCTGGGAGACCGGGGCAGGTGCGATCTTCGCGGAGAACGAGGCGTTGGGCTGGTTGGTCGATCTGCTGGGCTGGCCGCGGACGGCTGGCGGCTGCTTCGTGGCCGGAGGGACGATCGGCAACCTGTCCGCCCTTCTCGCTGCACGGGAAACGGCACTGACGCGCCGCGGCAGCCGTCCGCCCGAGGGCTGGCAGCTCGCCTGCACGGCGGAGGCGCACTCCTCGATCCGTACGGCTGCTCGGGTTCTGGACGTCACGGTCGTCGAAGTACCGGGCGATGACCGCGGCAGACTGACAGGCACCCACCTCGAGCCGATCCTGCGCGCGCACCCGGGCGTTTTCGCAGTGGTCGCAACGGCGGGGACGACCAACGCCGGGTTGATCGACGAACTGGCCGGAGTCGCCGACGTGTGCGCAGCGCAGGAGGTGTGGTTGCACATCGACGGTGCCTACGGTGGAGCGGGGCTGGCTGCACCTAGCGTGCGGGACTTGTTCGACGGCGTGGAACGCGCCGACAGCTTCATCGTCGATCCGCACAAGTGGCTCTTTGCCCCGTACGACTGTTGCGCGTTGCTCTACCGCGACCCGGCACTGGCCCGCGCCGCGCATGCGCAGAGTGCCAACTACCTCGACCAGATCGACCACAAGATGTGGAATCCCGCCGACCTGGCGATACATCTGTCCCGCCGGGCGCGCGGCCTGCCGTTCTGGTTCAGCCTGGCCACCCATGGCACCGACCGCTACGTCGCAGCGGTGGAGAAGACCCTGGACATCACACGAACGGTCGCCAACGCGATCAGGTCCAGTTTGCATCTGAGACTTGTCTGCGAACCGCAGCTGACGGTCCTGCTGTTCGAGCGTAAGGGCTGGGACATGGCGGCCTATCGCGCGTGGTCACAGCGCATGGCCCGCGACGGCCTCATCCTCTGCCGGCCGACCACCTGGTACCAGAACCCGGTGCTTCGCCTGGCCTTCGTCAACCCAGCCACCCAGGCCGAACGGGTCATCGACGTGCTGGACGCGCTGCGCTGAGCCCGGGCCTTGATGTCGGCCCAGGACCGGAGGCCGAGCTGGTCGTGGCGGTTGGTGTCGACTCTCTCGTACACGAGCTGGGCCGGGCCTTTGACGACGACGCTCCAGCCGCTCTCGGTCAGGCTGTTGTCACCGTGGCCCGGCCACGCCAGCGCCCGGTCACGGCCTCCGTGCTCACTCGACCGCTCAGGACAGGCCGACGATGGTGCCGTCCTCGTCGATGTCGATCCGCTCGGCGGCCGGGTGCTTCGGCAGCCCGGGCATCGTGCGCATCGGCTGCTCAACACCCGACCCCGCCAAGCTCTCGCCTGGCACACTCCCGCAGTGAGGCTCAACGAGCTCCTCGCAGCCTGGCCGTTGCAACAACCGGTTGAGACCGCCCCTTCACCGTTGCGTTGCCGACACACCATGAGGCCTTCTGATTTCCCGGGTGGCTTCGCCATGACTGTGTCCTCGACGACCCGCTGGACGCGGCCCTACCGGACGCAGGTCCCGGCTTCTCAGGACGTCCGGCCCTACCCCACGGGGGTACCGGAGGCGGACGCTGGCTGTAGATCCGGCGCGGGCCGTATCCATATGTACGAGGAGTTGATCCAGGTGTGGGGCTACCACGACGGGAATGGGAACGCGGGGGATTGGCTGGCCATGGGCTCGATGATGCTGCTGTTCTGGGTAGTCGTCATTGGCCTGGTCGTCTGGGCGGTGCGCAGCGCCCGTCACGAACGGCAGAACTCGGACAACGGGCGCATCACTATGGCGAGCCCGGGCGACATTCTCGCCGAGCGGTTCGCGCGCGGGGAGATCGAGGAAGCCGAGTTCCTGCACCGCCGGGAGCTGCTGCATGCCACTTCAGGTGCGGTAACCCAGACGAGGAGCACACCATGAGTAACCTGCTGCTTTTCCTGTTCATTCTTGCCTGCCCGATCATGATGATCTTCATGATGCGCGGGATGCACAGCGGTGGCGGAGCCAAGACGATGAGCCACGACGCGCATGACGGTGCCCAGATGGACCAACGTGACGCTGCTGCGAGGGATCTGCAGGCCCCTGACGAGCGGATCGCCCAGCTCGAACACGAGGCTGCCCAGCTGCGGGCCTTGCAGCGCCGACAGGCCGAGCGCAACCGGGTGAGCGGGTCATGACCACGTCGGGCGTGCTGGCACCTCCCCGGACCCGGCATCCCGGGCAGCGCCACGACGCAGAGATCCTGTCGCGACTGAACAAGGCGAAGGGTCAGCTCGCCGGAATCACCTCGATGCACGAGGACGGTCGCTACTGCATCGACATTCTTGACCAGCTCGCTGCGGCCCGCGCAGCGATCGACGCCGTCGGCCTGATCCTGATGCAGGACCACATCAACGCCTGCGTGCGTGATGCGATCAACCACGACGACACCGACGAGAAGGTCACCGAGCTCGTCACCGCGGTCCGTCGCTTCATGCACAGCCATTGAGGTGATGGACATGTCTGAAGTCGAGGCGGCGTCGCCAGTCACCGACGATCGATCCGCCACAAACGAGGCACCGCGAGGCTGGTGGCAGACGGCCTGGAACGCGATGTCGGGCGTGGTGGGTGTCGTGGTGGGACTTGCACCGCACGTGCTGCACCACATCGGTCTACTCGCGGGGACTGCGTTGGTGGCGGGCTCCGGTGGGACCGCGCTATTCGCTGTCCTGGGACTGGTCGCTTCGGTGCCACTGCTGCTGCGGCTGCATCGACGATTCGGGAACTGGCGCGCACCCGCACTAGCGCTGGTCCTGTCCACCGCCTTGTTCCTGTTCTCAGCATTCGTCCTCGGCCCGCTGATCAGCGGTCAGACCGAGACCCCCGGCCCGAGCGCTCCGACCACCGGTCACACGAGCCACCACTGACCCACCCGCGATCCGCCACGCGGTGCCCGGCAGGCACTCGGGCTCCGATGGAACGGGACGCTGGGCCAGCGACCGGCCGGGGCGAGCATCGTGGCTACGCCGAGATGCCTCGTGGACAAGGACTTCGCCTACCGGATCCCGACGCAGTACGACGACCAGCACGCCGCACTCCTGTGCTGTACTCGGGCATCGTCGGCTACCGCGCGCTTCGGGTGGCGGTGCCCGCGGGTGGATGACTCGGCATCTGCGGTTGCGGTGCTTCCGCGCAGTGCACGAACGTGCCACCGTGCGCCTTCTCAGTCGATCAGCTGCCGCGCCCGGCCGCTCGCCCTGGACCGCGGCGCGGCTGCCGTCGGAGGCGCATCCGACAGCCGCCGCGCGGCGGGTGTTTGCGGTCACGCTGCACACGGCCTTCTCCTGAAACCGGAGCGTTAGCAGCCCGCTGATGATGCCCAGCCCGGTGGTGGGAGGTCAGCCCGGTGGCGGGGCGACCTCGCGCCCGGTGATCTCGACCGGACGGATCCGCACCCAGAAGCCGAGGCCCTCGCGATCGGCCCACGACCGCAGCCCGAGCTGGTCGTAGCGGTCGGTGTCGACGCTTTCGTACACGAGTTGGGCGGTGCCCTTCACGACGACGCTCCAAGCGCTCTCGCTCGGGCTGTCGTAGCCGTCGACCTCGTAGGCGACGGTGCCCGAGGTCTCGGCCACCTGGAGCTTGGAGCCCCACGAGGTGCGGAAGACAACGTCGACCCCGTCGACAGCGTGGTTGACCGGGAACACAACGGGCTCGCCCTCGTTCATGAAGGCCAGCCGCCCCACCGGCGTCGACCGCAGCCGCGCCAGGCACTCCTCGAGGCCGAGCACGCGCAGGCCACGGTGGTCGGTCGGCTCGTTCGTCGGCCCGAGGTCGTCGACCTGGTCGTGACGGATAGACGCCGCGACGTTTTCGTTAGTGTCCATCTCCTGCCTCCTGCTGTCGGCACCGAGTCAACTCACCATGTCTAGCGCCTGTGGCGGGCGGCGGTCAGGGTCGAAAGTCACCTTGTGACCGCCACATAAGGCCGGTCCGCGCCTGGATGCGCGAGATGACGGCGCCTTCGAAGGTCAGGTGCACCGCCCGGTGCTCGATAGCCTCGATGTCGTGCCCAGCGGCGTCCACCCCGGCGCGTACGGAGCCCGCGCGGCGGCCACCTCGTCGCCGATCTCCGAGCCGTGGCACTGGGAGTTCTCGGGGCGTAGTCGGGACCTTCGGCCCATGCCCGCGCATCCGGGCGGATCTACGGTGCACAGGAGCCCGAAGGATCGGCAGGCCCGACCCGCCGGCGCCGGACCGGCACGGCGATCGCCAGAGGTTGGTCTCGATGAACAAGGGCAAGCACTCGTACCTCATCATGGGGCTCGTCGCCGTCGGCGCGGTCCTGTACCTGAGGGGCAACGTCGGCGGCTCGGGCGACATGGGCGGCCGCGACCCGGTTCGGCGGACCACACGCACGACGACGGCGTGACGCACGCGCACGGGCAGCGGAAGCCGGCCGCGTGGGCCTTCCCGCTGGGCCGTCCGGTACGTCCCAGGTCGACCTGGGAGGTCGCCATGAACATCCCCCGTCTCTGCCCGCTGGCCGGCTCGGCCCTCATGGTGCCGATGGCGCTGGTCGTCGGCGCCGCTGGCCCGGCCGCCGCGGAGCCGCGGGCCACGACGTTCAGATCGCACGTGTCCTCCTGCGAGCCGATGTCGACCGGCTTCAGCGGACTGCACAACCCGGGCTATCACCGCCGCCCGGCGGCCACGGACGCCATGACCGGCATGCACTGCTCAGCGTGCTCGTCGCCGGCTCGACCGAGTAGAAAGTAGAACCGCATGAGCGAGGACCAGCCCGACCAGGCGCCCGACGGGCCCCGGACAGTGCTGTGGCGCGCTCAGGACCTGCTCGACGCGGCCCGCGCCCACGTGCCCCGGCAGCCAGCCCGACCGGCGCTCGGCGACACCGCCGCTGCAGGTCGCTCCGCACGGGTCCGATCGACGTACGAGAGGGTCGCCGGACACTACGACCGGTATTGGCGGCGGCTCTGGCTGTTGGTCGCCGGCCGCGCGGCCGAAAAGGCGATGCTCGACGCAGTAACCCGCGCCGCCGCCGCGTCCGCCCGTCCGCGGGTCCTCGACGCCGGGGCGGGGACCGGGGCCATGTCCCGGCGCCTGGCGTTGGCCCTGCCCGACGTTCACCCCGTGCTGGTGGACATTTCGCCTGGGATGCTCGCGCGCGCCGGCGACCTGCACGACCCCAGGGCCGTCGCGTCCGTCGGGGCGCTGCCGTTCGCCGACAGCACCTTCGACGTCGTGATGTCCGCCTGGGTCATCGAGACGGTCGACAGCCCGTCCGCCGCGGTCGCGGAGATGCTGCGGGTGCTGCAGCCCGGCGGGCTGATCGCGTACTCGTTCTGCTCCCGGCCCGCCCGCCGCTGGGACCGGTGGCGGACCGGCCCGACCAGGGCCGTCGTTCACGCGCTGTTCGCCGGGCACTTCCTGCGCGAGGAGCAGACGCCGTTTCACGACTGCGCCACGTCCCGCCGGAGCTCGTTCGCCGCCGGCGCGACCTCGGTTGTCCTGCTCGGCAAGTGCTGCACCGTCGCGGCCGCCGGCGCGCAAGGCGCGCTCCCCCCGGCCGCCCTCCCCGGGAGGCGCTGACCGGCGAGCACGGCCAGGACCCGGGTCATGTGCCCGCGACGGCCTACGATCGATGACAGCGCCTGTCCGCCCTGACCGCCACCGCGCTGGAGAGGACACTCGCCAATGACCGCTCATGACCCGCGGCCGACGTCAACCGAGCAGGTGGACCGACGTGCTCTGGCTTGGCCGTGGCCCGGCTACGCGGCCGCCGCGATGGCCTTCAGTTTCGCGGCCGTCACCTTCTACTGGAGCGCTGGCGGCACGGCCGGGGTAAGCACCCTGGGTGGGCACTTCGAAGAGTGGGCTGTGGCACTGGATCCGATGATAGTGGCGCTGCTGTGGTTTACCGGCGTCCTGAAGGTCGCTGGCGGGATGCTGGCCCTGGTCCAGCCGTGGGGACGCAGGGCGCCCCGGCGGTGGCTCCTGCTGGCCGCCGGGAGCGGGGGCAGTCCTGCTGACGGTGTACGGGGTCCTCCAGGTCACCTCCGTAGCGCAGGTCGCGTTCGGCGTCGTCACCCCTAGCCCACCCCCGGACGCCACGGTGTTCAGGTGGAGACTGCTGCTGTGGGAGCCGTGGTTCCTCCTCTGGGGCGTCCTGCTTGGCCTGACCTCCTGGACCGATCGAAAGCGCTCCGACTAGCGGCCGGTAGCCGATCCGCGACCGGAACAGGATTTCTGGCCGGACATCATTGCGCGCTGTCTGCGGCTAGGTAAGGACGTTTCTCGTGGCTCGGTGACGACGGCCTGGTGCTCGTCAACGGGGCGCTCTGAGACTCGGGTGCCCAGACTGCACGCGAGCCAACGACGCGGCCGGCGGGCTGGTTGGGCGATTCAGGCTCTGAGCCCGGGCGCATTAGTCCCTCTTCCGCTGACGGGCCGGAAGGTAGAGGCTGTTGGAGTGGACCCTTGAGAGGAGTTGCCATGCGCGCAGTAGTGGGTGACCGGCTGCACGTGCACGGCCGGGTTGTCGGTACGCCCGACCAGACGTCCGAGATCATCGAGATTCGGGGGCGCGACGGGGCGCCGCCGTACCTCGTCCGCCGCGACGATGGGCATGAGGTGCTCGTGTTTCCCGGAGGGGACGCGTCCGTGGAGCATCCGAAGAGCGGCGTGAGCATCTGAAGTCGGTGGGCTCGGCCTGAGCAGGACGATCTCGTCGACAGCGCCCGCGTCCTCCTTCGCGTCGTAGCGCGCGACATGGCTGGCATCAAGGTTCTCCCTCCCAGCATTTGTTTATCTCGTTGAGCAACCAGCCAGGGTACGAACGAGGTTCGCGGGCAGCGGCCATGGCCATGGCCATGGCCATCATCGTGCCAGTCATAGCGTCCGCTCTCCTGCACCAGAGTGCCGGTGGCCGATCCCCATACGGGTCTCGCAGATCCTCGGCGAAGGGCCCCGCTCCGCTGAGGATGGCATGGCAAGGTTGAGGTCGTGGGAGTCGGCCGTGCCGTGTTGTTCCGGATGGCAACCAGCGAGCCGCTCGAGCGGCTCGTCAAGGCCGTGCCCGGTGGCGAAGCCGCTGCCTGGCGGGCCGCGTCGCGCTACGTCGCCGGCCGTTCCCGGGCCGAGGCGCTGAGCACCACGGCAAGCCTGCTCGAGGGGGGCCACGGGGTAAGCGTCGACCTGTTCGGCGAGCTGGTGCGCGACCCGGCGACCGCCGACCGGGTGGTCGAGGACTACCAGTCGCTGGCAGCGGCGCTGCCGCCACCTCCTGCCGATGCGTGGCTCTCGCTGGACCTGACCCACCTGGCCCTGGACAGCAGTCCAGCCGATGCCGCCGATCGCCTCGTCGCCATCGCCAACACCCTGCCCGAAGGACGACGAGTCCAGGTCGGGGCAGAGGACGCCGCACGCACCGACGCCGTGTTGACCTGCGTCCTCGAGGTGGCCGGGCGCGGCCTCGCCGATCGGCTGGGCGCGACACTTCAGGCGAACCTGCTCCGCTCACCCGTCGACGCCGACACCCTGAGCGACGCCGGCGTGCACGTCCGGCTGGTCAAGGGTGCCTACCTCGAGACCACCGGCGTCCATCCCTACGGAGAGCCCACCGACCTCGCCTACCTGCGTCTGGGCTTCCGGCTCGCGGAAGCGGGCGCGACCTGGTCCATGGCCACCCACGACC
Organism: Actinomycetes bacterium; assembly: GCA_038246575.1. Classification (GTDB taxonomy): domain Bacteria; phylum Actinomycetota; class Actinomycetes; order JACCUZ01; family JACCUZ01; genus JACCUZ01. The sequence continues at coordinate 2,724 of JBBRVU010000133.1, read as the reverse complement.
CTCGGCTGCGCCAGGCACTCCTGCTCACCCTGGGGCCAGTACCGGTCGAGCAGCTGCTTGGCGTCCGGCCCGAGACTCTTGACCAGCTACGCGAGGGCGACGTCTCGACCCGGGTCTATGTCCCCTACGGCCCCGACTGGTTCCGGTACTGGCTCCGACGCCTCGCCGAGTCCCGCGGCACCTGACCGGTGGCCTCCCACGCCCCAGGCGTGCACCGCAACAGGATCCGCTTGCGGTACGCCGCATCGTCCCGGAGCAGTCTTCAGCTGAGATCAACCATGAGCCCGGGGACTGCGAGTCGTCCCGCTCGCCATGTCTCGGCGATGGTCTTGGGTTGACGACCCCGGCCCGCGGGCTGGCCTGGCGCACCGAGTCGAGAACCGCCCCGGGTGCGCCGGCCTCGGGACTGAACAGGTCGACGTCCTGGGTCGGGCGTTCCACCAGGCCGTGTGGACCAACGCGTTGCCGCCGGCCAGTGCGAACCCGTGATCGGCCGCGGCGACCAGAGCGACGCGCGCAACCTCGGCTTGGAACGGGTCGACGCCCACCGTCAGGGCCGCGGTACGTGCGGGCCCGCCCCGCGCCTGCGGAGGGCGGGGTGGCGTTGCTCCCAGGCGGCGCGCACCACACGCGGCAGGTACAGGGTTGGCCAGTCCCGCACCAGGGTGTCACCGTCCAGCCACGCGTTGAGGTCCTCGACGGTGGAGGCCTCCAGCAAGACCAGCCGGTACACGAGCTGGCGGAAGTAGTCCTGGTCCAGGTCATAGACCGGACGGGCTGAGGCGTCAAGGTGCAGCGGCAGCCGCACCTCGCCGTGCGTCGGGCCGTGCAGGTCGTCCAGCGAGTCGGCCACGACGACCGCGCGCAGCGCATAGCCGCCCCCAGGGGTGGGCGGCGGGTAGGGCGGCGACGTCGTGCTCACGACTCCATGATGCCCGTCGTGACTGGCATGCGGCCGGACGTTGCCCTGCCGCCGGCAGTCAGACCCGGCGGGCTTCATCCGGCGCCACGAGGCGTGGACGACCGCCGACGGCGCCGATCTTGCCAACACTTTGCTAACAACAGCCAACGGGCAGACAGCTGCGGAAGATCGCTATCGAAAACCGCAGGTCAGAGGCATAATGTCGACGCAGATGGATGGCTGCGAACCCCCTGGATCCGTCTAATCAGGATGCCGTTGTCGGCTGTTCGTCGGCCGACTGCCTGTCCGGCGAGCGTTGAGACCGCATGTAGAACTCCAGCTTCTGCCGGCCCTCCTCGTAGCGTTCACGCATCAGGTGGGTGTAGACCTCGGCGGTCATCGTCGGGCTGCGGTGCCCGAGGCGTTGTTGGACCTCGAAGAGGGTGAGCCCGGCGTCGAACATCAGAGACGCGGCCGTATGTCTCAAGGTCAGCCAGGTGACGTGCCGGCCGTCCAGACCGGCGCGCTTGACGGACTTCGCCAACACGTTGCGGGCGAAGCTGCTGCGCAGAATGTGACCGCCGTCGTTGTTGCTGACAAACAGGAAGTCTTCCCGCCCTGCACCGGGCCGGTAGGTCCTGATGTGATCCACCAAAGCGTCCATCACGTCGGTGGGCACGGGCACGGTGCGCGCGTCGTCGGTCTTGGACATCGCCTCGGTGAACGTGGTGTTCCCGTTCTGGTTCACCACGATCCGACCGAAGGTGAGCTCCTTGCGCAGCGGGTTGATGTCGCAGAGACGTAGGCCGATCGCTTCGTTCCACCGCGGCCCGAGCCAGCAGCCCATGAACAGCAACGCGCGGTAGCGACCATTGGTCTTCAAGGCTGCGTAGCGGGGGTCGGGATCCACGACCGCTTCGACCAGCCGATCGACCTCGACGGCGGTGAGGACGTCGTCAAAGGTCTTCCGGAGGTCCGGCTTCCTGGGCAGGGCGATGTCGATGCACGGGTTGTCTATGACCCGGTCTTTGATGGCCCGACGCAGGGGGCCGCGCAACAGGCCGTAGCAGTGCCGCACGGAGTGAGGGCCCATCGACTTGGACAGCAGCGCGATCCAGTCGTCGATGTCGGAGGGTCGAATGTCGCAGATCGCCCAGGTGCCCCAGTAGGGCAGCACATGCTTCGCGGCCCGCTGGTCATCGGTGTACTTGCGCGTCGCACTGATCTGCCGCGACGCGACCCACCGGTCGTAGTAGACCCGGAAGGCCTGCTCGCGCAGGTCACGGGAGACGTAGGTCCCCCGGATGAGCTGCGCCTCCACGGCGCCCTTGCGTTCCAGCGCTGACGGCGGCGGCCGCCTGCCGCTTCCGCCGCGGAACCGCTCGGTGCGCTCCTTGCCCGAGCGTTCCCGGTAGCGCAGGTCCCACCCGCCGGCCCGGTAGCGGAGACTGGCCATTTGCACTCACCTCATCGCGATCTTGACCACATTCTGACCACAGACTGCGCGACATTGGCCGACACCCGTTGTCACGGGATAACAGCAAAGCCGCAGGTCAGGGGCATGTTCACGACTGTACGAGCGGGGTCCGACAAGCCCCGAAAGGCGCTCCGGAGGCGGTGGCGTAGGTTCGAATCCTACCGGGGGCACCGATCGAGTGTCCTGCTGCGCCCGGTCGAGAAGAGCGACCGACGGCGGGCGTCAGCCCAGCTCATGCCGCATGGAGTCGATCACCGAGGCGATCGCCCAGGTGCGCGTGTGCCCGGGGGCTCCCAGCAGGATCTCCATGCTGTAGCCATCCATCGTCCGGCAGGTGCGGTATGCG
>JBBRVU010000132.1:0-12172 GCA_038246575.1 Actinomycetes bacterium | reverse complement strand
GCCGAGGTCTCCCACGTCTGCCTGAACGACGGCGTGGTCGAGGGGCTGCGCTGCCTCGAGGTGCCCGCCTTCAGCGTTCAGTACCACCCGGAGGCCGCCGCCGGCCCGCACGACGCGGCCTACCTCTTCGACCGGTTCGCAACCCTGTTGGAGGCCCACTGATGCCGCGCCGCGAGGACATCTCCAGCGTGCTGGTGATCGGCTCCGGGCCGATCGTCATCGGCCAGGCCTGCGAGTTCGACTACTCCGGTACGCAGGCCTGCCGGGTGCTGCGCGAGGAGGGACTGCGGGTCGTCCTGGTCAACTCCAACCCGGCCACGATCATGACCGACCCCGAGTTCGCCGACGCGACCTACGTCGAGCCGATCACCCCCGAGATCGTGGCCAAGGTCATCGAGCGGGAGCGGCCGGACGCTCTGCTCGCGACCCTCGGAGGCCAGACGGCACTGAACACCGCGATGGCGCTGCATGCCACCGGCGTGCTCGAGGAGTACGGCGTGGAGCTGATCGGCGCCAACATCCCGGCGATCGAGGCGGGGGAGGACCGGCAGAAGTTCAAGACCATCGTGGCCGACATCGGTGCCGAGTCGGCACGCAGCGTCGTCGCCCACACCCTCGACGAGTGCCTGGCCGCGTCGGACGACCTCGGGTACCCCTTGGTCGTACGCCCGTCCTTCACGATGGGCGGCGCCGGCTCTGGCCTGGCGCGCGACGAGGTGGAGCTGCGCCGGATGGCCGGCGCCGGGCTGCAGACGAGTCCGACCACCGAGGTGCTGCTGGAGGAGTCGATCCTGGGGTGGAAGGAGTACGAGCTCGAGCTGATGCGCGACAAGGCGGACAACGTCGTGGTCGTCTGCTCGATCGAGAACCTCGACCCGATGGGCGTGCACACCGGCGACTCGATCACGGTGGCGCCGGCGCTGACGCTCACCGACCGCGAGTACCAGCGGCTGCGCGACATCTCGATCGACGTCATCCGTGCCGTGGGAGTGGACACCGGCGGCTGCAACATCCAGTTCGCGGTCAACCCCGTCGACGGCCGCATCATCGTCATCGAGATGAACCCGCGGGTGTCGCGGTCCAGCGCACTGGCGTCGAAGGCGACGGGGTTCCCGATCGCGAAGATCGCCGCGAAGCTGGCCATCGGCTACACCCTTGACGAGATCCCCAACGACATCACCCGCGAGACTCCGGCGTCCTTCGAGCCGGCGCTGGACTACGTCGTGGTCAAGGTGCCGCGGTTCGCGTTCGAGAAGTTCCCCGGCGCCGACCCGCGGCTGACCACGCACATGAAGAGCGTCGGTGAGGCGATGGCGATCGGGCGCAACTTCACCGAGGCGCTGCAGAAGGCGCTGCGGTCGCTGGAGAAGGCGGACGCGGTCTTCGACTGGCCGGCTCGCGGCGACCAAGATCCCCACAAGCGCATGATCGACGGGGGGTCGGGGGGGCGCTCACCTGCGGGAACTGACCAAGATCCCCACAGCTGCATGATCAACGGGGAAATGGTGGGGGGGTTGCTCGCGGCGGCGGCGGTGCCTCATGACGGGCGGCTGCGGGTCGTCCAGCAGGCGCTGTGGGCCGGTGCCTCTGTCGAGGCGGTGCACGAGGCGACCGGCATCGATCCGTGGTTCCTCGACCAGATCGAGCTGATCAACGAGGTCGCCGCCGACGTCGCCGGTGCTCCCGAGCTGGACGCGGCTCTGCTGCGCCGGGCCAAGCGGCACGGGTTCTCTGACGCAGCGCTCGGCCGGCTGCGCGGCATGCCCGAGGACGTCGTTCGCGGGGTCCGTCATGCACTCGGGATCCGGCCGGTGTTCAAGACCGTCGACACCTGCGCGGCCGAGTTCGCGGCCACGACGCCCTACCACTACTCCTGCTACGACGAGGAGAGCGAGGTCGCACCGCGCACCGAGCCGGCGGTGCTCATCCTGGGCAGCGGGCCGAACCGGATCGGGCAGGGGATCGAGTTCGACTACTCCTGCGTGCACGCATCGTTCGCGCTGCGCGAGCAGGGGCTGCGCACCGTGATGGTCAACTGCAACCCCGAGACGGTCTCGACCGACTACGACACCAGCGACCGGCTGTACTTCGAGCCGCTCACCCTCGAGGACGTCCTGGAGGTCGTGCACGTCGAGCAGGCCGCCGGGCCGGTCATCGGGGTGGTCGTCCAGCTCGGCGGCCAGACCCCGCTCGGCCTGGCGCAGCGGCTCAAGGACGCGGGGGTCCCGATCGTCGGCACGACGCCGGAGGACATCCACCGGGCCGAGGACCGCGGCGCGTTCTCCGAGGTGCTCAGCGACGCCGGGCTGGTCGCGCCCAAGCACGGCACCGCCACGTCGTTCGACGGTGCCCGCCGGGTGGCCGCGAACATCGGCTACCCGGTGCTGGTGCGCCCGTCCTACGTCCTCGGTGGCCGCGGCATGCAGATCGTGTACGACGACGACGAGCTGGCCACGTACATGGCCGAGGCGACCGAGGTCTCCGACGACCGCCCGGTGCTCGTCGACCGATTCCTCGACGACGCCGTCGAGATCGACGTCGACGCGCTCTTCGACGGCGAGGAGCTGTTCCTCGGAGCCGTCATGGAGCACATCGAGGAGGCCGGCATCCACTCGGGCGACTCGGCCTGCGTGCTGCCGCCGGTGACGCTGGGACGGGAAGAGGTCACCCGGGTTCGCGACCAGACACTGGCCCTCGCCGGTCGGCTGAGGGTGCGCGGGCTGATCAACGTGCAGTTCGCGCTGGCGGCCGACGTGCTCTACGTCCTGGAGGCGAACCCGCGGGCCTCGCGCACGGCACCGTTCGTGTCGAAGGCGACGGGGGTGCCGCTGGCCAAGGCGGCAGCCCGGGTGATGCTCGGTGCGACGATCGCCGAGCTGCGCGCAGAGGGACTGCTGCCGGCCTCCGGGGACGGCGCGTCACCAGACGCGCTGACGAGCCGGCGTCCGGTGGCCGTCAAGGAAGCGGTCCTGCCGTTCAAGCGGTTCCGCACCGTCGAGGGCCGCGGGGTCGACCACATCCTGGGTCCCGAGATGCGTTCGACCGGCGAGGTGATGGGCATCGACGCGACCTTCGGCACCGCGTTCGCCAAGTCGCAGTCGGCTGCCTACGGCGGTCTGCCCACCAAGGGCACGGTCTTCGTGTCGATGGCCAACCGTGACAAGCGGGCGATGGTCTTCCCGGTCAAGCGGCTGGCCGACCTGGGCTTCCACGTGATGGCCACCGAGGGCACGGCCGACGTGCTGCACCGGCACGGGGTCGAGGCGACGGTGGTGCGCAAGCACAGCCACGGGCCGGGCGCCGACGGCGAGCCGACCGTGGTCGACCGGATCCTGGCCGGCGAGATCGACATGGTGGTCAACACCCCGTCGGGGCGCCCGGCGCGGGCCGACGGATATGAGATCCGCGCCGCTGCCGTGGCGATGGACCGGCCGATCGTCACGACGGTGCAGGAGCTTGCCGCGGCGATCCAGGGCATCGAGGCGCTCGGCCGCGGCAGCTTCGACGTGCGATCGCTGCAGGACTGGCACGCCTACGCAGCAGGAGGCGGCCGGTGAGCGAGGGTCCGCTGCAGGTCCACGGCGAGGTCCTGGCCATGCGCCGGGTCGGCGCCTACCACCACGTCACGCTGGTGGCCCCGGGCATCGCCGAGCGCACCCGGCCGGGTCAGTTCGTCGCGCTGGCCATCGGCGCCCCGGGGAGCGGGCTGATCCTGCGCCGGGCCTTCAGCGTCTACCAGGCCAGCCCGACGGGGGTGTACGGCGGCACGGTCGAGGTCGTCTTCGCGGTGCACGGTCCCGGCACCGCCTGGCTGGCCGCCCAGCACCCGCACACCCCGATCGACGTGGTCGGACCGCTCGGGAAGCCGTTCGCGCTGCCGCGCGACGCCGCCAGCGCGACGGTCGTGGGTGGGGGCTATGGCAGTGCGCCGCTGTTCACCCTCGCCGCGCTGTTGCGGGCCCGTGGCTGCCGGGTCGACTTCGTGCTCGGAGCAGGCAGCCAGGACCGGCTCTTCGGGGTCCTCGACGCGAAGCGGATGGCCGCCACCGTCGCGGTCACCACCGAGGACGGGAGCACCGGGACGCGGGGCCGGGTCACCGACGTGCTGCCGGACGTGATGGCCCGGGCCGGCACCGACGTCGTCTACGCCTGCGGGCCGATGGGGATGCTCGCCGCGGTCAGCCGGGTCGCGACCGAGCACGGCGTCCCGGCGCAGTGCGCGGTGGAGGAGTCGATGGCCTGCGGCATCGGGGTCTGCATGACGTGCGTGCTCCCGGTCATCGGCGACGACGGCAGGACCCGGATGGTGCGCTCCTGCGTCGAGGGCCCGGTGTTCCGAGGCGACCGGGTGCGCTGGGACGACGTCGGCACGGTTCCGGCCGACACGGTGGGCGCGCCCGTTGCGCCACCAGCGGCCCCGTCCGCCGGGTCGCCGCCGCCCGCGCCAGCGGCAAACCGCGTCGCGGCCGGGGAGATCCGATGACCCGCTTCGCTGTCCGCACGGTTCCCGCGCCCGTACGCGACGAGGAGCAGCGCTACGACCTGGCCACGACGCTCGGGCCGCTGGCGCTGGCCAGCCCCGTCCTCACCGCGTCCGGCTGCGCGGCGGCCGGCCGCGAGCTCGACCAGTTCTTCGACGTCGCCGCGCTCGGCGCCGTGGTCACCAAGTCGATCATGCTGGAGCCCCGGTCCGGGCGAGCGACCCCGCGGATGGCCGAGACGCCCAGCGGCATGCTCAACAGCATCGGGCTGCAGGGCCCCGGCATCGAGGCCTTTCTGAGCACCGACCTGCCCTGGTTGCACGAGAAGGGCGCGACGACCGTCGTCTCGATCGCCGGGGGCAGCGTCGAGGAGTTCGCCGAGCTGGCCAGGCGGTTGCGCGGCGCACCCGGGATGGCCGCGATCGAGGTCAACATCTCCTGCCCGAACGTCGCCAACAGGGGTCTGGTGTTCGCCTGTGACCCTGCCGCCGCGGGCGAGGTCGTGGCGGCCGTCCGCCACCACACGATGCCCCCGGTGCCGGTGTTCGCCAAGCTGTCGCCGGACGTCACCGACATCGTCAGCATCGCCCGCGCCTGCGTCTCGGCCGGTGCCGACGGGCTGTCGATGATCAACACCCTGCTCGGGATGGCGATCGACCCCGACACGATGAGCCCGGTCCTCGGCGGCATCACCGGCGGCCTGTCCGGCCCCGCGATCCGCCCGGTCGCGGTGCGCTGCGTCTGGCAGGTGCACGCCGCCATGCCGGCCGTGCCGATCCTCGGGATGGGTGGCATCCGCACCGGGCTCGACGCGCTGGAGCTCATCCTGGCCGGAGCGAGCGCCGTCAGCGTGGGCACCGCGGTCTTCGGCGACCCCACCGCGCCGGCCAGGGTGGTCAAGGAGCTGCGGCACGCCCTGGCCGACCGCGGCTTCGCCGGTGTCCGGGACGCCGTCGGCTACGCCCACCGTGCCGCCACGGCTCCCACACCTCCCGCGGAACCACCCACGTCCAGGTCCGAGCGTGCCATCGCCGGCGACGGGAGAAGCACCCGATGATCGACGTGACGACCCGTGCCACCACCGTGGCAGTCGCCCTGGACGCACCCGACCTCACGACCGCCGTGGCCTGGGCCCGCGCGGCCGGGCCGCACGTGAGCACTGTCAAGGTCGGTCTGCAGCTGTTCCTGCGCGCCGGCGGCGAGGCTGTCGAGGCGACCAGGGAGGCCAGCGGTGGCCGCGACGTCTTCCTCGATCTCAAGCTGCACGACATCCCCAACACCGTCGCGGGGGCGGCGCTGTCGGTCGCGGCGCTGGCGCCGACCTACCTCACCGTGCACGCGAGCGGGGGAGTCGCGATGGTCCGCGCAGCGGTCGAGGCGCTGCCCGACACCCAGGTGGCCGGGGTCACGGTGCTCACGTCCCTCGGGGCAGCCGAACTGGAGCGGCTGGGCTGGAGCGGGTCGGCCCGCGATGTCGTACGCCGGCTCGCCGTGATCGCGGTCGACGGTGGTGCCCGGGCCCTGGTCTGCTCACCACTGGAGGTCGCCGACGTCCGGCGCGAGGTGGGGCCGGGGATCACGCTCATCACCCCGGGCGTGCGCCCCGTCGAGGCCGGCGCACCCGCGGACGACCAGGCCCGGGTCGCCACGCCCGAGCAGGCCCAGGCCGGCGGAGCGGACCTGCTCGTGATCGGCCGCCCCATCACCGGAGCGAGCGACCCGGGCGCGGCAGCCGCCGCCATCGCCGCGGCACTCGGCGGCAACGGGGCTCCCGCACCGAGCCCGTGACGGCGACCGACCTCCACGCGGCCGAGCTGGATCGGGCCGAGGCCGCGCTGACCGGGCTGGCCATCGGGGATGCGCTCGGGATGCCGACCCAGCTCCTGGCCCGGGACGAGGTCATCGCGCGCTACGGGCCGCGCCCCGAGTGGTTCGCCGCCGCACCGGCCGACCATCCCGTCGCCGCCGGGCTGGCCGCCGGCAGCGTCACCGACGACACCGAGCAGGCCGTCCTGCTGGGGCAGCTGCTCGTCGAGGGCGACGGGCACATCGAGCCCCGGCGGTGGGCCCGGGCTCTGCAGGACTGGGAAGCCGACATGGTCAGCCGCGGCTCGGCGGACCTGCTCGGTCCCTCGACGCGGCGCGCCCTGGCCGCGATCGCGACCGGAGTTGCGCCGGAGGAAGCCGGCCGCGAAGGCGACACCAACGGCGCCGCGATGCGGATCGCCCCGGTCGGCATCGCCGTGGCCATCGGGCACTCTGGCGGCCCGGACAACTTTGCCGACCTCGTACGCCTCGTGGTCCCGATCAGCCGGGTGACGCACGGCACGGACGTGGCGCTGGCCGGGGCCGTCGCGGTCGCGGCAGCGGTCAGCGCAGGTGTCGGCGGCAGCGACCTCCCGACGGCCATCGAGCTGGGCACCCGGGCGGCCGCGGCTGGTGCGGCAGCCGGACACCGCTCGCCACACCCCGACCTGGGGCCGCTCATCGGGGCCGCTGTCGCCCTGGCGCGCGAGAGCGGCGACGGCGACCTCGAGTCGCTCGTCCAGACCCGGATCGGCACCGGGATGGCCACCACCGAGTCGATCCCGGCCGCGTTCGCCGTGCTGGCCGCCTTCCCGGCCGACCCGTGGACCGCGTGCCGGGTCGCCGCCTCGCTCGGCGGCGACAGCGACACGATCGCGGCCATCGTGGGCGCCGTCGGCGGAGCGTGCTGCGGCCTCGATGCGTTCCCGGTGACAGCCCGCCGGCTCGTCCAGGAGGTCAACGGGCTCGATCTGGCCGGCCTCGCGGCGGGCCTGCTGGCGCTGCGGCGGGCCGCATGACCCGACGCCTGGTCTGCGCCGGCGAGGTCGTCGTCGACCTGGTCCTGCGCGTCTCCGGCCTGCCGCGCCGTGGCGCCGACCTGGTGGCCGACTCGGTGAGTGCCGAGCCAGGCGGCGCCATGAACGTGATGACGGCCGCCCGGCGACAGCGTGTCCCGGTGACATATGCAGGACTGCTGGGCACCGGGCCGATGGCCAGTCTCGCCGCGGCGGCACTGGACGCCGAGGGCATCGAGGTCGTCCTGCGACCCCGGTCCGACATGGACACCGCGACCATCGTCACGCTCGTCGAGCCCGATGGCGAACGCAGCTTCGTCACGACCCTGGGCGCGGAGGCAGACCTGACCGGCAGCGACCTCGAGGCCCTCAAGATCCGCGACGACGACATCGTGTACCTGTCCGGCTACGGCCTGTCCTATCCCCGCAACGGGCCGAGTCTGGCCGGCTGGGTCCCGGGTCTGCCCGACACCGTGACGGTGGTGCTTGATCTCAGCCCGTTCGTCGCGGACATCCCACCGGGAGTCCTCGCCGCAATCCTGGCCCGTACCGACTGGGTGACCGGGTCGCTGGACGAGTGCCGTGCCGTGACCGGCGCGGCGTCGTCTGCAACAGCCGCGGTTGTCGTCACAGGTCTGCGGGACCGGGTGCGACAGGTCGCTGTCATCCGAGAAGGCCCGGACGGCGCCACCGTGTCGACGTCTGCGCGCAGTCCCCACCACATCGAGCCGTTCGCTGTGACACCGGTCGACACCAACGGCGCCGGAGACGCACACACGGGGAGTCTGATCGCCTCGCTTGCGCACGCCGGCAGCACCACCGCGATGACCGACGGCGAGGTTGCAGTCGCAGTGCGACGCGCCAACGCGGCCGCGGCGATCGCCGTCACGCGACACGGTCCGGCGACGGCTCCGTACATCGACGAGCTCGACGCGTTGCTCGGTACGAACGGGGTAAGCCGTCCGACGAACGGTTGACATTCGCCCCTACACCATCGACTCGCATTGCCCCACAGGTGTTGATGTCGCTAGGTTCCTGCCCTGTCGCACGTCGATCTTTTCCGTCCGCTGCTCTGATGCACTGAGGTGACTGCACGTGGCACTACCCCCCTTGACTCCCGAGCAGAGAACAGCGGCCCTCGAGAAGGCGGCCATCGCGCGCCGAGAGCGGGCTGTGGTCAAGAACCGGCTCAAGCACTCGGGTGCCTCGCTGGTGGAGGTCCTCAAGGAGGGCAGTCGCGAAGGTGGCAACGACATCGTCGGCAAGATGAAGGTGTCCTCTGTCCTCGAGTCCCTGCCCGGTGTCGGCAAGGTCCGCGCTCGCAAGATCATGGAAGAGATCGGGATCTCTGCGAGTCGGCGGGTCCGCGGCCTCGGTGCCCAGCAGCTCGCGTCCCTCGAGCGGGAGTTCGGCGGCAGCGCCTGAACGCCCCCCTGGTGGTCCTGTCCGGTCCCTCCGGGGTCGGCAAGAGCACAGTGGTGCGTGCCCTGCGCGTGCACCAACCGGAGCTGTGGTTGTCCGTGTCAGCGACGACCCGGTTTCCCCGACCGGGCGAGGTCGACGGCGTGCACTACCGCTTCGTCACCCCCGAGATGTTCCAGCAGCAGGTGACCGACGGCGGGTTCCTCGAGTGGGCCGAGTTCGCGGGCAACCTGTACGGCACACCGAAGCAGCCCGTGCTCGACCATCTCGCGGCCGGACACCCCGTGCTCCTCGAGATCGACCTGCAGGGCGCCCGCCAGGTGCGGGCCGCGATGCCGCACGCCCAGCTCGTGTTCCTGGCGCCCCCGAGCTGGGAGGAGCTGGTCCGCCGGCTGACTGCCCGCGGGACCGAGTCGCCCGAGGTGGTCGAGCGCCGGTTGGCCACGGCGCGGGAGGAGCTCGCGGCCGAGACCGAGTTCGATGTGAGGCTGGTCAACACGAGCGTCGAGGACGTGGTGTCCCGTTTGCTAACCTTGCTGGGCACCACCGACTGATCTCGCACCCCCACCCCACCGGAAGGCCACCCGTGTCCGGCACTGCCGCCGCGCCTGAGGGCATCACCAACCCGCCGATCGACGAGCTGCTCGCGGCCACCGACTCCAAGTACAGCCTGGTCATCTACTCGTCCAAGCGTGCTCGCCAGATCAACGCCTACTACTCCCAGCTCGGCGAGGGCCTGCTGGAGTACGTCGGCCCGCTCGTCGAGACCCACGTCCACGAGAAGCCGCTGTCGATCGCCATGCGCGAGATCAATGCCGGGCTGCTCACCGTGGAGAAGATCGACCAGGCCTGACCGGCCTGCTCCCACCCAGCCGCCTGGCCGTCAGGGGATACGAGTCGTGGCCCGGATCGTCCTCGGAGTCTCCGGCGGCATCGCCGCGTACAAGGTTGCGGCCCTGCTGCGGCTGCTGACCGAGGGAGGCCACGACGTCCGGGTCGTGCCAACCCGCGCGGCCCTGGAGTTCGTCGGCGCCCCCACCTGGGCGGCGCTGTCCGGGCACCCGGTCTCCAGCGAGGTCTGGGACGGGGTCCATGACGTCCCGCACGTCCGGATCGGGCAGGACGCCGACCTGGTCGTGGTGGCGCCGGCCACCGCCGACGTGCTGGCGCGCGCGGCCCACGGGCTCGCCGACGACCTGCTGACCAACACGCTGCTCACCACCCGGGCGCCGGTGCTGATGGTGCCGGCGATGCACACCGAGATGTGGACCCACCAGGCCACCCAGGACAACGTCTCGACCCTGCGGTCCCGGGGCGTCGAGGTGCTCGAACCCGCGTCCGGACGCCTGACCGGCGCCGACAGCGGGCCGGGCCGGCTCCCGGAGCCTGACGAGATCCAGGCTGTCGTGGAGCGGATCCTGGGCCGCGGCGGGGACCTGCTGGGTCGCCGCGTGGTGGTCTCCGCCGGCGGCACCCGCGAGCACCTCGACCCGGTGCGATTCCTCGGCAACCGCTCCTCGGGGCGGCAGGGCTACGCCCTGGCCGAGCGGGCACAGGCGCGTGGCGCGCAGGTGACGCTGGTGGCCGCCAACGTCGCGCTGCCCGACCCGTCCGGGGTCACCGTCGTGCCCGTCGTGTCGGCGCAGGACCTGCGGGAGGCGGTCCATGCCGCGGCCGCCGACGCCGATGTGGTGGTGATGGCCGCGGCGGTCGCCGACTTCCGGCCGCGCGAGGCTTCAGCCACGAAGATCAAGAAGGGCAAGGGCGAGCCGACCGGGATCGCGCTGGAGCGCACCGCAGACGTGCTTGCCGAGCTTGCTGCCGCTCCACGGGCGCGCCCCGGCCAGGTCGTCGTCGGTTTCGCAGCCGAGACCGGCGACACAGCTGGCACTGTGCTCGAGCACGCTCGCGCCAAGCTGACTCGCAAGGGCGCCGACCTGCTCGTGGTCAACGAGGTCGGCGGCGCGGGCCACCCGACCGGGTTCGAAGGCCCCGACAACGCTGCCGTCGTGCTGGGCGCGGACGGCAGCGAGACCACCCTGCCCCACGGGTCCAAGGCCGCCCTGGCCGACGCCGTGTGGGACCTCGTCGCGACACGCCTGGCCGCTGCCGGGCACGCCTCCCGATAAACTCCGCCCCGGAACCACCGTCGTGCGGCCCCGCTGGGCGGCGGTCCAGCCCGTTGTCGAAGTCCCGAGGAGCATCGTGCCCAACCGCCTTTTCACGTCCGAGTCCGTCACCGAGGGTCACCCGGACAAGATCGCGGACCAGATCAGTGACTCGATCCTCGACGCGCTGCTCGCCGATGACCCCCAGAGCCGGGTCGCGGTGGAGACCCTGATCATGACCGGGCAGGTGCACGTCGCGGGCGAGGTGACGACCAAGGCGTACGCCGACATCCCCACCATCGTGCGCGAGCGGGTGCTCGCGATCGGCTACGACTCCTCGGCCAAGGGCTTCGACGGCTACTCCTGCGGGGTCTCGGTCTCGATCGGCGCGCAGTCCCAGGACATCGCCCAGGGAGTCGACGACGCGTACGAGCACCGCACCGGAGCCGACGGCGACGCCGACACCGGCGACCCGCTGGACCGGCAGGGTGCCGGGGACCAGGGCCTCATGTTCGGCTACGCCTGCCAGGACACGCCGGAGCTGATGCCGCTGCCGATCGCGTTGGCGCACCGGCTCGCACAGCAGCTCACCGCGGCCCGGAAGGACGGCGCCGTCCCGTACCTGCGTCCCGATGGCAAGACCCAGGTCACCATCGAGTACGAGGGGGACCGTGCGGTCCGGCTGGACACCGTCGTGGTCTCCAGCCAGCACGCCAGCGACATCGGCATGACCTCGATGCTCGAGCCCGACATCGCCGAGCAGGTCGTCAAGCCCGTGCTCGACGGGCTCGGGATCGACACCAGCGGCTTCCGGCTGCTGGTCAACCCGACCGGCCGGTTCGAGATCGGTGGCCCGATGGGCGACGCCGGCCTCACCGGACGCAAGATCATTGTCGACACGTACGGCGGCATGGCCCGTCACGGCGGGGGCGCCTTCTCCGGCAAGGACCCGTCCAAGGTCGACCGGTCCGCGGCCTACGCCATGCGCTGGGTCGCGAAGAACGTCGTCGCCGCCGGCCTCGCCCGCCGCTGCGAGGTGCAGGTTGCCTACGCCATCGGCAAGGCACACCCCGTCGGGCTCTTCGTCGAGACCTTCGGCACCGAGACGGTGCCCGTGGAGAAGATCCAGACCGCGGTGACTGACGTCTTCGACCTCCGCCCGGCCGCGATCATTCGCGACCTGGACCTGCTGCGCCCGATCTACGCCCAGACGGCGGCCTACGGCCACTTCGGGCGTGAGCTGCCCGACTTCACCTGGGAGCGCATCGACCGGGTCGACGCACTGCGTTCCGCCGCCGGCGCCTGAGCGAGCTCGCCCACCGGTGGGGCGCGCCTGTCG
>JBBRVU010000131.1:0-12309 GCA_038246575.1 Actinomycetes bacterium | reverse complement strand
TTTGCGGACCGCCGGTCAGGTCGAGAGGCCTCTGGTGAGGGCGGCGTCGAACAGCGTCCGCGCGACCTGTTCGGCCTTCTCGGTCGCCGCTGCCCCCACCGGCTTCGCCTCGTAGCGGTCCTGGTTGCGGGCGCGTCGCAGCCGGTCGAACTCTCGCGCTGCCTTCTCCGCCGGAGGCTTGTCGAACACAGCGCGCAGGTAGCGGCCAAGCGCCTCGTGCTGGCCCGGCCCGTTGGTCGTACGGAAGCCGTACGCCGCCAGCACCGCCTCGCCGATGTCGTGACAGGCGTCGTAGGCGACGCCGTACCTGACGGTGACGCTGGTGAGCAGCGACAGCTGATCCAAGCGCTCCTGGGCCTGCCGCAGGAACGAGGTCGCCCGTGCGAGGTCTGCGGGCACGGCGTCGAGTCGTCGCGCCTCGACCAGGGCGAGGACCGTTGCCTGCTGGACGCGTGTGAGCGGGGTCAGTGCCACGGCAGCTCTCCGATGACGGCGACTGCCGAGCCGCTGCGCACGTTGTCCAGGAAGCCGGAGGACGCGGCGAATTCCTCCGGGGTGAGGATCGTCGGGTTGACGGGGCGGTGCACCGCCGACTCGACGCGCGTGCACGCCTCGTAGACCGCGTCCACGTCGGGCGCACCGAGCACCATGACGTCGATGTCCTGCGGGGCCGGACCAGCATCACCGAGCAGCCGAGCGGCGAAGGAACCGTAGAGGAACGCGGCCTCGATCCCGTCGATACGGGCGAGCTCCTCGGCCAGGATCACCACCGGGCCGGTCACGACCGTGAGGATCTCGCGCAGGGGGCCCACCAGGGGGCTCGCATCGTTGGCGCGGACCAGCCTCGTGCGGCCCACCTGCCGCTCGCACAGGATGCCGGCATCCACCAGACGCGCGACCTCGCGGTGGGCGGTCGGGTACGCCAGGTCGGCCCGCGTGGCCAGGTTAGTGAGACTCATCTCGTCGCCGGTGAGCAACAAGGTGGACAGGAGACGTGCCTGACCGCCCGACCGGAAGATCGGCGCGAGGAGCGGCGCCTCAGTTCTCATATAACTGAGGCTATCCTCCATCATATCGACAGTCAACAAGCCGGCCCGCTAACCCCAGAAGATCGGGTCGCCGCTGGCCTCGATGTGGTCCAGGAGCGCCTGGACGCTCTTCGTCGGGCGCTTGCGCTTGTACTCGTGGAACTTCAGGTTGCGGTCGCGCCAGTAGATCGCCCACAGGCCGGTGGACTTCGTGTAGCGCAGCCGCGCGATCGGGAACCGGGTGTGCTCGCCGACACCGTCCCACGGTGGCCGCACCTCGACGATGTCGACGTGTCGGTCGGAGACGTCGGCCTCGACCTTCAGCTCGTCCCAGAAGTGCTCGGGCACCCGCTCTCGCGCCCACAGGCGGATGCGGTGCAGGTCAGTCTCCGGAAGTGCCATCACACCACTCCATAGCGCACAACCCTACGAGGCATCATGAACATCGGGGACGACGCCAACCGCCTGGCCGCGCAGACGCGTGCCCGGGCGCTCATCGACCGCCATCTCATCGGCGCCCGTCGAGGTCGTCGCTGCCGCCCTCAAATCCTCTTCCGCCGACTCCTGATCTGCTCGCTCTTCGCGACCCCTCCCACCTTCGGCTCGTCTACAACCGTTGGCTCTTCACGGCCCCCGGAATCCCCTCTCCCTACTCCTCGATTTCCCGTCCTATCACCTTCATTCACAGCGGCACGCATGCTACGAAGGACGTAGATGGGCCGCCCGCAATCGGGCGGCCCACGCGGCATTTCTAGGGGTCCGTTGGTTGTCGACGGACATCGTGAAGGCGGTGGTCCGGGTGCACGGAGGGGTGAAGTTCTACCGCGGAGCGCCGAGAGCTGCACGGGCCTACGTCGAGCGCGACCGGTCTCGGGCGGACGACTACTACCTCGCCGAGGGCAGCGGCGTCGCGATGCGGCTGATCGCCACCCCCGACGGCGTGCGAAGCATGGGCGGCATGACCGGGGAGGTGTACGAGCAATGGGTCGCCGGCATCGACCTGGACACAATGGCCCCCAAGGGCCACATACGAACCGACGACAACGCGCTGCGCTTCGTCGAGGTCGTCGTCAACGGTCCCAAGACCTGGTCCCTTGCGGCCGCTCTGTACCCGGAGGTCTCCGCAGCCCTGGACCGAGCCCAGGACAAGGCGGCCACCGAGATCGTCGGCTGGGTCGCGGCGCACGCGACCACCCGCGTCGGCCCTCGCGGGCGCCAGGTCCAGGTTCCCGTCGAGTCCATCGAGGCCGCGGTCATCCGCCACTACACGTCTCGCGCGGGCGACCCGCACCGCCACCTCCACCTGCAGATCAACGCCCGCGTCTGGGCGCCCGGCGCCTGGCGGGGTATCCACTCCGTCGGCGTCCGTGACAGCATCGAGGCGATCAACGGCATCGGCCACGCCGCCGTCGCGACCGACCCGGAGTTCCGGGCGGTGCTGGCTGCGCACGGACTGACCGTCGACCCCGAGACGAGCGAGATCCGGGAGCTCGCGCCGTACGTCGGCGCCTTCAGTGCCAGGGCCGCGCAGATCCGCCGCAACGTAGACCGGCTCGAGGCCGACTGGCGAGACCGGCATCCCGACCAAGAACCGGGTCCTCGGATGCGTGAGGTGTGGGACCGGCGAGCGTGGGCGCAGGCACGACCCGACAAGGTCGTGCCTAGGGACGGTCGCGAGCTCGTCGACCGATGGAACGGCGAGCTCCGCGAGGTTGGCTACCGAGACCCGGCCCACGCCGTCCCTCTCCGGCGGACGCTGCCGGGGTGGATCGACCGCGACGCTGCCGCAGACCTGGTCGTCTCGATGCTCGGCGCCAGGCGGTCGGCCTGGAACACGGCTGACATTCGCGGGAAGACCGAGGTCCTGCTCGCCCAGACGGCGCTCGTCGCGGACCCCGCCGCCCGGATCGAGTTGGCGGAGGACGTCACTGCCCGGGCCGTCGCGCGCTGTACGCCACTGCTGACCCGACGCGACGTCCCCGAACACGTCCGATCTCTCACCTCGCCTGGGGTCCTGGCCGTCGAGGGTGACCTCATCGCCCGGATCGCCCGACGCGCCGATCACTCCACCAATCTGCAACGTTCCGACAGCCTCGACCCGCATCAGGAAGAGCCCGTCCACGACGACGCCTTCGGCGCGCTGACGAGCACCGCGCCCCTCGTGGTCGTCGAGGGAGCCGCCGGAGCAGGCAAGACCACGGTTCTGCGCTCGGTCCGACAGCAGCTGGCGCACCGCGGCCGGCGACTGGTCGTCGTGACCCCGACGATGAAGGCCGCCGACGTGGCCGCGCGTGAGACCGGCGCCGAGGGACACTCCGCGGCGTGGCTGATCTACCAACACGGCTGGCGCTGGGACGACGACGGGCACTGGTCCCGGCAGTCCGACCCCGGACCCTGCGAGTCGGCAGCCCTTCGACCCGGGGACCTGCTCGTGGTCGACGAGGCCGGGATGCTCGACCAGGAGACCGCCCGGGCGCTCCTCACCGTCGCCGACGAAGCCGGCGCCCGGGTCGCGTTCATCGGGGACCGCCACCAGCTCCCGGCCGTCGGCCGCGGCGGCGTCCTCGACCACGCTGTCGCCTACGCGGACCCGGCGGCGGTCGTGGCCCTCGAGACCGTGCGCCGATTCACCGACGAGGCCTACGCCATCTTGAGCCTGCGGATGCGCGAGGGCTACCGAAGCGACGAGGTGTTCAACGCCCTCCTCGCTCGCGGTCAGATCGTCGTGCACCCCTCGGACGTCGAGCGCACAGCGGCTCTCGCGCGCCTCGGTGCGGCCGGCGACCTCGTCATGGCCAACACCCGAGAGCAGGTCGCTGACCTCAACGCGGCCATCCGCGCGCAGCGCAACGACCGTGATCCCCTGGCTGGAGGCCGGCCGACTGTGACCACCAGCCGCGGCGAGACACTCACGGTGGGCGACCGGGTCGCGACGCGCCGCAACGACCCCGCCCTCCGCGTCGCGAACCGACAGACCTGGACTTTAATCGGCGTTGGGGGCGACGGCTCTGTGACCCTCCACGATCGGGGACAAGACCAGATCGTCCCCGCCGAGTACGCGCAAGAACACGTCGAGCTCGCCTACGCAACGACCGTCCACGGAGCCCAGGGCGAGACGGTCACCCGCGCGCACGTCGCCCTGACCGACTCCACCGGCGCCGCAGCGGCGTACGTCTCCATGACTCGCGGCCGAGCAGGCAACACGGCGCACCTGGTCGCCGAGACCATCGAGGACGCCAAGCAGCAGTGGATCGACGCGTTCGCGCGCGACCGGTCCGACCTCGGCCCCGCCCGCGCCCGCGACGCCGCCCTCGACGACATCGAACGGTACGGACCTGCGCTCCGACCTGAGGCGCCGACACCGGCCCGAGAACGACGGCACCGAGAGCGCGAACAACAGCACGGCCCGCCACGTCGGTTGGGGCTCAAGGGCTCCTCGGTCGCGCGTTGACAACATTTTCTGAACTTTCCTGGGGACGTGCCCTGACCTGCAGCGATGCAAACGTCCCTCCCTTCGTACCTCCCCCGTGAAACCTCAGGGGGGTACGAAGGCGGGTACAACCCCCTCCCATGATGACCGGCGTGAGCCGACGCTCACTGTCACCGATCACGAGGAGCGCCACGATGACCGCACAACACCACCCCACCCTTCGCCCACAGAACGCCGGGGACGAGATGCTCACCCTCCAGGAGGCCTGCGCCTTCCTCCGGGTGCCCGAGGGCACTCTGCGCTACTGGCGCCACCTCGGGTCCGGGCCGCGCAGCTTCAAGCTCGGCCGCCACGTCCGGTACTGGCGCGCCGACCTCATCATTTGGCTCAGCGAGCAGACCAACCGTCCACAGAACCACCGCTGAGGCTGCCCGCCGCCGCATCTCGGAGAGACGATGGAGCGATCTCGGAAGGAGCATCACCATGACGGGAAACATCGCCAAGCGAGCCAGCGGCAAGTGGCGGGCCCGGTACCGCGACGAGTCCGGGAAGGAGCACTCGCGACACTTCGACCGCAAGATAGACGCCCAGCAGTGGCTCGACGGAGTCACCTCGGCCGTCGTCACCGGCACGTACGCGGATCCGCAGGCCGGCCGGATCACGTTCGCGGCGTTCTTCGGCGAGTGGTCGGCCCGCCAGGTCTGGGCACCCGGCACCGTGCTCGCGATGTCGCTAGCGGCCAGATCCGTACCCTTCGCCGGGAAGCCGATGAAACAGGTCCGGCGCTCGGAGGTCGAGACTTGGATCAAGCAGATGCACGCTGCCGGCCTCGCCCCCGGCACGATCAAGACCCGGTACGTCAACGTCAGGTCGGTGTTCCGCGCCGCGGTCAAGGACCGGGTGATCGGCACGGACCCGACCGACGCAGTACGCCTCCCCCGCGGCCGTCGCGCGGACGTCGCCATGTCGATCCCCACCCCCGAAGGCGTGGGGCAGCTCTTGGCCGTGGCCGACGAACGGTTCCAGCCCTTCATTGCCCTCTGCGCGTTCGCCGGACTACGCCTCGGCGAGGCGGCCGGCGTTCAGCTCGGCGACGTCGACTTCCTCCGGAGGTCGCTCAAGGTGTCCCGCCAGGTGCAACGCGTCAACGGCGGAGCGATCGACGTCCGGGCGCCGAAGTACGGGTCGGAGCGCGTCGTCTACCTCGCCGAGGGCCTCGTCGCCGTCCTCTCTGAGCACGTGGCCGCTCACGGCACCACCGGCAAGGATCGATGGCTGTTCGCCGGCGACGGCGACGGCCCGCCGCACCAGAACACCGTCAGCTACTGGTGGCGCAAGACACTGCGCGACGCCGAACTGTCCGGCATCAAGCTCCACGACCTGCGGCCACTTCTACGCCTCCGGCCTCATCGCCGCCGGGTGCGACGTCGTGACCGTCCAGCGCTCGCTCGGTCACTCGAAGGCGACGACGACCCTCAACACGTACGCCCATCTCTGGCCGACCGCCGAGGACCGGACAAGGAAGGCCGCGGAGTCGATCATGTCGGTATCGCTCGGCGAGCCCGCCGGGCGACTCGCCGAGAACGGGACGAGCACAGGCGAATGAGTCCTGCCTGGGACAGCAATCCCATGGCGTGAACCGGTGGCGCGTCATAGCGCCCACTGTGGGCTACCGCGGGTCTGGCCGGTTCTGCTCACAGAATGCCGATGAGCTGGCGGGTATCGCTGATGCTCTGGTCTGCCACGGGGTCGCGTCAGGTGATTGCTCAGACGACCTGGGTCTCAGCTCGTCCGAGCCGGAGTGGGATGACACAACCCACCACCAATACCGCGCAAGGTGAGTGCCCCGCGAATACGACCCACTGACCTGACTTGCTGGTTCGGAGCCGAGGAGGCAATGTCATCGTGCAGGGCCTGGGCGTCGACTGTAGCGGGCCTCTTCTGTTATTGGCCGAGCCAGGCGAGCACAGCGAGTACCCGTCGGTGCGCGTCTGGTTGGGGCAGGAGGTCGAGCTTGGTGAAGATGCTGGAGATGTGGCTCTCGACCGTCTTGTCGTTGACTCTCAGGTCTCGCGCCATCGCTGCATTCGACGCTCCTTGGGCCATGAGCGCCAGCACGCCCTGTTCGCGCGGGCTCAGCCCCTGCACGCGCTCGCGGGCGGAGCGTCGCCCCATCAGGTGCGCGACGACGTCCGGATCCAGAACCGTGCCTCCGCGCGCAACCTGTGCCAGCGCTTCGACCAGCCGGTCGACGTCGATGACTCGGTCCTTGAGCAGGTAGCCGAAGCCCTCGGGGTGCTCGCGAGCGAGCTCGGCGGCGTAGCGGCTCTCCAGCGATTGGGAGAGCAGAAGCAGACCGAGGTCCGGCCAGCGCTCCCGGAGCCGGGCTGCTGCTTGAGCACCCTCGAAGGTGAACGTCGGAGGCATCCTGATGTCGATGATGGCCACGTCTGGGCGATGGACCTCCACCAGGTGATCGAGGCCGTCGCCGTCGCCCGCGACCGCGCAGACCTCGACTCCCGCCTCAGCGAGAAGCAGCCGCAGGCCCTCGCGCAGGAGGAGCGAGTCGTCGGCGATTACGACGCGCACGGGAGTTCGGCCTCGATCTGGGTACCGCGAGGGCTGCTGCGCACGAGCAGCCGGCCCCCGGCGGCGGCGGCGCGATCGGCGAGGCCCCGCAGTCCGTTGCCGTCGGGGTCAGCGGTGCCGGGTCCCTCATCGCAGACCCGGATCAGCATCCGCTGGTCGATCTGGTCGATGTTGATCCGTACCCGGGCTCCGGGGGCGTGCTTCAGCGCGTTGGCGACCGCCTCACAGATGATGAACCAGGCGGCGGTCTCGGTCGCCTCTGGGTACCGCCGCTCTGGTACGGCGAACTCGACGAGGCCGGGCGTCCGCGAGGCGAGGTCGTCAACGGCCCCGGCCAACCCGCCGCTGGCGAGGGCGACCGGGTGCAGACCGTTGGCGAGCTCACGCAACTCCCGCACGGTGGCCTGTGCTTCCTTTACTCCACTGCGAGCTGCCATCCTCAGGCGGCTGGCGTCACCGTTGAGTAGGGCAGCCTGCAGTCTCATCGACAACGCGAGCAGCCGCTGTTGGGCGCCGTCATGCAGGTCTCTCTCGATACGCCGGCGTTCCAACTGCTGGGCGTGGGCGATGCGTGCCCGGGAGGCCTGGACCTCGACGAGCTCGAGGGCCAGCGCAGCCCGTAACCCGGTGTTCTCCAGCAGCGCCAGTGCCTCCGCCCCCACCGTCTCCACCAGGGCGGTCTCACAGCGCGTCACGGCGAAGGAGATCCGCGCGACCGGGTGAGAGTGGTGCGTCACCACCACCGTGGCGCGCCCTCCCGCCGCCAGGCCCTGCCCGTCGGGGTCGCGGCCCTGCGCCGTGACCCATACCCCCCGCGCGCCGATCCAGTAGGCGATCGCCAGGGTGTCGTCCCCCAACGCCCGTCTCAGCACGGATTCGTCGGTGGCGGCCGAATCCGGCCGCCGGGCATGCGCACGCACCACGGCTAACGCGGCGTGCCGCCGCCTACCGAAGCTGCGGTCCACCAGGTCCTGGATGCGCTGTCGCGCAGGTGCTGCGACAGCGACCGCGACAGCCGCGAAGGCCGCCGACACGGTGGCCCGGTCGCTCGCCGCCCACCCCTGCAGGAACTCGTTGATGACCAGCACCCCGGCGACGTAGGTCACCAGGACGGCGACCGTGAGCAGCATGTACGTCGTCGCCCGGCCGAGGAGCCGGTCCACGTCGTACAAGTGGTAGCGGCCGATGGCGAAGCCCGCCGCGATCGGGATCAGCGCCACGAAACCGCTCGTCGACACGATGACCAAGAGCGGGCTCCCGGTGCTCGCGCCGACGAAGGAGAGGCCTACGAAGACGGGCAGCGGAATCACCACCAGGGCCAGCCAGCGCAGCTGGCGCCGCTCGGTGCCCCCCGCTCGGCGGAACCTGACCAACAGTGAAGAGCCGGCGGCGAGCAGCCCGCAGCCCGTCAGAAGCCCTGCCGCGCCGCGCACACCTTCGATAGCAGCGGCCCACTGCCGCACGGCGAGGGGGTTGCTCACCTCCGTGAACGGCGGATCGAGCGGCGACCCGGACAGACACTTCGCCACCCACCACACCGAGGCCGCGAGGAAGGTCGCGCGGGCGACTCGACCCCATCGCGGGGTTAACCAGCGACCCGTGGGAGTGAGGTGCAGCGCGAGGGCGATTAGGACCATCCAGGGGATGAAGCTCGCGTCACCGAGCACCGCTGCAACGTCGGCATGAGGCAGGCTACCGGGGTCTGCGACGGCTCCGATGAGCGCGTAGCTGTCCAGGGCCCCAGAGAGCGTCATGCTCGCGCCGAGCCCTGCGAAGCACCACCCGGCGGGGTTCGCCGGCTGCCGAGCCACCAGGATCGAGCCGACAACCGTCGCACTCACGATCGCCACCACGTAGATCAGGGAACCAGGATCGCGCAAGTCCGTGCGCTCGAGCGCGACCAGCCTGCGGTCGGCCAGAACCAAGACGGCCGCGGCCGCGGACAGCACGGCGACCGCCAGCGCCGCGGCGAGCCAAGGCCGGCGGGCGATCTCGTCTTGGCCGCGCCGCATGTCCTGATGATGACACCACGGCGCCGTCGGGGGATCCGGGCCAACCCCGACGACCTCTGGGGTGCCTGCCCCGACGCCCCGGCCGGCCGTGCGGATCACTGTGGACGTACCGCGCTCCTGCGGTCCATCCCAGACGAGGGCACCCCATGACAAGCAATGAGTCCTTCAAAGACAGCACCGACAACGACAGCACCGCTCTGGCCCTGCGACGTGTCCTGCGCGCGGCCTCGGGTCCGCTCGCGGCGGTGGCGCTGTTCGCCGGCTCCACGATCGGTCCCAGACTGGCCGACACCGTCACCTCCGACCCGGTCGAAGGCGCCAAGGTCGTCGCCGCAGTCGCCGCCGAGCGCGACGCCTCGTTGTGGGCGGGGGTGTTCTTGATGATCGGCCTTGCGCTCCTCGTCCCGTTCTTCGCGGGCGTCACTGGTGCCATTCGCGGCCGCGGCGCGCTCCTCGCCACCGTGGGCGGGACCCTCGCCATGGTCGGGGCCGTCTGCGGCTCACTGTCGCAGTGGTTCTTCTTCAGCCAGTTTCAGCTCACCGCACCCGACGTCCCTCGCGAGGCTTCCATCGCTGGGCTCACCACCTTGCCGGCATGGCCAGGCATTCTCTTGTTCCTCGGCTTCATGGGGGGACTCACGCTGGGCTGGGCGCTGCTCTGCCTCGCGGCCTGGCGTAGCCAGGTCTTCGCCCGGTGGCAGGTCGCGGCGTTCGCCGCCGCGTGGCTGTCCCTGGCCGTCAGCCATACCTTCTGGAGTGCACTTGTCTTGCTCATCGCGGGTCTCGCGATGGCGCCGACCCTCGCCCGACGTCAGGTGGGCCGCGCGTCCGGTCCCGCCATCTCGGCCAGCCCTGTCCCTGCTCGAGAAGCTGGCTAGTGTCACCTCCGCGAAAGACCCGGAAACGGGGCCGTCGATCAGGTCCCTCGGTCTCGAGGTAGCCCACAGGTGAGGAGAACCGATGAACACGTTGACGATGCATCCCGCTGCTGAGCGGCCGGACCTGTGGGATCGCGGGATTCCCTCTGCGGAGGTGTGGCCCGAGTACAACCTGCACGGTGATGTGCTGAACCGGTGGTGGGGGTCCCTTGACGTGGACCTGCCGCAGTTCCAGTTCGTGCTCTTCGACGAGACGGACGACGAGGTGGTGGCCGAAGGAAGATTGGTCCGTTGTGGTGGGAGGGCTGAGACGACGCCTTGCCAGATGGAGTTGACTCGGCGATCGAGCAGATCTTCGAGCGCGCCATAGCCCAGCGCTGGCCCTGGTCGGCGCCGTGAGCGGGACCGTCAGTGAGGTCCTTCACCGCGACTCGATTCGGACGGCTCGGCCGTGGTGGCTTCGGCCGTTTCCACCTGGGACATGATTCTGCGAAGCGCGTCAAGCTCCTTGCGGAGCGCCTTCTTGCCTTCGGCGGTGATCGACACCCAGGTGCGAGGCCGGTTCTCCGCGGTGTCCCGGGCCAGCTTGACGAGCCCGGCGTCGCTGAGCACTTCGAGGTGTCGACCGAGGTTGCCGTCGGTGAGTGCCAGCTCTCGCTTCAGGTGGGCGAAGTCTGCGCGGGACAAGCCGGACAGCGCGGCCAGGATCCCCAGGCGCACTCGCTGGTGGACATCGTCGTCGAGGTCGTGGATCGGGTGGTCGGTCATACCGCATCACCCGGCTCGGAGAGATCCAAGGAAGAAGCCATGATGAGCAGAGTGCCGTAGGCCGCCAGCTGGACGGCGATGGCGTTGTCGCCGGTGGCCACCAGGAAGGCCGCGGCCGAGACGCTGACCATCGCCGCTGCGGCCAGCGCGAGCCGGCAGGAGTGCAGCCAGACGGCGGTGATGGCCGTGCCCACGGCGAGCACAACGCAGGGGCCGAAGTCGCTGATCCACGGCTCGTCAAGGGCGACGCCGAGCCGCGACACGCTCGCACCGGCGGCGAGGGTCGCCCCCAGGATCAGCACCCATGGGCGAGCGGGCAGCAGCACCCCGTGCTGTCTGGCGTACCGGCGGTACCACCACGCGGACACGGACAATACGGTCAGGAATGCGGGCGCAAAGTACGAGGCAAGGTGGAACCGCCCAATGACCAGGACGGCGACCGCACCCCCGAGGTAGACCCCCCCGAGCAGGCGCACCGGCAAGGTGATCGCCCGCCGCACGGCGCGAACGCGCTCACGGGCGGCCACGGCCTCCCGGTAGGTGAGCTCGGCGATCAGGGGGTCATGCACTTGTCAGACTCTGCACCGCAGAGTTACATTCGTCAATAACTCTGCACCGCAGAGCAGAGAGAGGAGTCCGACATGTTCCTGCTTCTTCCCCTCGTCGGCGGAGTGCTCGCCGGCTGGCTCGCTCCCCGGCGCACCGCAGTCTTGATACAGGTGGCGTTCGCGATCATCGCCGCCACAGTGGTCACCGCCTCGGCGCCCCTGCACGGTCAGGACCACGGAATCGTGGTCTACGTCGTACCGATCACCGTGGTCATCTCCATCGCCGCCCTCTACCTGGGGTTCTGGCTCCGGCGACGTCGCACCACGGCATGAAGGTGCTCGGCCGCCTCGTGGTCACCGCGGCCCTGATCGAGGTGGGCTGCTGGGTGCTCGCCACCGCCCTACGGCCGGGCTCCTGGCGGTACAACATCAGCGACCTCTACGCCGCCACCGCCCCACGGCCGGTGGTGGTGATGACGGGCGAGGCGGTGTTCGCCCTCGGTCTGGCTGCCCTGGCCCTGGGACTGCACCAGGCCCTACCCCGAACCGACCACCGGGTCGTCGGGTGCGCGCTGCTGATGGTGGCAAGCCTGGGGGCGATGGCCGGTGCCCTGGCCCGTAACGGCTGCGAGGAGTCCATTCCTCGATGCCAGGGAAGCACCTTCACCACCACGGCCGACTGGCTACACGGTGTCGGAGGGCTCTTGGAGATCCTTGGCATCGCCGGCGCAGCGATCGTGCTGGCCGCCGCTCTGCCCCGGCCCTGGTCGACCTACTCCGCCGTCACCGCGGGCGCCGTCTTGGCTCTGGTACTCGGCTGGGCTGCGGTGCCCTACCCGTGGGTCGGCACGGCGGAGCGGGTCCTTGCCCTGGTGTTGGTCGCGTGGGTAATCGTCATGGGGAGGACACTTGTGACTGACGTTCCGCACTTCTCGAGCGGCGTATCTCGGTGATTACGTGAGCTGCCTGTAGACGCCTGGGGCGAGGTTCATGAGCTCGAGGACCTGCTCTTGTTGTGCGGTGAGTTCGGGGTGGAAGGTCTTCACGGGGACGCCG
>JBBRVU010000130.1:0-12355 GCA_038246575.1 Actinomycetes bacterium | reverse complement strand
GTCGAACGGGCCACCGAGCGGGAGCGCCGGTTCGTCGCCGACGCGTCGCACGAGCTGCGGGGACCGCTGACGCGCATCCGCACGGACCTCGAGCTGAGCATCTCCCATCCGCAGGCCGATGACACAGCGACGCTGCACGAGACGCTGCTGTCGGACGCGATCGCACTCCAGGAGCTCGTCGACGACCTGCTCTTCCTCGCTCGCGCCGAGTCGGGGATCGTGGGCCCGCGTGCCGAGACGGTCGACCTGGAGGACCTCGTCCTGATCGAGGCGCGCGCACTGCGGGCCCGGGGCGCTGTCGTCGTCGACACCAGTGCGGTGTCGGCTGCCCGGACCGTCGGTGACCCGAGTCAGCTGACGCGCGCGATCCGCAACCTCGCCACCAACGCCGAGCGCCACGCCCGCACAACAGTGTCCTTCGCCGCACACGAACGGGGCGGAGTCAGCGAGGTGGTGGTGGGCGACGACGGCCCGGGCATCGCACCCGAGAACAGGACGATCGCGTTCGAACGGTTCGCGCGACTCGACGAGGCGCGCACCCGCGATGCCGGTGGCACCGGGCTCGGCCTGGCGATCGTGGCCGACATCGTCGCCCGCCACGGCGGTGCCATCACCGTGACGTCCCCGGACGGCGGCGCCGGGATCGGCTGCCGGTTCGTGCTGGGCTTCGTCACCGTTCCCTAGTCCGGTCCACCACGGCATGATGGCGACCGTGGACCTACCCGTGATGCCGCCGATCGGCCCCATGCTCGCCAAGTCCGTGAAGACGATCCCGGAGGGCGACTTCCTGTACGAGCCGAAGTTCGACGGGTTCCGCTGCATCGTGTTCCGTGACGGCGACGAGGTCGAGCTCTCCAGCCGAGGCGAGAAGCCGCTCACCCGGTACTTCCCCGAGGTGGTCGCAGCGGTCAAGGCCCACCTCCCTGACCGGGTTGTCGTCGACGGCGAGGTCGTCATCGTGACCGACGACCGGCTCGACTTCGAGGCCCTGCTGCAGCGCATCCACCCGGCCAAGTCGCGGGTGGACAAGCTGGCCGCCGAGACACCTGCCTCGTTCATCGCCTTCGACGCGCTGGCGGTCGGCGACGAGTCACTGATGACGAGACCGTTCGCCGAGCGGCGGGAACGGCTGAAGGCGGTGCTGGCCGACGCCGGACCGCCGATCCATCTCACTCCCGCCACCGACGACGTCGAGGAGGCCCAGCGCTGGTTCGAGGAGTTCGAGGGCGCAGGTCTCGACGGCGTGATCGCCAAGCCCACCGGCGCGGTCTACCAGCCCGACGGCCGCACCATGTTCAAGATCAAGCACGAGCGCACCGCCGACTGCGTCGTCGCGGGCTACCGGTGGCACAAGTCCGGTGGCGTCATCGGCTCGCTCCTGCTCGGCCTCTACGACGAGACCGGCGCGCTGCAGCACGTCGGTGTGTCCGCGTCCTTCCCGATGAAGCGACGCCAGGAGCTCGTCGAGGAGCTGGCTCCCTATGCGGTGGAGGACATCAGCACGCACCCGTGGGCGGCGTGGGCCGAGGCCGACGCGCAGGCCGCCAACCGGCTGCCCGGCGCGGTCAGCCGGTGGAACGCGAAGAAGGACCTGAGCTGGGTCCCGCTGCGTCCGGAGCTGGTGATCGAGGTCGCGTACGACCACATGGAGGGGACACGGTTCCGGCACACGGCCCAGTGGCGACGCTGGCGGCCGGACCGGGATCCCGGCTCCTGCACCTTCGAGCAGCTGGACCGCCCCGTACGCTTCGACCTCGCCGACATTCTCACGACGTGACCCGAAGGGACCGCGGTGCTGTCCATCCTGCTCCTCAGTGAGGACACCCTCACCGACCACGACGCCGCGCGCATCGCGCAGCTGCACGACGACGAGAAGCTCGAGATCCACCTCCTGGTGCCGGCCGACGCTGAGCACAACCGCCTGATCGAGGCCCTCGACGAGGTCGCGCTCGGGCACCTGCGGGAGGCCATCGAGGACGACCAGCCCACGCCCGAGCAGGCCGAGCAGGACGCGATGCACGCGGTGAACGAGTCGTTGGACCGGCTGGCCAAGCTCGGGGTCACCGCGCGCGGCTCCGTCACCGGATCCGACCCGGTCCCGGCTGCACTGGAGGCCGCCCGCCTCGACGCCTCGGACGAGATCATCGTGGTGGCCCCGCCGCACCCCGTCGAGTCGGCCCTGCACCGCGACTGGGCGTCCCGGCTTCGCGACGAGGTTGACCTGCCGGTGCTGCACGTCGTGGCGGGGACCGACCGCGTCATCAGCTGACCCGGCCCTGGACCTGCGCCGACCCGCCCGAAACACCGCCCGAATACCGGGCAAATCGACACACCCTGACGATTCGTCACTGATACTGGTCCAGCCGTCCCCCCGAACTTGAAGCAGAGGCCCTCGCTGTGCCGTTGAACCGGACCCTGCGACGTCTGGCGCTCACCTGCGCCGGGGCTGCGCTCGTGCTCGTCTCACTCCCCGCCGTGCCTGCCACGGCGAAGCCGGCACCGTCCGGTGACCCCGACGTACGCCTGGTGGTGCGCACCTCGACGCGGGCTGCCGGTGCCGCCGTGGCTGCGGCCGGCCAGCGCGAAGGCGCCCGGACCGCCGGTCGGGTCCGCAAGCTGCGGGCCGTCGCCCTGGAGATCCCCCGCTCCTCCGCTCCGGCACTGACCCGCGCGCTGCTGGCCCGGGGCGACGTCACGCGGGTGGACCTGGCCCACCGACGTTGGTTTTCCGAGACCCCTGCCGACCCGCGCTTCCCCGACCAGCGCACCTACCTCGACGCGATCGAGGCAACGACGGCCTGGGGACGCCCCGCCCACGGTTCGTCGGGCGTACGGATCGGGATCATCGACTCCGGCGCCGATGTCACCCACCCGGACCTGGCCGGGAAGATCGCCGGCACCTACAACGCGGTCACCCGCGGCACCGACGTGCGCGACGTGGTCGGCCACGGGACCGGGGTTGCAAGCGTCGCCGCCGCCACCACCAACAACAACGAGGGCATCGCCGGGGCGGGCTACGACAGCTCGTTGCTGGTCGCCAAGGTCGCCGACCGGACCGGTCGCATCTTCACCGACGACCTGGCCGCCGGTGTGGTCTGGGCGGTCGACCAGGGCGCGACGGTCATCAACCTCAGCCTCGGCGGGCCCACCTCGGATCCGCTCGAGCGCGACGCGGTCGCCTACGCGCAGCGCCATGGCGCAGTCGTCGTCGCGGCCGCCGGCAACGAGGGCACCCGGGCCAAGCAGTACCCCGCCGCCCTTCCCGATGTGCTCTCGGTGGGCGCCACCTCACCCAACGGCGCCACGCGCGCCCCGTTCAGCAGCTTCGGGTCCTGGGTCAGCGTGGGCGCCCCTGGGCGCGGGATCGTCATCGCTCGCCCCGGTGGCGGCTACGAGAAGGCCGACGGCACCTCATTCGCCTCGCCGCTGGTCGCCGGTGAGGTTGCGCTGCTCAAGGGCTACCGCCCCGACCGGACGTCGGCCCAGCTCTTCGATGCCGTCGTGGATGGCGCCAACGTCGCGCGGCTCGGCTTCGCCCGTGGCCTGGTGAACTTCAACACGTCCCTCGATCTGCTCCCCCCGGCCGGCCTTCCGAGCCTGGTCGCCCCGCCCCCCGGCAACACCGTGAGCGGCCAGACCACGGTCACCGCGACGAGCAGCGCCGCCAAGGTGCAGCTCACGCTGGCCGACCTGTCGCAGCTGGTCGCCGTGGCGGGAGGCACCGCCAGTGCGAGCTTTGAGACGTACGGCCTTGCCGGTGCCCAGACGGTCACCGCCACGGACTGCAGCCGGATCGGGCAGTGCGCCTCGGCCTCCGCCTCGTCGACCACAACCGTCGCCAACCCGGCGCCACAGCTGACCGCACCAGCCGACGGCTCCGACGCGTCGGCCGACACGGTGACCGCGTCGGCCGCCACCTCCGGCGGCGCGGTTCGGTTCCTCATCGACGGCGAGCACGTGGCCACCGACTCCGCCGCGCCGTTCCGGGCCGCGCTGTCGACCGAGCGGCTCACCGACGGCCAGCACACGGTCTCGGCGGTGCAGTGCCGCAGCGACGGCGCGGTCTGCGACTTCGGCAACGCGACGAGCGCCACCGTGTCCGTGGCGCGGCTGCACCCCCAGCTCGCCGGGGTGTCGGTGAGCCGGCTCAGCCCGGGCCGGGACAGCCGCCACGACAAGACCACCGTCCGTTACCGGGTGCCCGGCAGCCAGGAGGTCACCTTCCGGGTCCGCAACTCGGCGGGCACGGTCGTGCGCTCCGAGCGCCTCGGGCAGCAGTCGGCCGGCGAGCACACGACGGTCTGGGACGGTCGCAAGAACGGTGGCGCCCGGGTCGCCAGTGGCGAGTTCAGCCTCGAGATCTCCACCCGCGGCGACGGACGGGCCGGCCTCGCCACCCGAACCGTCACCGTCGACCGGGTAAAGCCAAAGCTGACCGACCCGGCCCGCGAGTTCCGCACCGTCTATCCCAAGGACGACGGCTACCGCGACTCGGTCGGCATCTCCGGCGTCCTCAGCGAGCCCGTCCGGTGGGTCCGGGTCGTGGCCCGGAGTGCCGGCGGCTCGGTGATCCGCTCACCCCGGGTCAAGAAGGAGCCCGCCGGGGACCTGACCGTGGACTGGACCGGCCGCCGCGGCGGCTCCGTGCTGCCCGCCGGGACCTACCGCGTCAGGCTGCTCGCCCAGGACCTGGCCGGAAACCGCAAGGCCGGTCCCACGGTGAAGGTGCGCGTTTCCGGCAAGTCGCTGGTCCGGCGTACCGGCTCCGAGACCGTCACCGCGCGTGACTCGCTGGACGAGGTGTTCGCCGACGAGTGCTCGCTGGTGTTCCGCCACACAGAAGGACCGCGGTCCGGCTGGCTCGGCTACTACAGCTCCGGCACCTGCACCTCGCCTGATGCCTACGCCGTGGGTGACCACCAGGTCCGTCTGCCCAAGGCGGCCCGCTACGGCAAGGTGCAGGTTCGCGCGCTCGGGGGCCGGGGGGACCCGAAGTTCCGCGACTCCGCCCGGGTCACCTACTACGACAGCAACCAGAACCCGAGCTCGCACTCGTTCCGGCTCGCGCCGAAGACCGCGACCTACATCGGCCCCCGGGTACGAGCGACACCGTTGCTCTACCGGGACCGGGTGCTGCGCTGGTCGACGATGACGACGGGCACCGCCTGGTACGACGTGAACACCTACACCGTCCGCTTCACCTATTTCGTCCTGCGCTGACCTCGGCGACCGGGGGGTCGGGCACCATAGGCGGATGACCTCCCCCGGCCCGAAGCTGCATCGCGCGGCGCGGATCGAGGACCGGGCGCACGCCGTGCTCGAACGGCTGCTGCGCCGGCGTGGCTGGACCGCGCAGGTGATCCCTTACACCGGCTACGGCAGCGACGGCGTCGCGCGGGTGCTCGGGCGGGTGCTGCTCGCGGCTCCCGGGACGCCCCCCGGGGAGCTCAAGCTGGGCCGCGGATGGCGCCGGTTCTTCGCAGCGACTGCCGCCGATGTCGATGTCAGCGTCGAGGTCGGTGGTCGCACGCACCAGGTCACCAGCGCCCGTGGCGGCTACGTCGACGTCCGGCTGCCGGCCGAGCTCGAGCCCGGCTGGGCGGTCGCGACGATGCACGCCGAGGGGTCCGCTCCGGCCGAGGCGCGGTTGCGTATCGTCGGCCCGAGCGGTCTGGGGATCGTCAGCGACATCGACGACACCGTCATCATCACGGCGCTGCCGCGACCGCTGGTGGCCGCGTGGAACACCTTCGTCCGGCATGAAGGCGGCCGCCGGCCGGTGCGCGGCATGCCGACGCTATTCCGCGAGGTGGCGCGGCGGCACACCGACGTCCCCGTCGTCTACCTGTCCACCGGGCCGTGGAACGTCGCGCCGGTGCTGCAGGCCTTCCTGGACCGGCACGGCTACCCGCCCGGCCCGCTGCTGATGACCGACTGGGGGCCGACGGCGGAGGGCTGGTTCCGGTCCGGTCGCGAGCACAAGCGCCGCGAGCTGCGCCGGCTCATCGACGAGATCCCGCACGTGCAGTGGCTGCTGGTCGGCGACGACGGGCAGCACGACCCGGAGATCTACGCGGAGGCCGCCGCCCACTCTCCCGACCACATCGCCGCGATCGCCATCCGCGAGCTGAGCCCCGGCGAGCAGATTCGCACCCACGGCCTGCCGGACCCGATCCAGGAGCACGGCGGCCGGCACCCGGCGCCGCCGCCCCACACCGAGGTGCGGGCACCCGACGGCTTCGGCCTGCTCACCAAGCTGCGCGCCCTCGGCGTCATCAACAGCTGACTACGGCGCCTCGTCGGTCGGCTCGGCGGGGTCGGGGCGGGCGCGGGAGGGCTGGACCCGCTTGGGCTCGCCGGGCATCTTGGGGTAGTCCGGCGGGTAGGGCATGTCGCCCAGCCCGTGGTCGCGCTCGTCGCGCTCGAACCACTCCAGCAACGGGCTCAGGTCGTGCGCGACCTCGTCGATGCTCGCGTGCAGGTCGCCGATCTCGGCGAACCGGGCAGGCATCGTCACCACGGTCAGGTCCCGCGGGTCGACGTCAGGCACCTCGTCCCAGGTCAGCGGCGCCGACACCGGCGCGTGCGGCAGCGGCCGGATCGAGTACGCCGAGGCGATCGTGCGATCGCGCGCGTTCTGGTTGTAGTCGACGAAGATGGTTTCCCCGCGCTCCTCCTTCCACCACTTGGTGGTCACCCTCCCCGGCATCCGACGTTCCAGCTCCCGGCCGAAGGCGATGGCTGCGTGCCGGATGTCGGTGAAGGTCCAGCGGGGTTCGATGCGTACGTAGATGTGGATCCCACGGTTGCCCGACGTCTTGGGGAAGCCCCGCCAGCCCAGCTCGGCGAACACCTCCCGCGCGACGCCGGCCACCACGACCGCATCGGTGAAGTCGGTGCCCGGTTGCGGATCGAGGTCGATGCGCAGCTCGTCGGGGTGGTCCACGTCGTTGCGTCGGACCGGCCACGGGTGGAACGTGATCGTGTTCTGCTGCGCGCACCACGCGACCGTCGCCAGCTCGGTCGGGCAGACCTCGTCGGCCGTGCGGCCGCTGGGGAAGGTGATGTGCGCCGTCTCGACCCACGGAGGCGCGCCCTTGCTGATGCGTTTCTGGTAGAACGCGTCCGCCCCGCGGCCGTCGGCGCGGGTGGCCAGTCGGACGCCCTCGTGCACCCCGCTGGTCCACCGCTCGAGCGTGACCGGCCGATCCCGGAGCGCGCGCAGGATCCCGTCGCCCACGGCGAGGTAGTAGCCGACCACGTCGCGCTTGCTCAGCCCCGCGGCCGGGACTATCGGCTTGTCCGGGTTGGTCACCTTGACCGTGCGCGGGCCGACCTCGATCTCCTCGAACGGTGACGCCATGCGATCAACGCTACCGGTGTGGTGGCACGCGAGGGGTGGGTCCGCGTCACGAACCGCCGCGACGACGTACTGTCGTGTCATGTTCAAGAAGAAGGAGACCCCCGAGCGGGACTACGAGGTCACCAAGTCCGAGGACGAGTGGCGGGCCGAGCTCACGCCGGCCGAGTTCCACGTCCTGCGGGAGGCGGGCACCGAGCCGCCCGGCGTCGGCGAGTACACCGACACCAAGACGACCGGGGTCTACAGCTGCCGGGCGTGCGGGCTGGAGCTGTTCCGCAGCGACACGAAGTTCGACTCGCACTGCGGCTGGCCGTCGTTCTACGACGCCTCCGACAGCGATGCCGTCGAGCTGCGCGAGGACCGATCACTGTTCATGGTGCGCACCGAGGCCCTGTGCCGGCGCTGCGGGTCGCACCTCGGCCACCTCTTCGACGATGCGCCGCAGACCCCCACCGGGGACCGCTACTGCATCAACTCGCTGTCGATCCGGCTGGAAGAGACGCCAGCTACCTGACCCCTCCACCCGAGGGCGGAAGGGTCAGTCGCTGTCTGGCTCAGGCGCGGCGGCTGGTGCGACCACCGCGCATCCCGGCGACAACTGCCACGCCGACGGCGGCTAGGGCGATCTGCACGATGAGCTCGACCCAGTCGATGCCGTTGGTGTCTCGCAACGAGCCGACGATGGCCGAGCCGATCAGGGCCGCGACGATGCCCACGACGATGGTGAGCCAGATCGGGATGTCCTGTTTGCCCGGCACGACGAGCCGTCCCAGGACGCCGATGATCGCGCCGATGATGAGCGCGCCGAGAATGCCTTCGATGGTCACGTGGTCTACTCCTTGACAGCAGGGGTGACGGGGAGCGCGGGCTGCGCCCGACCGGGGTGTTCCCCCGCCTCGAGTAGATTATGCGTGGCAGTGTGCCCGGGCCTGACGAAGCGCGTCGGGAGCGACCAGTTGCGCCCGAGCACGTGCACCGGGCCGTACCTGATCGTCGCGGTCGCCCGGTCGAAGAGGACCACCAGCTGCAGCAGCAGGCCACCGACCTGCACGCCGCCGATGAGGTCGGTCAGCCAGTGGGTGCGCAGGTAGATCGAGGTCAGGATGGTCAGGGTGGTCAGCACCGCGATGACCACGGTGAGCCGTCGCAACGGCGGGTTGGTGCCGTAGCGCCAGAACAGGTAGATGATCAACCCGCCGCTGAGCACCATGTTCGACGAGTGCCCGGACGGGAAGATGATGCCGCCGGTGAGCACGTCCGGACTGCCGGTCTCGGTCTCGGCGCGACCGATGAGCACCTTCATCGCGCCGACTACGACGTTGAGCACCAGGAACGACATCATCGCGAGCACGACGGGGCGCCAGGTGCGGTGCCGGCGGGCGAACACACCGGCCACGACGAGCAGGATCGGCACGAGCACCGAGCGCTGACCCATCTTGTCGTAGATCCAGGCCGCGTCGACCAGCTCCGGCAGCGCCTTGCGGCCACGCCAGCTGTGGATCGCGATGTCCAGCTGGGTCAGGGGGCCCTCGACGAAGATGTCCACGAGCACGTACAGCAGGGAACCGGCGAGCAGCGTCGAGATCAGCCGGGCCCGCGCGGTCAGCAGGTCGGCGAGCCAGAGCCCGCGCTGCGGTTGCGACGGCGTCCGGGTGGGCCCTGGTCGCTCCGCGTGCTCCTGCCTGGGCACCTCGGCAGCCGGCACGTCGACCTCGACGCCGTGGCCGTCGGTGCCGTGCGGGGACGCAGTCACGGCGACGTCACGGCAGACCCGCGACCAGCTCGTGCACCGGCTTGCGTCGGCCGGTGTAGAACGGCAGCTCCTCGCGCACGTGCAGCCGTGCCTGTGACCCGCGAAGGTTTCGCATGAGGTCGACGATGCGGTGCAGCTCCTGGGCCTCGAAGGCAAGCAGCCACTCGTAGTCGCCGAGGGCGAACGACGAGACGGTGTTCGCGCGGACGTCGGCAAACCCGCGGGCCATCTGGCCGTGCTCGGCCAGCATCGCGCGCCGCTCCTCGTCCGGCAGCAGGTACCAGTCGTAGGACCGCACGAACGGGTAGACGCACACCCAGTCACCGGCGTCCTCGCCCGACAGGAACGCCGGCACGTGGCCCTTGTTGAACTCGGCGGGGCGGTGCAACGCCATCACCGACCACACCGGGTCGCAGGCTGCCCCGAGGTCGGTGCGCCGGAACCGGCTGTAGGCCTCCTGCAGGTCGTCGGCGGTCGGAGCGTGCCACCAGATCATCAGGTCGGCGTCGGCCCGCAGGCCCGCCACGTCGTACACGCCCCGGGTCACGACATCCTTGGCACCGAGCTGCTCGAAGAGCTCCTCCACCTGGCGAGCGACCGCGGTCCGGTCCTCGGCGAGCGGCGTCCGCACCCGGAAGACCGACCACATCGTGTAGCGGATCACCTGGTTGAGCTCACGTGCCTTCGGCTTCGCGCCGGCAGTCGGATCGGTCACGACTGAGATTGTCGCAGCAGGCCGGCGACGGCCGCCTCGGCGGTCGCGATGCAGGCAGCGACCCCCACCCCGTCGTACGCCGCGCCGCACACGGCCAGGCCGGGCACCGCGGTCACGGCAGCCCGGACCCGTTCCACCCGGGAGCGGTGCCCGACCGCGTACTGAGGCAGCGCCCCGCCCCATCGCGTCACGCGTGCGTCCAGCGGCGGGTCGGTGATCCCGAGCGCATCCGTGAGGTCCGCGAGGACCAGGTCGACGATCTCGCCGTCCTCGCGCTGCAGCGTGGCCTCCTCCCCCAGCCGGCCCACCGAGGCCCGCAGCAGGAGGGTCCCGGGGGCCGCGTCCGCGTACCAGCCCCACTTGCTCGAGGAGAAGGTCACTGCCTTGACCGTCCGGCCGTCCACCGGGGGCACCAGGAACCCCGATCCGGCCGGCGTCGGCACCGTCGCCCGCGAGAACGCCAGGCCGACGACCGCCATCGAGGCGGCCCGCACCTGGGTCAGCTCGGTCGCCGCCGCCGGCACCTCCCGCCGCAGCAGCCGCGCCGCGGCAGCCGCCGGCGCGGCCAGGACCACGGCGTCGGCGAGCACGACCTGGGCGTCCCGGACCGGACCCACGGTCAGCGCCCAACCCTCGGGAGTACGCCGGAGCTCGCGCACCGTTGACCGCGTGCGCACCTCCGCTCGAGAGAGAGCCGCGACTGCATCAGGGAGTCGACCCACGCCGCCACGCGGAGCGGCGAACACGGCACCGGAGGCCGCGCCTGCGGTCCGTCGGCTGGCCCGGGCCGCAGCGAGCAGGCTGCGTTGCTCCAGCACGTGGGGCCAGAGCTGGGGCAAGGTTGCGGCCATCGAGAGCTGCTCCGCCTGGCCTGCGTACACGCCGCCGAGGAGCGGCTCCACCAGACGGTCGAGCACCGCCCGACCCAGCCGGGTGGCCACGAATCGTCCGACCGAGACGTCCTCGCCGAGCCGCGCCTTGGGCAGCCAGGCATCGAGCGGTACGCGGGCCAGCTCGCGCGGCGTCAGCAGACCGGTCGTGGCCAGGGCCCGCAGGTCGGCGGGCACCCCCATCACGGTGGACGCCGGGACCGCGCGCATCGCCCGCCGGGTCCAGATGGCGGCCGACGTGGTGGCGGCGTCCTCGAGGTCCAGCCCAGCGGCGGCGGCGAGATCAACGGCCTCGGGCCGGCGCAGCAGCAGGGACTCGGCTCCCTCGTCGAGGGGGACCCCGGCGAGATCGCTGACGCGCAGCGCACCACCGATGCGGTCGCTGGCCTCCAGAACCGTGACCCGGGTGCCGGGCGGTGCGTCCCGGCGGAGGAACCAGGCCGCCGCCAGGCCGGAGATGCCGCCGCCCACGACGACGACGTGACGCTCATTGCGCGGTGCCGGCACGGGATCACTGTCGCAAAGAGGCAGAGACCGGATCGTGACCGGGGCGGGTGGAACCGGTCCGCGACGCGTCGCGTCCGACCCCTCGACACGTCATCGTCGACCAGGGGAGCCCGTCATGCCGTTGCCACCACGTCTGCGCCGCCGCGCAGTGATCGCACTCGCCGCACTGGTCGTCGGGACCCTGCTCGCCTCGTTCGTGCTCGCCGGCTGCAGTGGCGGTGGCGACAGCGGGACCGCATCGTCCGCCGACTCGGCAGGTGGCTCGACGGGAGGCGGCAGCGCGGCCCTCGCCAACCCTGAGGCGGCTCCCGACCCCGGCAACTCCGGGAGAGCCAGCGACTCAGGCAGCACGACCGGCGAGAGCAAGACCACGCAGGACCGCACCGACGCGCGGGTGCTGCCCGCCGGGCGCGACATCATCTACCGCGGTGCGATCGAGGTGAAGGTCAAGGACCTGGCCCGGGCCGTGGCCCGCGCGGAGTCACTGGCGCTCGATGTCGACGGCGTCGTGTTCTCCGAGCAGACCTCCGCCGACCCGTCGCACCCGAAGGCCGGTGACGCCACGCTCACCCTGCGGGTGCCGCCGACGCAGTTCGCGGCGACCCTCGACGCACTGGGCAGGCTGGGCAAGGAGCTCTCGCGCAACAGGTCGGCCGAGGACGTCACCACCCAGGTCGCCGACGTCGACAGCCGGGTGCGCACCCAGGAGCGCAGCGTCGAACGGGTCCGCGCCCTGCTGGCCAAGGCCAACACCATCGGCGAGGTCGTCTCGATCGAGTCCGAGCTGTCGCGACGCGAGGCCGACCTCGAGTCACTGCAGGCGCAGCTGGCCCGGCTCAAGGACGTCACCGACCTGGCCACGATCGACGTGTCGATCTACTCGCCGCGCCCCGGTGGCCAGGCGGTCCACGAGACCGACCAGAACCTCGGGTTCCTGTCCGGCCTGCGGGGTGGCTGGGACGCATTCGTGGCCATCGTTCTGGTCGGCCTCACGGTGCTCGGTGCCGTGATCCCGTTCGTCGTCACGGCTGCCCTGGTCGGCCTGCCTGCGTACCTGCTGCTCCGGAGCCGTCTGCCTCCCGGCCCGACCGCGACGCCCGCAACCCCCGACCCCGCCGCCTGATCCC
>JBBRVU010000129.1:0-12400 GCA_038246575.1 Actinomycetes bacterium | reverse complement strand
GGCTCCTCCGCTGCTCAGTGGGACCCCAGAAGAACAAGCAGCAGACCTGGAGAGCATGACCGAGGTACCCGTCGTGGTGCTGAGCCGAGTCTCTCTGGCCCGTGGCCAAGTGGACCAACTCATGGGCATACTCGAGGTGGCACGGCAGCGCTGGGACGTCGCCGATGGAGATATGGGGGCGACCAAGCATGACGGAAAGTGATCTCATGCAGCCGACCTTGACAGGCTCAAGTCACACGTGGGTCAGCCCGATAGCTCTCAAGGAGACAATCACCAGCCCGTTCTGGGGGGCCTCGACGAAGGGGGTACTCGTGATTGACCCCATTCGCGAGCCGTTCCCGCCTCGCGAGGCACCACCGGATGCCGATGATCTGGCGGTCCGCAACTACGTGAGCCGCCTGTGGGCCGAGGACTGGGACAACCCGGACGACGCGGTCTACGACACGTGGTAAGACCGGGCGAGCTTCTGCTCGTCCGGTTTCCTTTTAGCCCGACCGAGCCCCAGCCCTTCAAACAACGCCCGGTACTGGTCCTCGGAACCCGGGGAGGCGGAGACGACGAGGCAGTTTTCTGCGCCATGGTGACAGGGAACCGTCAGCGCTTTACCCGTCCCCGAGGAGGGGACATCAGGATCGAGGAGTGGGAAGCGGTTGGTCTTGCGAAAGCGTCGGTGATTCGTACCCGACGCCTGTGGACGGCCGAGAGTCGAGATGTCATTCGCGCGCTTGGCGTAGTCGACTCCGCCACCCTCGAGAAGGCAAAGGACGAGATCCGGCTGATTCTGAGCCTGTAACCAGCTGCGGAGAAGATGCCGCGCTCTAGACAAACGCCCGCCCCACCGCACGGGGGACGGTGGGGCAGGCGTGATGATCCTGTCAGATCCGGACAAGTCACCCATGTGGCGGGTCAAGAGATGGTCAAGTCCGCGCGATACACCGGTCATGGAACCCGTGCGCGCTCCGACACAACGGGCGAACTTCTGGCTGGACGTGCCGGCTGCGGCGCAGTACGCGGGCGTAACCCGCGACGACGTGCAGGCGGCGATCAAGACCGGCCAAGTGCCGGCCGTCACGGCCCATCCGCGTAGTCCCGGCGTCTGGATGGTGCGGCGCGCCGATCTCGACGCATGGGTAGCGACCTGGTCGCACCTGGCCCCATGAGCCCCGCGGCGACTCGCGCTGCAGCGGAGGGGGGTCCCGCAGCGCGAGTCGCCGTGATCGATGAGGAGGCTGTAACCACAGCCTTGCGCAGCAGGCGCGATGCTCCCCGGTGATCTCGTCGAGACGGTCCGCGGCGTCGAGTAGGCCCAGCGGCGAGCTGCCCCACGACAGCGACCACGCTGTTGACCAGCGTCAGCCAGAACGCCGCCCGGGCCAGACGATGACTGGCCGCGATGGCTCGGACCTGCTCCCGTCGCCGAAACTCGCCGAGGTAGAAGTCCACCCCGCCGGTTGCGTGCTTGGCGGCCGCGTCGTGGCGCTCGATGATCTCGTCGTCGGTGAGGGTGCGCAGCACTTTGATCGGTTCAGACATGACCCCGGAATCTAAGCGTCGGGGCATTTTCGATGCACGAATACCCGGCTTCCATCCGCGTTTCTGCCGGCAAGGCTGACGGTGGTGCCCAGAAGTGACGCCCCGCAGGCCCCGCAGAGGCGTTCCGCATGGGGCGGCGCCATCTCCCCTCCGGTATCTACAACTGCCGTTTTCTGGGCAGCCGTGTCCGAGTCGATCTCCACCGGGCAGACGACATGCTGAAGGCGACGCTCGCCATCGACATCAACCCGGTCGTGCCAGGAACTCTCTCTCACCTGCCCTCCACAACGAAGGCATGGCTTGGACCAATCCAGGGGGCGCACGCTGATCGGTGGGAGCGGTTGCGGTTGCTGACGGCGTACCTTCGGCGGCTGACGTTGCCAGGGGGATAAGCGACGACCTTCACCGATGACGTATGGCACGGTGCTCCAACCCACCGCCTTGTTTCGCGGCTTCTTCCGGTCGACCACAGAATCCCCCACCGTCGCTGAAGTCCCGCAGCCAGCCGCCTTCACGGTTCGACTGCAGTGAGCCTTCGTTGCGCGATTCTGCAGCGCCGCCAAGCGACGGGCCTAACAGCTACGAGGCTCCCATGTCCGCCGGGGCTGTGGGGTCGATACCGTCACAAGAGGCCTGAACGCAGTCAAGGCCCCCCGCGCCTCAGCCCAACCGCAGCAGGATCAGCCCGACCACCCACCACGCGCTGGTGAAGCAACCGATGGCGAGGACGATCCGACCCGGCAACTCGTGACGCGGGATCACCGAACTGAGGGTAGGCAGCAAAAGGCCCGGCCGTCGAGTGACGACCGGGGCCTTTAGGGTGGCGTGCCTAGCCCGTCGTGATCCGGTCCAACTCGTCCGCGGCGTCGAGCAGGGCAGCGGCGAGCTGTCGGGCCTGCACCGAGCCGAACGCTTCGCCCTCGAGCATCCCGGAGACCAGCAGGGTCGGGGCCGTCATGCTGAGCGCCCGCTGCCCGTCCGCGCTGGCCTCCTCCATCGCCTCGATGTCCACCGAGGCGCGACCGGGCGTCGGGATCTGCCGCCCCGCCACGATGTGCAACCTGCAGAGGTTGTCGCTGGCGATGACGCGCGAGTCGGTAGCCGTGTCCGGCCGGGAGCGTGCACCAGGGCGGGCACGGGTGAGTCGTGGTCGGGGTGTCGATGTCGTACATGGTGAGCCTCCTGCGAATCGTCGTGGAGGTCCGGGACCGTCTGGCATACATCTGGCACACCAGGAAAGCGGAAGGCCCCTGACCTTGCGGTTCCGCAGGTCCGGGGCCTAATGCGATGGTGGACGATACTGGACTCGAACCAGTGACCTCACGCGTGTGAAGCGTGCGCTCTAACCAACTGAGCTAATCGTCCGAAGGCGACGTCGATCCTAGCGTCACCCGAAGGGCAGCCAGTCAGGGACGCCCTGGATGGCGAGGTAGGCCCAGACCGCACCGGCAACGACGAGCAGGCCGGCCAGGCCGATCAACGCGCGGACGAGCAGCGACTGCTCGGTCACCCACTCGGTCCAACCGCGGAACTTCGCCAGCCCGTAGTCGCGCACCCGACCGGCCCAGGCGAACTCGGTCGCGAGGATCGCCAGCCCGAAGAAGACGATCAACCAGCCCGGCCCCGGAAGCGGGACGAGGACAAGCCCGCCCACGACGACGGCCGTGCCCACCACGCCGATCACGATCCGGTAGGTCAGGTCGAGCCCGCGGTTGCGCCCGAACCAGGCCCGGAACGGGTGCCTCTCGTCGGCCGGGCGCGGCCCGTGCGGCCGACGCGACTCCGTCGAACTGGGCGATTCGTCCATGTTCGACCCGACCTGGTCCTCCATGGTGTTCCGATCGGCCACATTCTTTCCCTTCTAACCCGTCACACCCTACGGACTGTGTCGTTGGACGAGGCGATGCCATGCACTCGCACTACACAACTCTCGCCGTACCCACCCAGACGCACCAAATGGATCGTGGGTTGCGGCATCCGCGGGCCCAGTCAGGTTTTCTGGCCGGTCTCGAGGGGATCCTGTCTGGTAGCACACGGCACTGCGGGACTCCGAACCACGACGGACGGGTGACGCCGATGTGCGGCCCCGGGAACAGGTAGGAGCAGTCATGTACGGATGGGCAACCACCACGGTCACCCGAGAGATGACCGTCCAGCTAGTGTCCCCCGGCGACGGCAGCGTGTCGTTGCCGGTCGTGCTGCACTACGACGTCGCCGACCCGTATGCCGTGGATGCGACCTTCCGCACCGGTCAGGGTGAGGGCGTCGCCTGGGTCTTCGCCCGCGAGCTGCTGACCCTCGGCGTCCACCGCGCCTCGGGTGACGGCGACGTCCGGGTCTGGCCGTCATGGAGCGCGGGCGCCGAGGTGGTCTTCGTCGGTCTCACCTCACCCGACGGCGAAGCCCTGCTACAGGCCCCGACCCGCGAGCTGGTCGACTTCCTCGGCCGCACGTACACGCTGTGCCCGCAGGGCCAGGAAGCCGAGCACCTCGACGTCGACGGCGCCATCGAAGCCCTGCTCGCCAGCTGAGCCCGAGTCAGCCCGTCACGCTGCTGCGGTGGCCAGTCTGCTGATGTCGGCTGCCTGACCCGGTCGCCCGCGAGCCACGTCCGGCCGCCGCGGCGACGATCCCGACGAGCACGATCGCGCACCCGAGCAGCTGCCAGCGCGAGGGTCGCTCCGCCAGGACCGCCGCAGCCAGCGCCACCGAGATGACCGGCTGCAGCAGGAGCATGACCGAGGTCAGCACCGCAGGAACCCGGGGCAGTGAGACCGAGATGAGCAGCCAGCCCACCACCTGCGAGGTCAGCGCCAAGGTCACGAGCCACCCGTGCGCCGGCCAGCTCGGGACGAGGTCGATGCCGCCCGAGAACGGGCCCATCGCGGCACTCACCACGACGGCGACCAGGGTGGCGTCGAAGAGCGGGCCGGCCACCCGGCGCAGGTCGTGGGCGCCGCGCCGCAGCAGGAGCAGGAACCCGGCGTAGGCGATCGAGGTCCCGATCCCGTAGATCACGCCGAGCACCGGGTCGTCGCCGTAGGCACCCGCGCCCACCACACCGGAGATGAGCACGACCCCGGCCAGCACCACCGGGACAGCGACGAGGAGCCGCGTGCTGGGGCGCTCGTGCAACAGCCACCAGGCCAGCAGCCCCACGAAGACCACCTGCAGGTTGCCCAGGACGGTGCCGATCCCGGCGCCGACCGCGGCGATCGCGTGGTGCCAGAGCACGAGGTCGACGGCGAAGAAGACGCCGGCGGCCCCGGCCAGAGCACGATCGCGCCGCGACCGGGTGCCGTAGCGTCCGTCCTCCCGGATCATGAGCACAGCC
Organism: Actinomycetes bacterium; assembly: GCA_038246575.1. Lineage (GTDB taxonomy): Bacteria > Actinomycetota > Actinomycetes > JACCUZ01 > JACCUZ01 > JACCUZ01. The sequence goes on along the minus strand of JBBRVU010000129.1, from coordinate 7,533 downwards.
AGCACCGGGAGTGCGTAGAGGCAGCGGAAGGTGGCAGCGGTGGCGGGAGCGGTGTCCGCCAGTCGGACGAGGGTCGCGGACGTGGCGATGCAGGCCGCGCCGGCGGCCGCGGCGAGCACCGGCCGATCGGTCAGCGCCACGTCGGGCGCGTCCGGGTTGTCAGTAGCATCGCTGCGTTACACTCATGTCTCCCGGACCCTAGCAGCGGGCGACGACGGAGGTGGCGGTGGTGGACTTCGGTCATGACACCGCTGCAGCGCTCTCGGCAGTGGTCGATCTCGTCAACACCTCCCCCGACCTGGCCGGCGAGGAGGGTCTGCCCGACCTCGACGCCCTGCGCGAACTTCTGACCAGGCGTGAGGTGTCCGAGATCGGCAGCCTGACCGGCGACGACCTGGCGGGGACCCGGAGACTCCGTGGCCGCCTGGCCGCCGTCTTCACGGCTGCCGACGACCACGCGGCAGTGGACCTGGTCAACCGGCTGGTGGCCGACGCCCGCACGACGCCGCGGCTGACCGACCACGACCACTGGCCGCTGCACATCCACTACTACGCCCCGGACGCCCAGCTGCCGGAACGGCTCGCCGCCGACTGCGGGATGGCGCTGGCCTTCGTGCTTGCCGCCGGCGAACGGCAGCGACTGGCAGCGTGCTCCGCCCCGGACTGTTCCCTGGTCCTGGTCGACCTCTCCCGCAACCGGTCCAAGCGTTACTGCGACAGCCGGACCTGCGGCAACCGGCTGCACGTCGCGGCCTACCGGGCTCGGCAGCGCACCGGCTAGGTTGCGCCGATGCCGACCGCCGCCGATGATCCCCACGACCTCGACGGGGTGGTCAGCTGCCATGACCTCGAGACGCTGGCCCGCGACCGGCTGACCCCCGCGGCCCACGCGTACGCCGGGGGCGGCAGCGGGGACGAGGGCACCCTGCGCGCGAACCAGACGGCCTGGTCGCAGCTGCGCCTCGCCCCTCGCGTCCTCACCGATGTGTCGGCGCTGGACACGAGCCTGACCCTGCTCGGGCAGGACCTCGTCGCCCCCCTCCTGCTGGCGCCGACAGCGACGCACCGTCGCTTCCACCCCGACGGCGAGCTGGAGACCGCGCGCGGCGCCTCGGCGGCCGGCGTCCTGTGGATCCAGTCCACGTTGTCGTCGGTCCCGGTCGAGGACGTCGGCGCGGCACTGACCTCGCCGTGGTGGTTCCAGCTCTACGTCCAGCGCGATCGCGGGTTCACCCGGGACCTCATGGCCCGGGCTGAAGACGCGGGCGCGTCCGCTCTGGTGCTGACCGTGGACCTCCCCGTCCTGGGGGCGCGCGACTCGGACCGGCGCGACACCGTCGGCCGGCCGACCGGCGTGGACTACGCCAACCTGAGGGGGCTCACCCTCGCCCCGGACGAGACCCCGCGTCGCCGACGGGTCTTCAACCCGCACCTGGACCCGTCGCTGACCTGGGCGGACCTGGAGTGGCTGGCATCCGCGGCCCGGGTGCCCCTGGTGGTCAAGGGCATCCTCCGGCCGGACGACGCTGCCCGCGCACCCGATCACGGCGCAGCAGCGATCATCGTGTCCAACCACGGCGCGCGCAGCCTGGACACGGCACCGGCGACCGCCGAGGCCCTGCCGGCCGTGGTCACCGCCATCGGGGGTCGGGTGCCGGTGCTCGTCGACGGGGGGATCCGGCGCGGGACCGACATTGCGAAGGCCCTGGCGCTCGGGGCCAGCGCGGTCCTGGTCGGCCGGCCCTACGTGTGGGGTCTCGCCGCGGGGGGTGCAGCGGGCATCGAGCTGACCGTCGACCTGCTGCGAACCGAGCTCGAGATGGCGATGGGGCTGCTCGGCACACCCACCCTGGCCGACATCACATCGGACGCACTCTGGCCGGCTGCGTGGCCGTCCGGTGACCCTCAGTAGCGCCTTCGTACTAGTCCCTTTCATGCGTTCATCGGCGGGAAAAGCCCCGATGGCCCATGCCGCAAACGCGTGCCGTGGCGTTCCCTGTAGTCACACCACTCGAAGGGAAACGTCATGGACAGCGACCGCGCCGCCGGAACGGGCATCGCCCGCCGCGCGCTGCGTGCCGTCCTGGCCGGGGACATCGACCAGATCGAGACGCTGTACGCCCCTGACGTGCGGCTGCACAACAAGGCGAGGCTCTCGCCCGGCGGTCTTGCGGGGGTCCGGGAACGCGCCCTGCAGCTGACGGCCGGCCTCTGGGACGCCACCATCTGTTTCGACTACTGCGTCGAGTCCGGCGACATGGTCGCGGTTCGCTGGTCCGCCCGCGGTCGCACGACGGGCTGGGGCATCGGCGCCGGCGCACCCGGCCGCGATGCCTACCTGCGCGGCGTCAGCATCCTCCGGGTCCGCGCGGGCCAGGTCGCGGAGGACTGGACGGAGTACGGCGCCCTCGAGTTCGCCGACCAGCGCCAGCCGGCGCCTGCCGACCGGGACTGCCTGCCGGTCCGCTAGAGCCCCAGCCGCGCCTCCCCGACCTGCTCCCCTCAGGGATCGACGTCGGCCGCGGCTCGCTCCGCGAAGGCGGCCATCACCTTGGTGGTGACCGGGCCCGGCGCCCCCGCGAGGTGGCGCTCACCGACCGCGTGGACCGGCTGCACGTCGCGCGTCGAGGAGGTCAGGAAGACCTCGTCGGCCTCGTCGAGCACCTCGATCGGCAGCTCGGCCTCGGCGGCCCCGTCGGCCCCGAGCCAGTCCAGGACCAGCGCCCGGGTCACTCCGGCCAGGCACCCGCTGGACAGCGGCGGGGTCAGCACCCGGCCGTCGACCACGACGAAGACGTTCGACCCGGTGCCCTCACACAGCGCCCCGACCGTGTTGCCGAACAGCGCCTCCGATGCCCCGCGGGTCTTCGCGTGGGCCAACGCCACCACGTTCTCCGCGTACGACGTGGTCTTCACACCTGTTGTCGCGGACCGCTCGTTGCGGACCCACGGGACGACGACGACCTTCGCTGTGGCCCCCCAGCCCGCCATCGGCGACACGGCCACGACCAGAGTTGGTCCGGCGACACCGCGATCCGAGCCGAGCGGGCTCACTCCCCCGGTGAGAGTCACCCGCAGCCGCATCGGGGCGGTCAGCTCGGCGGCGTTGGCCGCGAGCGTCTCGTCGATCGCGCGGCGGACGACGGCGATGTCAGGGGCCGGCAGGGCGAGTCCGGCGGCCGAGCGACCCAGTCGCTCGAGGTGCCGGGTCAGCGCGAACGGCACGCCGTCGATCACCTTCACCGTCTCGAAGACCCCGTCGCCGACGGTCAGACCGTGGTCGAACACCGAGACCCGCGCGTCCGCACTGTCGACGACTGCCCCGTCGACCCAGGTCCGCATCGTGACGCTCACGCGGCCGACTCGGCGGCAGCCGCCAGCAGCCGGTGCGCCTTGAGCTCGGTCTCGTCCCACTCCCGCTCGGCGACCGATCCCCAGGTCAGCCCGGCCCCGACGCCCAGGTGCAACCGCTGCCCGGATGACCAGAACGTCCTGATCCCGACCGCCAGCTCGGCGCGCCGTCGGTTAGCGTCCACCCAGCCCACGGCGCCACAGTACGGGCCGCGCGGCACCGGCTCGATCGCGGCGATAGCGGTGAGCGCGCTGGACTTCGGGGCTCCGGTGACCGACCCGGGCGGGAACGTGGCGCCCAGCAGGTCGGGCCAGCCCGCCTCGGCGCGCAACCGGGCCCGGACCCGGGAGACGAGGTGCACCAGGCCCGGATGCTGCTCGACGGCGCACAGCGAGGCCACCTCGACCGAGCCGGTCCGGGCCACCGCGCCGAGGTCGTTGCGCACGAGGTCGACGATCATCACGTTCTCGGCGCGGTCCTTGTCGGTCAACCCCGCCGCCGTCGGTGCCGTGCCCTTGATCGGGCCGGACTCCACGAGATCGACGCGCCGACTCAGGAACAGCTCCGGAGATGCACTGACCACGTCGATGCCGTGCTCGGGGAGACGCACTACCCCCGAGTAGGGCGCGGGGTTGCGTGCGGCGAGGACCCCCGCCAGCCCGAGCAGGTCCGCGTCAGGCAGCAGGTCGGCGGACAGGACTCGGCACACGTTCACCTGGTAGTAGTCGCCTGCGGCAATGCCGATGCGGACCTGCGCGACAGCCGCCAGGTAGTCGTCGCGGCTCAACGACGAGGTCCACGACGCCAGTGTGATGCCCGGCCACGGCGCGGCCGGCAGCGGCGCAGGGCGCACGTCGCTGAACCGGGCACAGGTCACCTCGCCCTCGAAGCCGAGGACCACCGCCCACCAGCCCTCTCCGTCGAGCGCGTGGACGTCGTCGGTGACCTCGACCAGCCCGGTGGCGAGCCGTCCCCCGAACCACGCCATCGGCTCACTCGCGCGCACCGGCGGTGTCCTCACGACTCGAGGTGCTGCCGGGGCCGGGCATGCCGGGCAACCTAGTCCCGCGCACCTCGACGCTCGGGACGGGCCGTGCGCTTTGGTCGCGGTCCGGGCGATCGGCTATGGTCTATCCCTGCAGACGGGGCGAGAATGCTCGCTCCGGATGTCGCGCGGACGTGGCTCAGTTGGTAGAGCATCACCTTGCCAAGGTGAGGGTCGCGGGTTCGAATCCCGTCGTCCGCTCGGAAGTCTCGAGGTCCTTACGGGCCTCATACGGTGGAGTGGCCGAGAGGCGAGGCAACGGCCTGCAAAGCCGTTTACACGGGTTCAAATCCCGTCTCCACCTCGAACTCCATAAGCTTGGGCGATTGGCGCAGTCTGGCTAGCGCGCTTCCCTGACACGGAAGAGGTCACAGGTTCAAGTCCTGTATCGCCCACCACAAAGCCCCAGGTCAGATGGGGTACGGCTTCCCGACAAGATCACCGATCTGACCGCTGGTAGCCAAACTGGTAGCCACAGCATCGTGGCCTTGTGTCGGGATCAGAGGTCTGCCGTCGGTCCGAACAACCGGTCCATCGGGGCCGCAGCCGCAACCACCGTCGCTGTCGTGCGATGGCGATAGGTGCTCGAGGTCACCCGCGTGCTGACGTGTCCCAGGACGTCCGCGACTTCCTCGAGCGGCACCCCTGCCGCAGACAGCAGACTCGCCGCGCTGTGCCTCAACTCCTGTGGGTGCCAGCGGCCGAGCCCGGCACGCTCGGTGACCTGGCGCAGGCTCCGACGCAGGTTGGCCGGGTCGAGCACGGTTCCGATCCCCGTCGAGAAGACGAGACCATGCTCTTGCCAGTACTCCCCCAGCGCCCGCCGCTGGGTGTCCTGCCGGATGCTGTGCGCGCGTAGCGCCTCGACGGTGGTCGTGGGGAGCCGGAGTTGACGCCGCGAGGCATCGGTCTTGGTTGCACCCAGTTCAATCCTTCCGCCGACGCGGACGACCGCTTGCCGCACGCGAAGCACCCGGTTGTCCAGGTCGACATCCTCCCAGCGCAACGCGAGCAGCTCGCCCGGCCGCAGGCCGCATGTGAGGGCCACAACAACTGCCGCCTCGAGTGGGTGACCTCGGGATGCGGATAGAAGGCGGTGAGCCTGCTCGATGGTCAGCGAGCGACCCTGCGCCTTTGGCCCGGAGGGTGTGGGGACGAGCGAAGCGACGTTGCGCGCGACGAGTCCCTGCCGCTCAGCGTGCCGCAAGACTTGGACGAGAACACCGCGGAGCTTGTCGAGGGTTGCACGGGAGTAGCCGCCGGTCGCCTTGGTCTGCAAGAAGCGGGCGACGTCGTCGGCAGTCAGCTCCCGTACCCGCCGGGCACCCAGGGACGGGACGATGTGCTGGCGCACGGCCCAGTCCCGGACGTCGAGGGTGTTGCCGGACAACTCGCCGCTGCGCTGACGTAGCCAGTCCTCGCACAACACCGCGACGGTCACATGGCGCCCTGTCGAAGACACCCCGTCCTCGATGTCGCGTTGGAGCTCCCGGAGTTTTGCCGCGACCTCCGCGCGCGTCCGGCCGGACACCTTCTTCCGGCTTCGACGCCCGGATGCGTCCTCCCCCACATCGAGAAGCGCCCTCCACCGACCGCTGTGCGGGTCCTTAAAGATCGACCCCTCGCCGGCTCCCCGTCTCGCCATCGCTTGCCTCCAAGAGATCTGTCGTGACCTGGTCTGCCGCCCGTTCTTCGTCAGCGCTTCCGAACGATCGCGATGACGCGCTTGTCATTGCCGCCGCCCTCGCCGACGGACTCCACGCGAAGCCGAGCCACGAGATCGGACAGTGCGTCGGCAGGAATGCGGCAGCAGGTGCCGATGTGCACGGACTCGAGGGCACCCTTCTGTATCAGTTCGTACAGCTTCGAGCGGCCGATGCCAAGGGCTCGGGCCGCTTCTGTGGGGGTGAGGAGCAGCTGGTTGTTCATCGGGACATCCCTTCGATTCGGCGGTACGAGGATTCGGTGGTGACTGCGGCGGGCTGCCAGCCGCCCGATCGGGTGCGGGGAAGCTGGCGGGTGGCGAAGGTCTGGTTGTGCCGTACGGCCAGCTGGGCTGCGAGCCGGTCGAGGTGCCGGTCGTCCTCGAGATCCACGCACCGGTCATCGTCGCGGTCGTCGGGGACGTAGAGGTGGTTGGCGGTGCGACCGCGGGACAGCGCGACGTAGCCGGCCTCTCGGGTCAAAACTCCGGCGCCGTAGAGCAGGGCGACCTCGACGGTGGCGCCCTGGGCTTTGTGGCAGGTCATCGCGTACCCGTGGTCGAGGTGCCGCCCGGCCCACTCGACCGGCACCGTCACCCGCAGGTGCTCGTCGGTGCTGAGGGTCATGGTCTGGTGCCGAACGTCCACGGCTGCGACAGCGGCGCGGGTGCCGTTGAGCAGGCCGAGCCGGTGGTCGTTGGCGGTCACCAGGACCCGGTCACCGGCGCGGTACTCCCGCTGCCGATCCCCCTCGCCGGTGGTGACCGCGTCCGGCCCGAGGCGTCCGCTCACGAGGAGCCGGGCACGAGTCGCGTCGTTGAGGTCGGTGACGTCGGCGCGCCGGACGGCCAGCATCACCACCCCATCGGCAGAGGTGTCACCTCCTCCTCGAGTCACGGACTCGCTATGGCCGACGCGGCGCAGGTAGTCGTCGACGACCCGCTCCGCGAGCTCGTCTGCCGGCGCCGCGTGGACGCGCCCGTGCGCGGCGTAGGCCGCGACGGCGGCGTCCGGGTCACCGGCCCTCAGGTCCGCCAGCGCGCGGCGCTCCCACTCCTCGGCCTGCCGCCGGTTGTCGGTCAGCGTGATCGTGTCCGGGTGACGCGCGAGGGCGGTGAAAAGGCCGCCGGCGCCGATCTCGGGCAGCTGCGCCGGGTCGCCGACCAGCACCAGCTTGCCCGCAGCGGCCCGGGTGTGGGCGAGAAGGCGGGACAGCGTGCGGGTGTCGACCATCGACGCTTCGTCGACCACCAGTACCCCGCCGCGAGTCAACCCGGCCGGACGGCCGGTGACCGGATCGGTGCGTCGGGCGTTCGCGAGCAGTCGGGCCAGGGATGTCGAGGGGATGCCGGTGGCGTGCTCGAGCCGCCGGGCGGTCACCGCGGCCACCGATCCGCCGGTGACCGGCCGGCCCTGCTCGGACCACACCCGGG
>JBBRVU010000128.1:0-12427 GCA_038246575.1 Actinomycetes bacterium | reverse complement strand
CCGGCGTTCCACCAGTCACCCGACTCAGGGACGTCGGTCTGGTCCCCGAAGACCTGCGGAGACGCGACGGGCAGGTCTGCGTACCAGTCGTAGAAGCTCAGCATCGAGCCACCGATCAGATTCACGAACCGGGCACCCGACGCGTGCGAGACCATCGACATCGCCGGGATCGGTGAGAAGCCGGCGACCCGGTCGGGACCGTACTTCTTGATCGTGTGCACGTGCGCGGCAGCGACGATCTCACTGGCCTCCTCCCAGCTGGCGCGCACGAGACCGCCCTTGCCGCGCGCGGACTTGTAGGCCTTGGCGCGCAGCGGGTTCTCGACGATGTGCTCCCACGCGCGCACCGGATCACCATCGTGCTGGGACTTGGCCTCGCGGAACATCTGAAGCAGTACGCCGCGAACGTAGGGGTAGCGGACCCGGGTCGGCGAGTAGGTGTACCAGGAGAACGCCGCGCCACGGGGGCAGCCGCGAGGCTCGTACTCCGGGGAGTCCGGGCCGACCGACGGGTAGTCGGTCTGCTGGGTCTCCCAGGTGATGATGCCGTCCTTGACGTAGACCTTCCACGAGCAGGACCCGGTGCAGTTCACCCCGTGGGTGGAGCGCACCACCTTGTCGTGGCTCCACCGGTCCCGGTAGAAGTCGTCTGCCTGACGGCCACCCCGCTTGGTCATCGTGCGAAGGTCGTCAGAAACGATCGCCCTGGTGAAGAAGCGCCTGGTCCGAAGCAGGGCATCGCTCAATGGCCCGTCCAGGCCGACCACTCGGCCCTCCTCCGGGCCTGCGGGATCAATGTCAGTCGTCACGATGCGTACCTCCCGAATCTGGAATTCTTCCGACGCGCCCGAGCGCAATGGGTGCGCGGTTAGGCCTTGGCCGCCCGACGATCGCAACTACCCTTCGGAGGTGGCCGAATCGGCATTGGAGCGAGTGCAGAGCGCAGTCGCGGGGCTGACGCCGGGCTACTTCGCATTGGTGATGGCCAGCGGAATCATCTCGGTCGGAATGCGGCTCAAGGGGTTCGAGTTCATCTCCACCACTCTGCTGGTCGTCTGTATCGCCGGGTTCGTCGTCTTGCTGTGTCTGACACTGTGGCGGTTCGTCGCCTATCGCGGAGCGATCAACGATGACTTCCTCGACCCGGGGCGAGCGTTCGGCTTCTTCACGTTCGTCGCCGGCACCAATGTGCTCGGCGTTCGGCTCGGCATGGACGGTCACCACGTCGCGACCGGTCTCCTGTTGGGACTTGCTGGAACGGCGTGGCTGCTGCTCGGGTACGTCGTGCCCTGGACGGCGGTCCTTGGCAAGGTGGAGCGACCGGTGGTCGCGACCGCGAACGGCACCTGGTTCATCTGGGTGGTGGCCAGCCAGTCCGTCGCGATCGCCGCGGCAAGCATCGAACCGGTGTTCGTCACCGGGCGCCGCGAACTTGCCGTGCTCGCGGTAATGTCGTGGTCGGTTGGCGTCTTCCTGTATGCCGCCACCGCAATGATCGTCACGTTGCGGCTCATGCTCTACAGGTTCGGGCCTGATGAGCTCACCCCGCCCTACTGGGTGACCATGGGCGCCCTCGCCATCACTGTGCTCGCGGGTGCCCGGATCGTGGAGATGGCTGACGCGCCCATGGTGTCTGTCACTCGTGACCTCATCGCCGGTCTGTCCGTGGTGTTCTGGGCCTTCGCGACCTGGTTGATCCCGGTACTCCTCGCGGCAGGCTGGTGGCGGCACCGTGTCCGTCACGTCCCGCTGCGGTACGACGCGACATTGTGGAGCGTGGTGTTCCCGCTCGGGATGTACGCAGTGGCCGGCATCTACCTCGGTGAAGCCGACCAGCTGCCACTGGTGGCCGGAATCGGCGGTGCCGGACTGTGGTTCTCCTTCGCCGCCTGGGTGGTGGTCATGATCGCCATGCTCGACAATCTGGTCCGCAGGGTGCTCGTGCCGACTAGCCACTGATCGCACTCCTTGCTCCTGGACTTTCCCGATAGCGGAACCCGCACCACGTGCACACCGGCCTCCCTCTGGTCATGGCTTCAGCGCGACCGCCCTTACTGTGCCATCACGGTCTGGACATCGTCCGCATGAGCCCGCTCGGTGCGGCGGGTGACGGTGAGAGTGAGCAGCGCAGTCAGGCCAGCCGTGACAGAGAGCATCCAAAGCCCAATGGCATAAGAGTCCGTGCGCCCATAGATGTAGCCCATGATCAATGGTGGGACGAAGCCGCCCAGACCGCCGGCCGCACCTACGAGGCCGGTGACGCCGCCGACTCGGGCAGGATCGGTAACCTTGGCGATCAAGGCGAATGTGGCGCCCGTGCCCGAACCCAATGCCATCGCCATGATCAGGAACGCGGCCGTGCCGGTGTGTTCGAGAACTGGGTGGGTGGCCGCGACCCCGGCACAGACAACCACGACAACGTAGCCGCTGGCCAGGACTCGGATCGGTCCCACGCGGTCAGAGAGCCAGCCCCCCACTGGCCGCATGATCACGGCCACGGCGACGAATCCCGCCATCCGGTTCGCTGCATCGGCTGGTGTCAGGCCATAGTCGGTCTTCAGGTAGGCGGGCAGATAGACCGAGAAGGCGACGTATCCGCCGAACGCGACCGCGTACAGGATGCTGGCCTGCCACGTGATCGGCAGGCGCGCGTTCGCCTTCAGCCGCGAAGCCAAGGACGAGGTCGGTGCCACCCGACCCGGTGCGTCCTCGAGCAGCAGCCACGCCACGCCTGCGAAGATCGCCAAGGCAGTGGCCGCGAACAGGAACGGGGCCTTGTCGCTGACGTCGGTGTAGAGCCTGACAGTGGTGAGCGCGCTGATCGCGGTACCGCCCATGCCGGCGCCGAAGACTCCCACGGCCAAGCCTCGCCGTTCCGGCGGGAACCAGGCGTTGACGAACGGCACACCGACCGCGAAGGAGGTTCCCGAGACGCCGAGAAACAACCCGCCGACCAGCAGCGCCGGGTAACTGGTCTGCCCGTAGAAGCCGATGAACAGGACCGGCACGATGGTCGCGATCGAGACGATCACGAACATCTCCCGCCCCCCGTACCTGTCGGTCAAGGCCCCGACCGGGATCCGGCCGAGAGAGCCCACGATCACCGGCACGGCCACCAGGAGCGAGATCTGCCACTCGCTGAGGTCCCCCAGGGTGCCGCTGTCACCGAACACCGGGCCGAGCGGGCTGAGCAGTGCCCACGCCCAGAAATTGACAGCGAACCCGACAGTGGCCAGGACAAGCATCAACCAAGGGGATCTGCCTATTGCGGCGCCATCAGAAACTCGTACGCTGCTCATGGCAGACCGCCTTGAACCATCAATCCTGGCGCCGCCGAGGTCTGGGGCAACTTGTGCACGCACTGTGCCACAACCAAGCGCAGCACCAGCAGTTGTCTGGTCACGGTCCACTCCTTCACCCGACGGAGCAGATCACCGTCCTGGTCGGACTTTAGGAGCCAACGGGACGGTGCATGAGTGCCGAACGTCCCGCACGGCCGGGCCTTTCGACACCGGCAGTCCTGCGTCAGACGGGTCGAAGCTGGCGAGCGCTGACCGCCGGTCCGATCGGCGGTCCCACCCGCAGCTTCACGTCCACGACCGAGCAACCACCGGGACCGACCAGGACGGGATTGACGTCGAGCTCGGCCACCTCGGGCAGGTCGACGGCGAGCCTTCCAAGAGCCAGGACCATCGCCTCGAGGGTCGTCGTGTCGGTGGGCGGCGCACCACGGTAGCCGTCCAGGAGCGGCCAGACCCGCAGCGATCGCAGCGCGCGGGCGGCGTCCTCGTCGGCCAGCGGTGGGACCAGGAAGACCCGGTCGTCCCACACGTCGGTCGCGATCCCGCCGGCAGCAACCATGACCAGCGGGCCGAGTGCGGCGTCGCGCACCAGCCCGAGGGCAACCTCGACCCCGGCGAGGACCGGCTGGACCAGCACCAGCGCCGCGCGCCCGAGCTCGCGGTCGAAGTCGGCGCAGGCGTGTCGAACGTCTTCGGCGTTGCCCAGCCCGACTCGGACGAGTCCACGGTCGGTCTTGTGGACGATTTCGGGATCGGCGACCTTCACCGCCACGGGGAACCCGAACTCAGTCGCGGCCGCGGCCGCGTCGTCGGCGGTCCGCACCGTGCGCCCGACGGGGGCGAGTCCGTAGGGTTCCAACACTCGGCTCGCTTGGTCCGGGAGCAGCCAGCCGCCCCCGGTCTCGCCCACCAGTTCGCGCGTGACTTGGCGCCGCGCGACCAGCTCGTGGGGGCCGGTCACGGCCACCGGACCTCGCGGTACTGCCCGCCACTCGGCGTAACGGGCGGCCCTGCCGAGTGCGCGCACTGCCGACGCGCTCGAGCGGTAGGTCGTCAGTGGCGGGTCGGAGGGGATGACCGGGAGCCCCCCCAGGGGGACAGCCACGACGGGCAGGTCGGGGTGGTCTGCGCGGACCCGGATCAGCTCTGCCAAAGTGCCCCTCCCGTCTGTCACGCCGGTTGCGACGGGAATGACCAGGACGGCGTCTGCCTCGCCCGAGGCGAGAACCGCGTCGACCATGGCAGCAAACTCGGTCGGGGGGACGTCTGCTCCGGCATCAACGGGGTTCGAGGTGCCGGTGGTTCCGTTGACCAGACCGGCGAGGCGCGCCTGCAGGGCCGGGCTGAACTCAGGGATCTCGAGCCCCGCCTCCGCCGCGGCGTCCGCCGCCAGCACGCCGATCCCGCCGGCGTTGGAGACGACCGCTAGTCGGCGGCCAGCGGGCAGGGGTTGCTCCGCCAGCAGCAGCGCGGTGCGCGCGAGGTCCTCGGCGTCGGTGCAGGCGATGACACCGGCTTGGGCGAACAGCGCGTCCACCCCGACCGCGGGGGTCGCAGCGGCAGCGGTGTGCGACGCGCCGGCACGACTACCACCAGCGGACCGTCCGCCGACGACGGCCAGCAGCGGCTTGCGCATGGCAAACCGCCGGGCGAAGCGGGCGAACTTGGCGGCGTTGCCGAATGACTCGAGGTAGAGGGCCGCGGCGGTGATCCTCGGGTCGTCGAACCACGCGGCGAGCAGGTCGTTGCTCGAGACGTCGGCCTTGTTGCCGAGGGAGACGAAGGTATGCACCCCTAGACCCAGCTCGCGGGCGAGGTCCATGAGGACGATACCGACGCCGCCGGACTGGCTGGCCACCGCCAGCCCGCCCGCTGGAGGGACAGCTTCGTTGAAGGTGGCATTGAGCCGCACGTCAGGGGCGTTGCACAGCAGCCCGAGACAGTTGGGTCCGACCATCCGGATGCCATGCCCGCGGGTGGCCACGGCCAGGCTTCGCTGGAGAGCGCGCCCCTCCTCACCGAGCTCGCTGAAGCCCGACGAGACCACGATGACCGCTTGCGCGCCAGCAGCGGCGGCATCGTCAAGCACGCCTGGAGCCGCCTTGGCAGGCACACAGAGCACAACCAGGTCGACGGGTTCCGGGACATCGAGCACCGAGCGGTACGCCTTCACCCCGCACAGTTGCGACGCTCGCGGGTGAACTGCGGCCACCCGTCCCTGGAACCCGTTCGCAACGATCGAGCGGAGCACCGTGGCTCCGATTCCGGTCCCGTCGGAGCGGACACCCACGACCACGACACTCGTCGGGCGCAGGAGCGGCCCCAGCGATCGCGACTCGGCGCTGAACTCTCGCGCATCAGCGAGTGCGAGCGTCTCCGCACTCACCCCCGTTGTAAGTGCGACGACGACGGTGGCCCCGTCCGGTCGTCGGGACATCTGGAAGCCGGCGTCGTTGAAGACCCGGAGCATCCTCTGGTTCTCGGCCAGCACGTCGGCCTCGAAGTGGGTGACTCCACGCAGGAGACTCGCCTCGGCGAGGTGTTCGATCAGCAGAGTTCCGACCCCGAGGCCGCGCGCGTCGTCGGCGACGAGGAAGGCCACCTCGGACGTGGAAGCGTCGACAGGTTCCGCCGTTGCCAGACCGATCAGGCGGCCGCGGGTCTCGGCCACCAGGGAGAGTGTCGAGGGGTCGTTGAGGACGTGATCGACGTAAGTGTGCGCGCCGTGCCGGGACGGCCCGAAGAAGCGCAGCCGGATGGACTCGTCGGAGACGCCCTCGTGGAGGTCGTGCAGAGCCGGACCATCCTCCGGGCGGAGCAGCCTGAGGACCGCGAGCGAGCCGTCAGCGAGCACGACGTCCGCGGACGCGGTCGTCTCGTGGGCATCCCCACCGATGAGCGCCATCACAAGCCGACCGTAGGTCATGGCGGCTTGGGATCCCAGCCGCTACCGATATGAGAACAGGGGCAGAACCAGGACCACCGGCCCCGACGGGGCGCCCATCAGGCGTGGTCGGGGAATCGTGGCGGGTCGGTGAGCACGCTGAGCGTGCCGTCGGTCTCCAGCACGATGGCCGCGACCTCACCGAGATCGGCGTGACCCTTCATGCGCGCCGCCTCACGCAGCTCCGTGCGGGTCACGCGTTGGCTCCGCATGGCGGCCGGAAGAAAGCCCTCGTGGTAGACCAGCGACGGCTCGGACTTCACCAACCGCTCCATCGTCCGACTCCGGCTCGAGACCCATGCGACGACGTACTGCAGGCCGACGAGCAGAGCCATGGCGGTGATTCCCTCGGCCAGGGCAATCGACCGGGTCAGCAGCACTGCAGCCAGCGTGGAGCCGAGAGCAACTGTGACGACGAAGTCGAACGCGTTCAGCTTGGCCAGCGTCCGCTTGCCGGAGATCCGCAGCAGGATGACGAGCCCCACGTAGCCGCATGTTCCCAGTACGAGAACGCGGACCAGGCCCTGCCAGTCGTCGTAGAACATTCGTTCCTCCGCACGGACGGGTCGGGTGCACCTACCCGTGCTGAAGCAAGGTGCACACATCTTCGGCCGGAATCTCAGACAGTCTCGGAGATTAGCCTGCGAAGTCTGGGGCTATGAGCCGCTCACTATCCCCAGACCCAGACCGCTGCCAGGCACCTCCAACGGTTGCGCAACCTACTTGCGCGAACGGTCGCGCTGACCTCCGGCATTCAGGGAGGACAGCTACGCCACTGGCATCGCCACCGCACTCGGGCTAGTACTAGCCATAGGCTGGACCAACTGGGCTAAGCCAACCTCGATCTAGTAACCCGCCGCAACGTCCACGAGCCCGCGCAGCGGCTCCCCCGCAACCCGGCGGCGCACGTTCTCGGTGACCAGCCCGGCGAAGGCTGCGGTCCGGGCCGGCGCCGGGTTCGCGGTGTGGGCGGTGACCAGGCAGGCGGGGTGGCGCCACAGCGGGCTGTCGTCCGGCAACGGCTCGGGGTCGGTGACGTCGAGCCCCACGCCGCGCAGCGTCCCATCCGCCAGCAGTGGCGGGAGCGCGGCGGTGTCGAGCACCGGCCCCCGCCCGACGTTGACGACGACGGCGCCGCGCGCCAGCCGTCGCAGCTCGGGGGCGCCGAGCAGCCCGCGGGTGGCGTCGGTGAGCGGCAGGGTCACCACCAGGGCACGGGCGCCGTCCAGCGCCGCGGCCAGCTGGTCCGCGCCGAACAGTTCGTCGTGCGGGCCATCGAACCCGGATGCGACCGAGCGGCGCTGCACCCGCACGTGCACCCCGAGCGGGGCCAGCAGCCGCGCCACGCAGACGGCGATACCGCCACCCCCCAGGATGGTCACGACGTCTCCGGAGCCCACCAGCGGCTCGCTGAGCACCTCGGGCGACCACCGGCCGGCGCGCGCGAACTCCGGCAGCCCGCGCCGCAGCGCCAGCAGCAGCGCGAGGGCCTGCTCGGCGACGGCGGCGCCGTAGATCGCCTTCGCGCAGGTCCAGGTCAGGTCCGGCCAGCGGTCCACGACCGGTCGAAACGACTCGATCCCGGCCGACGGCAGCTGCACCCAGGTGATCCCGGACGCCTGCTCCAGCGCCCCAGCCAGGTCCCCGACATCCCCGCCACTCCAGATCAGGGCGTGAGCGTCGGCGACCGCGGCCGGCCGCCCGCCGCCCCGCTCGACCGCCGCGCCGACGTTCGCGTCCTCGTCGTCGCCGAGCACCGCAACCATCAGCTGCCCGTCCCCTGCCACGCGTTACCCCTGACCGCCGCACCGGCGGGCGCGCCGCAGCAGCATCCGCCCGCCGGCCACCGCCGTCGCCAGCGCGCCGACCGCCGTCGCGCCGACCGCCGCGAGCGCCGCGGCCTGCTGCAGTGCTGTGGGGGCGGCCGGGCGCTGCAGCGCGGCGTCGACGTCGTCCGGCAAGCCTGTCAGCCCTAGCGCCAGCAGCTCGGCGGCGTGCATGGCGGTGCGCCCGGTGTCGCCCTGCTCGATCTGGGTGCGGCAGCTGAACCCGTCGGCCAGCACGGCGGTGGACTGCTCAACCTGCCGCACTGCCGGCAGCAGCACCCGCTCACCGGCGCCCATCGAGACGTCGTAGTGGCCCTTCTCGAAGCCGAAGTTCCCGGCCAGGCCGCAGCAGCCGGAGTCGAGCACGTCGAGGTCGACGCCGGCCTCGCGCAGCAGGGCCCGCTCGGCGTCGAACTTCAGGATGGCGTGCTGATGACAATGCACCTGCACCATCGCGGCGCGCGCGAGGTGCGGCGGCGACCAGTCCGGTCGGTGCTGGCGTAGGTACTCGGCAAGGGTGAAGGTCTGCTGCTGCAACCGGATGACGTCGGCGTCGTGCGGGAACAGGTCGTGAGCGTCGCTGCGGAACACCGCCGTGCAGGACGGTTCCAGCCCGATCACCGGCGTGCCGGCCCGGATCTCCTCGCGCAGAGCGTCCAAGGTGCGGGTGAGTACCTTCTTGGCGATGTCGACCTGGCCGGTGGAGATCCACGTCAGCCCGCAGCACAGGTCTTGATCGGGCACCACGACGGTGCAGCCGGCGGCCTCTAGCACCTGGACGGCCGCCTGGCCCACCGCCGGGTGGAAGCTGTTGGTGAAGGTGTCCGGCCACAGGATGACCCGCGGCCCGGCTCCGGCGGGCGCCGCTGGGCGGCGGGCGAACCAGTGGGTGAACCGCTCTGGGGCGAACACCGGCACGGTGCGCTCCTGTGCCGCCCCGGCCAGCCACTTGCCCGCCTGAGCGAGCCCCGGCGCGGCCGCCAGCGCGTTGACGGCCCCCGGTGCCACCGCCGCGACCCGGGCCCACACCGGCAGCCAGCCCATCGCGTAGTGCGCCCGCGGTCGCAGCCGCCCGGCGTAGTGGTGGTGAAGGAACTCGGCCTTGTAGGTGGCCATGTCGACGTTGACCGGGCAGTCGCTCTTGCAGCCCTTGCAGGCCAGGCACAGGTCCAGCGCCTCCAGGACCTCCTTGCTGCGCCAGCCCTGCTCGCGCAGGTGGCCGTTGAGCATCTCCCACAGCAGCCGGGCGCGGCCGCGGGTGGAGTCCTTCTCTTCGCGCGTGACCATGTAGGACGGGCACATCACCGTGCCTTCGGTGGTGTGCTCGCGGCACTTGCCGACGCCGACGCAGCGCAGCGCGGCCCGGCCGAAGGAGCCGTCGTCCTCGGGGTAGCCGAAGGCGGCGTCGACGCGCGGCGGTGCGTAGCCGGTGCCGAGGCGCAACTGGCCGGTGATCGGGTTCGGGTCGACGATCTTGCCGGGGTTCATCCGGTTGCCCGGGTCGAAGACGGCCTTGAACTGGCCGAAGGCCTGGACGAGCTCTTCGCCGAACATGATCGGCAGCAGGTCGGCGCGGGCCTGGCCGTCGCCGTGCTCACCCGACAGCGAGCCGCCGTACTTGTCGACGACCAGGTGCGCGGCCTCGTCCAAAAAGGCCCGGAAGTCGGCGATGCCGCCCTCGGTGACCAGGTCGAAAGGGATGCGGGTGTGCAGGCAGGCTTGCCCGAAGTGCCCGTACAGCGAGGCGGTGTAGCCGTACTTGGCGTACAGGCCGCGCAGGTCGCGGATGTAGTCGCCGAGTCGGTCGGGATGGACGGCGGAGTCCTCCCAGCCGGGCCAGGTGGCGGTGCCGTCCTCGCCCCGGGCGGTGGCGCCCAGGCCGGACTCCCGCACCTGCCAGACCTGTTCCTCCTCGTCCGGGTCATCGAAGATCTTGCTGTCGACAGGGGCGTGGTCGCCGCCCTGGACGTGCTCCACGAGCTCTTTCGCCTGGCGGTCGGCGTCCTCGCGGTCGTCGCCGCCGACCTCGGCCAGCAACCAGGCCCTGCCGCCGGGCAGCAGCTTCAGCGCCTTGGGGTGCAGGTGCTTGTCGGCAGCCAGCTGGAACAGCAGGTGGTCCAGACCCTCCAGGCCGATCGGCTCGCTCTCCAGCACCGTCGGGACGGCGTCCGCGGCGTCGACGACGTCGTCGTAACCGAGCACGATCAGGGTGCGCGTGTCGGGGTTGCTGACCAGCCGCAGGCCGGCCTCCAGCACGGTGACCAGCGTCCCCTCGCTGCCGACCAGTGCCTGCGCGACGTGGAAGCCGTTCTCCGGCAGCAGGCTGTCCAGGTTGTAGCCGCTGACCCGGCGCGGGATGTCGGGGTAGCGGGTGCGGATCTGCCCGAGGTAGCGATCGCGCAGCTCGCGCAGCGCGGCGTACACCTCACCCTTGCGGCCGCCCTCGGCGATGATCGCCTCGAGCTCGTCGCCGTCCTTGCCGACCCGCATGCGGGTGCCGTCGTAGAGCAGCACGTCGAGCCACTCGACGTTGTCGACCGTCTTGCCGGCCATCAGCGCGTGCACACCGCAGGAGTTGTTGCCGATCATGCCGCCGAGCGTGCAGTGGTTGTGGGTGGCGGGGTCGGGGCCGAAGGTCAGGCCGTGGCTGTTGGCGGCGTCGCGTAGGTCGTCGAGCACCACTCCGGGCTGCACGCGCGCAAAGCGCCGGTCGGCGTCGATCTCCAGCACCTTGTTGAGGTACTTGGAGAAGTCCATGACGACGGCGACGTTGCAGCACTGACCCGCCAGGCTGGTGCCGCCGCCGCGCGAGAGCACCGGCGCTCCCACGTCGCGGCAGGCGGCCACTGTCGCGACGACGTCGTCGATGCTGCGTGGCAGCACAACCCCGATCGGCAGCTGGCGGTAGTTGGAGGCGTCGGTGGCATAGAGCGCGCGGTCGCCATCGGAGAAGCGCACCTCGCCGGTGACGGTCTCGTGCAGCCGCCGTTCCAGGGCCCTGACGTCCACCTGCCCCGTGCGCGTCGGTGCCAGCGTCAGGTCGGTGAGGGTCAAGATCTCAGTCCTTCGGTCCCGGGCAGGAACTCCTGCGCTGTGAGCTGATGCCCTCAATGACGACGTTTCATCCGTCGGAGTCGCCCTTGAGCACCGACAGGGCGAAGTTTTCGATCTGCTCGAACGTGGTGTGCGGCGGGATCGGCGGGACGGCCGGGTCGACGACGAACTCCAGCACGACGGGCCGATCGGCCCACAGCGCGGTGTCCCAGGCTTCGCCGACCAGATTGGGGTGGTCAACGCGGATGCCCAGCAGTCCCAGGCTCTGGGCGAAGCCGGCGCACGTGAGCAGGACGCCGCCGAAAGGCCAGCACGAAGCCCAGGACTTCCGCAAGCTGCCCTAGCCGATTCGGCTCGAGGACATGGTCACGACGCGGGAGACACCAGACGCGCCCGACCCCACCTTGGGCCGCGACGCCGATACCGAGTGGCTGCTGCGGAACGGCGCCGGCTGACGGCCTCAGTGATGGGACTCACGCCGCGCCGATGAGCGGTTCTCGGAGCATCCCCAGGCACGTCTTGCTCAGACCTGGGGTGGCCCCTGCGATCAGACGAGCGGGTCGAGAATGATTTCCCGGACCCGCCAATGACCGCCATGGTCTCCGGGTACGGGCCGTCGGTGGCCACGATGCTCGCCCGGCAGCTCTCGATGGCGTTCGTGGAGCAGATGACGGTGCGGATCTTCACGCTGTATTCTGAACGCGAACAACTCCTCCCGAGCGTTGTCCCCAACCGGATGATTGCCGCGTGCCTGACGCCCAACTTCTGTTGCGCCTGATCTCGTCCCAGTCCCTCTTCGACGCGAGCCGGAAGGTGTTGGGATCAGGTGAGTTGTGCACGTCTGCATCATGGTCTGCGGCCATACGTTCCCGGCCAATTCTGGCGGCCCCTTGAGGCTGTCGCAGACCACGAACAAGGTGTCGGTCACGCCCTGTTGTGCAGGTCGGTGAGCATGCACATCCAACTTCGCGACCTGCCCGTCACGGACCTTGACCATGATCGTGTCGATGAAGATCGCCGGGTAGGCCTCATCAAGCGGCTGGCCGCCCAGGTCTGCAACTCCTCGAGGACCTTGTCGGTGATGCCCGCGAAGTCTCAGAGCTTCACACGGGGCCACCTCAAGATCGGATCTAGACAGCCGCGGGCGAGGGCATGGTTTGCTGGGGCAGCGATCGATGGGAGCCACGCGCCAGGTGGGAGAAGGATCGAGGATGCGATTCGGGGTGGCCGCGGCTACTGCCGCGGTTCCCGCGCTGTGGACGCTGCGCCACCTCCGGTCGCCGGCGGTGGGCTCATGGATG
>JBBRVU010000127.1:0-12429 GCA_038246575.1 Actinomycetes bacterium | reverse complement strand
GTCGGCAGCAGGCCGCTGAGCAACAGCCCGGCGACGACCGGCAGGCTCCCGGCGATGATCGGTGCGGCCGCCCACCAGCCACTGCGATCTCGGGTCATCCGCCGCGCCGAGGTCCGCGCTGCCACCGCGTACATGAAGACGATGAACACCGCCGTCAATGGCAGCGAGTCCAGGATCGCTGCGATCACCAGTGAGACGGCAGCGAGCTGCGCGGCCGCCCGGAGGGCTGCGACAACGATCTGCCGTTCGTGTCCCAGCCGGCCCGTCGCGGCCACCCCGGCAGCTACGCCCGCGAGCAGGACCACGGCGACACCGAGTCGCGGGCCGACCGTCAGGATCGTGGAGGACATGGCTACTCCCCTTCGAGGACGCAGCTGAAGATGGCGGTGCCGGGCAGCAGCTCGCCCCGCAGCGGGCTCCACCCGCCCCAGGTACGGGTGTTCTCCTCGGGCCACTCTGGTTCGACCAGGTCGACGAGGCTGAACCCGGCCGCCACGATGTCGCGCACCCGGTCGCCGACGGTGCGGTGGTTCTCGACGTACGTCGCGGCGCCTGTGCCGTCCTGTTCCACGTACGGCGTGCGGTCGAAGTACGACATCTGCGCGACCAGTCCGGCCGGCCCCGGGTCATCGGCGAACGCCCAGCGCACCGGGTGGGTCACCGAGAACACCCACCGGCCGCCGGGGCGCAGCACGCGCGCCACCTCCCGCATCACTGCAGCCGGGTCGGCGACGAAGGGCACCGCGCCGTAGGCCGAGACCGCCAGGTCGAAGGAGCCGTCTGCGAAGGGCAGGAAGGTTGCGTCGGCTTGCACGAGCGGAACGTCGAGTCCGGCGGTCCGGCCGAGATCGCGACCGCGCCGGAGCATCTCGGCGGAGAGGTCGAGCGCCACCGGCTCTGCGCCCCGGGCGAGCAGCCACCGCGAGCACTGGGCCGCCCCGGCGCCGACCTCGAGCACCCGCAGGGCCGCGATGTCGCCGAGCAGCCCGGCCTCGGCCTCGGACAGGCCCTCCGGCCCCCAGACGAAGCGCGCGTCGCCGAGGAAGGCGCCGTGCTCGGCGAGGTAGTCCTCAGCCTGCTGGTCCCACCACGACCGGCTCGCCCGCGAGGTCTCCGGCGTCCCCACCGCCCGCCGCGTCACCGCATCCGGGCTCGGCGATTCGGCTTCCACGCCTGGCGATCCTGCCCGATGCGCTGCCAACCCGCGACGTCGGACCCGTGACCCGCGACGTCGGCCCCGTGACCCGCGGCGTCGGCCCCGTGATCGGAGACCGTCGGACCCGTGATCGGAGACCGAACGCGGTCTCTATCCCGCGTTCCCTCTCCGATCATGGAAACGACGAGGGTGGCGGGCTGGCGGGCTGGGGCGCGGGCTGGCGGGCTGGGAGGATCGACGCTGTGTCGATCCCGGAGCCGGTGCGCCGCTTGTTCGGGCCCTCCGTGCGACCGTTCGGCGGCGGGCACAGCGGGGAGACGTTCCTCGCTGACGTGGACGGTGCCGACGTCGTGCTGCGGATCTATGCGCGTTCGCCGGAGCGGGCGGCCGTGGACGTCGGTCTGCTGCGCAGGCTGCGCGGGGTGGTCCCGGTCCCGGCAGTGCTCGACGCTCGGGTGGAGCCGACCGGCGAGCTGCCGCCGTACCTCATGACGTCCCTTCTGCCGGGCCAGCCGCTCGACCAGGTGCTGGCCGAGACGGGGGAGCAGACGGCGTACGAGCTGGGGCGCGCCGTTGCGGGGGTGCTGTTGCGCCTGGCCACGGTGCGCTTCGACCGGTCCGGGATGCTCTCCGGCAGCGACCTCGCCGTGGTGCCGATGGCAGAGGACCTGCGAACCCTCGAGGCGTGGGTACGCCTGCAGCTGGACCGGCCGTGGTTCGCCGCCTGGTCGGCGGACGACCGCAGGGCACTGCTCGGACTGGCACGCGCAGTGCGGCCCGTGATCGACGCGGTCGGGGGCGAGGCCACGCTGGTGCACTCCGACCTCAATCCCAAGAACCTGCTGGTCGACCCCGATCGCTCGGAGGTGACGGGACTCGTCGACTGGGAGTTCGCGTACGTCGGCAGCCGCCTGGCCGACCTGGGCAACCTGCTGCGCTTTCCCGACGGTGATGACCCCGTGGACTCGGCGTTCCTGGCAGGTGCCGTGGAGCTCGCAGAGGCTGGTGGCCTGCCGCCCGGGTGGCTGGACACCGCACGTGCCCTGGATCTGTTCGCGGTTGTCGAGTTGGCCGGACGCGAACGCTCCAACCCGGTCGTCGACCGGGCGCGCGACTTGCTGCGGTCAACGCTGCAGACGGGCGACCTGCATGACGGCCGGCCGCGGCCCCACCGAGAACGCGAGGCGAGGTAGAAGCGGGGAGGGCTAGTCCGCGGAGGGTGCCGCAGGCTTGGTTGGCCCGGCGGGCTCGGTGAGGCCAGCAGCAGTGGCGGGCACTCGGCGCGACGCCCGCACGGTCGCGGCACCGGCTGCGACCAGTGCGGTGCCGACGGCGAGGGTGGGGCCAAGGTTCGGTGCGCCCGTCCGCGGCAGCGCGCCGGCCGACGACCCGGTCTTGACCCCGCGCACGACGGTCGCGGGGTTGTCGGTGCCGGAGCCGCCGGCGTTGTCAGGCCCGGAGCCGCCGGACCCGCTCGGCGGGTTTCCGGTCTTGTTCCCTTCGACCTCGGTGTCGACGGACGTCGTCCCGCCGCCGGGTGCGGCGGTGCCCGGCGCGGGGTTGCCGGGCTGCGGGTTCGCGCCGGGGGCCGGGGGCTGCGGGTTCGCGGGTTGCCCGCCCGGCGGCGGCGTCTCCGACGGTGGGTTGGGGTTGCCGCCCGGCGTCGGGGAGCCGAGCGCCTGCGCACCGCTCATGCTCAGGGTCTGCACGACGGGCGCGGTCCAGAGCACCGCCGCCCCGACTCCCAGACCGCGCCGGAGAACCACCCGCCGGTCCACGGGCGGGCCCGCACCGTCGGCTGCCGTGTCGTTCCCCAAAGTGACCATTTGTCCGAACCCTAACCCGGAGCCGACGAGGACAGGAAGATCATCGGTCAAGGAATCGTCAGGTGTCCACCGGGTGGACAGTGGCGACACGAGGCGACCGCGGACCCGCCTGACGTCGACCGCGAGGCTGCGGCCTGCTGGTCCCTAGGCTGGCCACCGGAGCGCCGCGGAGCGCCCCAGCCGACCAGGTCGCGACGAGGAGGTGGGCAGGCGTGGGTGTCGTCGCCGTCCTGGCAGGCGTCGCGCTGACCGCGGTGTTCGCCGCCAGCGGGATCGCCAAGCTGCGCGACCCCGCCGGGACCCGGGAGGCGGTCACCGGCTTCGGCGTCCCCAAGCGACTGCAGTTCCTGGTCGCCGTGGGCCTGGCTCCCGCAGAGATCGTCGTCGCCGTCCTGCTGCTGATCCCCCCGACGAGCTTCGTCGGCCTGATCCTCGCGATCGCGATGCTCACCGCATTCACCGTGGTGGTCGTCCTCGCGCTCCGGGCCGGCCGGCGGCCGGACTGCCGGTGCTTCGGCCGCCTCGGTGGCGCCGACATCAGCGTCCGCACCGTGGTGCGCAACTCCGTGCTCATCGACCTGGCCGCGCTCGGCCTCATCGGCGAGGCGGTCGCAGAGCGCCCGACCGGGCGGCCGCTGCAGCTGGCGGTCTACGGCGGGCTCGCACTGGCTGCAGCGATCCTGCTGACCGAAGGCGTGGCGGGTCGAGCCGCCCGACGACGCCGGGAGGCCGAGGACAACGACGTCTTCGACGTCGTCGAGGCCGTCGCGGTCCCCGACTTCCGCATGGCAACCGTCGCAGGCGGCGAGGCGACCCTCGCCGAGCTGCTCGGGCCGGGCCTGCCGCTGCTGCTGGTGACGCTGAGCCCCGGCTGTGGACCGTGCAAGCGGCTTCGACCGGACATCGCCCGCTGGGGGCAGGTGCTGAGCACGCGGGTGACGGTGGCGGTGCTCGCCACCGGCACGCGGGAGGACAACATCACGGCCTACGCAGACACCCCCGACCTGCCCGTCCTCATCGACGAGCACCGGATCCGCGACCAGCTGGGCACCGGCGCGACCCCGAGCGCGATCCTGGTCGGACCGGACCGGCAGGCGGCCAGCGGGGTCGCCAACGGCGAGCCGCTGGTACGTCGGCTGCTGGTCTCGGTCCTGACCGGGGTCGAGGTCGAGGATCCTGGCGTCGACCCCGACCCTGCGCCGGAGGTCGCCGGCACGTCAGCGGACGAGATCAGCATGGACAGCAGGGTCAAGCCGCTCAGCGGCGTCACGTCGCACGGGCTGGGTGACTCGACAGTCCTCCTCGACACGAGCACGGGCGCCACCGTGGTCGTCGACCGCATCGGCATGCTCATCTGGCAGGTGCTCGACGGCACCAGCCCCCTCGCTGAGATCGTCACCGACGTCGCCGCCGCGTTCGAGGCGCCGGCCGAGACGGTCGGCGCCGACGTCCTGACGCTCGTGCAGTCCTTCGGCCGGGCGGGCCTGCTCGACGGCGTGGCTCCCGACCTCGGGCAGCCGAGCCGGCCCGATCCCCTCCGGGCCTCCTAGCGCGAGTCGTCCCACGCCGGCCCGCGTTGACCGCCGAGCGCGGCGGCGCGTACGCTTGCGGGTGCGCTGTGGGCCTGGCGCGGGTCCTGCCCGCCTGAAGGCTCCCGCTCGGTATGTCGTTCGCCCAGGTGTCCCGTCGACCGGGTTCTGGTCTCCCGGCAGGTCGACGGGAAACACCGCTGCGCTGCGTCGCGGCACCCGTCTCGGCGTAGACCTACGACTTCTGTCCACATCGGAGCCAGTTCCTACATGACGGCAAGCATCGAAGCCCCGGTCTCAACCACCCCCAGCGTCGCGATCAACGACATCGGCGATGCCGACGCGTTCCTCGCCGCGATCGACGAGACCATCAAGTACTTCAATGACGGCGACATCGTCGAGGGTGTGATCGTCAAGGTCGACCGGGACGAGGTCCTGCTCGACATCGGCTACAAGACCGAGGGTGTCATCCCGTCCCGCGAGCTCTCCATCAAGCACGACGTCGACCCCAACGAGGTCGTCAAGGTCGGCGACGAGGTCGAGGCCCTGGTTCTCCAGAAGGAGGACAAGGAAGGCCGGCTGATCCTGTCCAAGAAGCGCGCCCAGTACGAGCGCGCCTGGGGCACGATCGAGAAGCTCAAGGAGGAGGACGGCGTCGTCACCGGCACCGTCATCGAGGTCGTCAAGGGTGGACTCATCCTCGACATCGGCCTGCGCGGCTTCCTCCCGGCGTCGCTGGTGGAGATGCGCCGCGTGCGCGACCTGCAGCCGTACGTCGGCAAGGAGCTCGAAGCCAAGATCATCGAGCTGGACAAGAACCGCAACAACGTCGTCCTGTCCCGTCGGGCGTGGCTGGAGCAGACCCAGTCCGAGGTGCGCTCGACCTTCCTGCAGACCCTGCAGAAGGGCCAGGTCCGCTCCGGCGTGGTCTCGAGCATCGTCAACTTCGGTGCCTTCGTGGACCTCGGCGGCGTCGACGGCCTGGTGCACGTCTCCGAGCTGTCCTGGAAGCACATCGACCACCCCTCCGAGGTCGTCGAGGTGGGCCAGGAGGTCACGGTCGAGGTCCTCGACGTCGACATGGACCGCGAGCGGGTCTCGCTCTCGCTCAAGGCGACCCAGGAAGACCCGTGGCAGCAGTTCGCCCGCACCCACCAGATCGGGCAGGTCGTGCCCGGCAAGGTGACCAAGCTGGTGCCCTTCGGCGCGTTCGTCCGGGTGGACGAGGGCATCGAGGGTCTGGTGCACATCTCCGAGCTGGCCGAGCGCCACGTGGAGATCCCCGAGCAGGTCGTGCAGGTCAACGACTCGATCTTCGTCAAGGTGATCGACATCGACCTCGAGCGGCGCCGGATCTCGCTGAGCCTCAAGCAGGCCAACGAGGGCACGGTCGGCGAGGCGGTCAGCGACCAGTTCGACCCGACGCTCTACGGCATGGCGGCCAACTACGACGACGCGGGCGCCTACCAGTACCCCGAGGGCTTCGACCCGGAGACCAACGAGTGGCTGCCCGGGCACGAGACCGCGCAGGCGGAGTGGGAGCGGCAGTACGCCGAGGCGCGCACCCGCTACGAGGCGCACATGCAGCAGGTCCAGGACGCGCAGAAGGCCGAGGCGGAGGCGAGCCTGGAGGCCGGCAAGCCGACCTCGTACTCCTCCGAGGCAGCTGCCGGCGACGACGAGGACGGCGGCGAGCACGACGACGCCGAGTCGTCGGCACCGTCCAGCAGCGGCACGCTGGCCTCCGACGAGGCGCTGGCCGCGCTGCGCGAGAAGCTCACCGGCGGCGAGTAGACCCACCCGGTGCGCAGGTGGGGTGCCGGCCTGGACCCGACCTGGCCCACACTGGCTGCCGCGGTTGAGCACCATCGTGGGGGCGCAGCCCCGAGCGGTCTGACCGACCGGCTCGGGGCCGCCCAGCAGTCGGCCGGGCTGGTCCGGTCCGCGCTGGACCACGGCGTGGGCGGCTTGCTCGCGGAGGCCTTTCGACTCTCCGACCTCGACGTGCCGGCCCCCCTGGTGCAGGAGCTGCTCGCCGGCTCCGCTCGGCACCTGCGCGCGCTCGACGATCTGGACACGGTCGGCGCCGCGTTGGGACCCGCCGGCATTCCTTGGGTCGTCGCCAAGGGACCGGTGCTGGCATCGCTGTGGTTCGGCCAGCCGTTTCTGCGCGCCTATGACGACCTCGATGTGTACGTCGCGCCCGACCGCTTCGCCGAGGCCGTGGCCATCCTGCGGGGCGCCGGTGCGAGCGTGCTGGACACCGACGAGTTCCTCTGTCGCCACGTGCCGGGGGAGGTGCGGGTTGGCCTGGCCACCGGTGGTGTCGTCGACCTGCACTGGCAGCCGTTCTTCTACCAGGTGCACGCCCGCCGGTTTCCCCATGGCGTTCGTCGCATGCTGGCGCAGTCACGCCCCTGGACCACCGACGGCGGGGCCGAGGTGCAGATCCCGTCGGTCGCCGACGGGTTGGTGCACCTGTGCCTGCACGCAGCGGTCTCGGGCGCGGGCCGACTCAGCTGGCTGGTCGACGTCGACCGCTACCTTGACGCCGAGTCGGTGCCGCCCGAGGAGTTCCGGGCAGCGGTCGAGAGCTGGGATGCCGGGATGGCTGTCGCGGTCGTCCTTGCGCGGCTCGACGCCACACTCGGCAGCGCGCCTGCGCGCGCGTTGCTCAGGACACTGCCGACGGGCGCGCGGCTCACAGCCACGGCTATCGAGCGGGTCGTCGGTGCGAGCCGGGTGGACGGTGCTCTGCGGGAGGCGCTGGGCCGGGCCGCAGGCTCCGGGCCGCTCGACACGGCGACCTGGGCGGGGCGGGCAGCCCTCGCCCGGCTGGTGCCGATGAGGGCTCGCCGGGCGGTGGCCCCCGCTGCGGTCGGCGACTACTACTCGGCGGTGCTGGAGCTGGGCACTGCGAATGACTCGGCCAGCAACCCGGCGGCTTCCACCGGGTCGTCGTAGCCCAGCTCCCACACCGTTGCGTCTACCAGGACCCGGTGCACCGTCTCCAGCGCCCGAGCCGGCATCCGGAAGTGGTTGAACGAGTGCCGGAGCAAGGCAACCGCAGCCTTGTCCGACCCGGCCGGTTCCAACGCCAGCGGTGAACCTCGCCGCAGGAGCACCACGGCCTGCAGCGGCGACGCCGTCGCACACCCGCGCGCTCCGAGGTCACGGGCGTTGACCGCCAGCTCGCCGTCGTCGGACGGCGACACGGCACGGCCGGAGCTGCCGACACGGTCAGCGGCCCACGCACTGAGCGTGAGCGGCTTGGGATAGGGAAGGACGACGTGCCGCTCGAGATCCAGGCAGAGTGACTCGTCCGAGACGAGGTCGAAGCCGCGACGAAGCGCTGCCGCGACCAGGGTGCTCTGGCCCGCCCCGGAGGCGGCGGGCCAGGCGATGACCCCGTGCCGGCCGAGCACGGCGCCCGCGTGGATGGTGAGGCAGTCCGACTCCAGCAGCACCGCGGCGTTGACAGCTGAGATCGCCAGCCCCACGGCCTCGGACTCGTCGTTGCCGTAGCTGGCCGATCCCGGCCCTCCTACCCGGATCCGGCCCTGCTCGTCCACGTCGAGCCGCACCGTGACGGTGCGTGGATCGCCTCCATGGTCCACATCGGTGTCGAACAGCCCGGCGAGACGCTGATGG
This sequence comes from Actinomycetes bacterium, assembly GCA_038246575.1. Lineage (GTDB taxonomy): Bacteria > Actinomycetota > Actinomycetes > JACCUZ01 > JACCUZ01 > JACCUZ01. The sequence goes on along the minus strand of JBBRVU010000127.1, from coordinate 4,267 downwards.
ACAGCGTTCAGCCGGGAGTCGCAGCGAAGCACCACGCGGGCGTCGGCCAGATGCACGATCGTGACGAGATCTCTGGGCAGCGAGCCGCCGGTCGGGTCGGTCGGGCTGGTCGAGGTCACCTACGTGCCGTCATCGCTGGCGCGCAGCACCAGGGCCGCCACGGTCATCTCGGTGGCTATGCGCAGCACGTCGGACGCCAGCCCCGCGTCGGCGCCGTGAGCGCCTTGGAGTCGCTCGATGACCTCACCCAGGGTCGCCGTCCCGTCCAGCTGCCCCCACACCTGCGCGGCGGACGAGTTGAGGACGTAGGCCTCGGCCGACTGCGCGACATAGATGGACAGGCCACCATCGGGCAGGGACAGGCTGCGCAGGTCGGGACGTGGGGTGAGCACGTCGTCGGTGTTCGGTGACGGTATCGGCACGGGCAGTGATCATCCTGTCTCAAATGGGGACCGATTGGCGGATTCTCTCCGCGGTTGCTGGGCACTAGTATTCTCACAGTCGTTATGGGGAAGGTGCGCACTACGCGGCAACGCAGGCGCGCTTCATTGGGGAGGGTTTGGATGACCGAGCACCGCGCAGAGCCCGAGGTCCGGAACTACAGCCGTCGGCAGGCACTGAAGGGTGTCGCTGGTGTGAGCGCGTTGGCCTGGTCGGTGCCGACCATGCAGATGATCTCCATGACGCCGGCGCACGCCGACAGCCCGAGTGTGCCGACCGGACCCGGGACACCGCCGGAGTCGACGCAGGTGCCGCCGCAGCCGAACCAGCCGGCGCAGCCTGTGCAGCCCGCGCCCGCGCAACCACCGGCCAACCCCGCTGTGGCCCAGCCAGGCCCCGTCGCCCAGTCGCCCACCAAGGTGATCGGCAACAAGCAAGGGCCCGCCAAGGTCCAGGGGACGAAGATCCCGCGCAGTGCCGCTCCGGCCGAGGTGCAGCCGGCGTCGCAGGCTGCCGCCCTGCCCAAGACCGGCGCGTCGGACGCGACACTGCGAGCCGGCATCGCCGGCGCTGCCGCCATCGGGCTCGGTGCGGCCATCAAGCGCGCCGGTCGTCGGGTCGACGACGCCACGCCTGAATAACGACGCACGCAGTCGGTGCGCCTTCTCGTCATCTCCGAAAGTGCACCGACGGCCCGGCCCGACGGGGGCAACGGGTCGACGCTGATCAGCGCCCACCTGTTGGCGAACCTGCCCTCGGACGTCTCGTTCGATCTCGTGTACTTTCGCGATCGCGCCGGAGATCCGGACCGCGCCGTGTCGGACCGGGCCGAGTCGGTGCACGCGATCGAGATCGAGCCGAAGCGGCGGGCGCTGCTCGCCCAGCCGTTCACGACGCTTCCGCGCGCCAGCTGGCAACGACGGATCGCCTCCGCTGACCTGGCGCGGTGGTCGCGCGGTGTGGACGCGGTCTACCTGCACGGCTTGCACGTCATGCACCTGGCCGGCCAGGTGACACCTCCGGTGGTGGCGCACGAGGTCGATCCCTGGTCGCTCTACTGGCGCCAGCGCGCAATGGAGTCACGCGGCCTGAGACGACGCTACGACCTCGACCAGAGCAGGCGGGCCGAGCGGCTCGAGCGAACCTTTGCGGCCTCGGGCGCGACGATCGTCGTGGTCAACGAGGCCGACGCCCAGGCGCTGCGCGACAGTACGGGAGGGCGCGTGGTCGCGGTCTCCAACGGTGTGACGGTCGGCCATCCCTCCGCCGGGGTCGATCCCTCCGAATCGGCTCCTGGTGTCCTCCCGCCGGGAAGGTCGCTCGCTTTCGTCGGGTCACTGGACTACCCGCCGAACGTCGAGGCCTTGGGCCGATTCAACGACGAGGTCTGGCCGCTGGTGCGAGCAGCGGTTCCCGATGCCCGCATGGTCGTGGCCGGCCGGCGCGCCGGCCCCGCCGTGCTGGCGTTGCAGGGCGACGGCATCGACGTGGTCGGGGCCGTTCCCGACGTCGGAGCCGTCTTCCGGTCGGCGCGGGCATCGGTCTATGCGGGCCGCACCGGCCGCGGCACGAAGAACTCCGTGTCGGAATCGATCCTGGCCGGCTGCCCCGTGGTGGCGTCCATCGAGTCGGCACGCGGACAGCCGACCGGCCCGCATCTGCTCGTCGGTGCCGAGCCGAGTGCCTTGGCCGAGCACGCTGTCCGGCTTCTCCTCGACGACCGAGCCGCCGCCGAGGCACGCCGCGCCTGCATCGAGGCCGGCGGCCAGACCAAGTCGTGGACCACGATGGCCGAGGAGATGGCGGGCCTGCTCCGCGACATGGTCCGGGCCAGCAGCCAGCAGTCCTGATCGCCACCTCGGAGCAGGCGACTCGGCCTACGGCTGCGGCCACCCGCGTCGTCGGGACAGCGCCGCCCACACGACGTCGTGCGCGGCCGCGACGACGGCTTCCGGTGACTCCGTGGCGTCGATGACGCTCGTGTGGGGCTGGTCGAGCGACAGGTAACCACGTCGCCATTGCTCCAGCAGCTCCGGTGAGTGCTCGCCCTTGCGCGCGAACAGCACGTCGCCTGGGGCGTCCAGCACGATCACGGCGTCCGGGCGAGGCGTCAGGCGGGTGGCCAGCAGCTGCTCCAGCCGGGCGCCCCACCGGGTGCGCGTCGGTCGCACGGCCATGGCGTCGAGAGGATGCCGGTCCAGCAGCACGACGTGGCCTCGCCATGCCGCGCGGTAGGTGCGCAGGAGCGTCGGCCAGGTGCGTGCCCACTTGCGGAGCAGGAAGGCGATCTCGCGCACCCGGAACGGCTTCTGCCTGGTCGGCTCCGACGTGGTCGGAGACGGGCGCCGTGACGACCCGCCCGACCCCGCAGCGCTCCGCTGGCCGACCCCGAGGTAGCCGTTCGTCACGGCGATCGGCAGCTGCCTCGTCAGCTCGCTCGTGACCAGCCCCTTGCCGGCCCCGTCGGGTCCGAGGACCGCCAGGACGGGGCCACCCCTCGGCACCCGCGGCGGCACCCGGCGCAGAGCGCGCTCCAGCGGTCCCGGGCGTTCGCGCCGATGAGCAGCCCGGTGGTCCCGATGCCTCGCGACGTCGGCGTCCGACGCGAGCCAGATGCCGCCGACCTTGCGTCGACCGGCGACCCAGGGTGCTGTCGACTCGTGCTCGGATGCGTACCGAAGCCGCCAGACGAGATCCAGCTTGAGCCAGTGGTCACCGCGGACCGGCATCAGCCAGAACTCGTGACCCCAGTGGCCGGGTGCCCGCAGCCTTCGCCATCCGCACGCCGAGAGGGTCCGCCCGGCCCGCCGGCGGTCGGTGGGGACGACGAGCACATCGACATCGGAGCCCGCCTCGGTGAGCAGGTCACCGGGGCCGTTGCGCAGACAGTGTGGGACGCCGGCGTCGTCCAGTGCCTCGAGCGCGCGCCGCAGGGCCAGCTCGGTTGCCGAGCGCTCCGGCGCGCCGGGTGATGTCGTGGCGCCGGACGCGACATCGCTCATCACCGACGACCCAATGCGGTGCGGACGTCGTTGAGAACGGCAGGGGCTGTGAGCCGCAGTGCGCCGGCCAGCGCGAGGCCTCCGGCGCCCATGGCGACCAGCAGACGTTCCAGGGGGGAGGCCGGGAGGAAATGTACGACGGGCCAGGCTGCCAGCAGCACGGCCAGCCCACCGATGAACGCCGGCGCGACCGAACTGAGGAACTGCCGCACCGGGACCCCGATGACGCGGATCGCGACACCCTGCATCGGCAGCACGAACAGGCCGGCCAGCGCGGCCTGGGTCCAGGCGATGCCGAGGATGCCGAACCGGGAGGAGATGAGCAGTGCGGGCAAGAGAAGTGCGAGCCGGATCAACGACACCCAGACCGAGATCGTGGGACGACCCACGGCCTTGTACAGGTCATTTGCGCCAACCCCGACCGATCGCAGCCCTGCATAGACCCCCAGCGCTGCCAGGGCTGGAATCGCCGGCAGCCAGCGGTGGCCGAGCAGGGCCGGGACCGCTACGGGCGCGACCACCGCCAGCCCGACTCCGGCGGCGACCCCGTACACCGACTGCAGGCGCACGCTGCTCAGATAGCCCGAACGCAACCGGTTCGGCTGGTTGCGCGCCCGGCTGTAGAGCGGGTAGGTCACCGACGAGATGACGAAGAAGACGTTGAGGATCGCGAGCTCCGGCAGGCGGAATGCGATGGAGTAGTACGCGAGCGCCTCACTGCCGATCCGTCGTCCCACGACGAGATAGTCAAGGTCGAAGATCAGCCGGGACAGCAGGATCCCTCCCGCGGCAGGAAGCCCGAAACGCAGGATGGCGGCAAGGTC
>JBBRVU010000126.1:0-12429 GCA_038246575.1 Actinomycetes bacterium | reverse complement strand
GGTTGCCGCCCGTCGGGTCGGAGCTGAAGGCGGTGTAGCGCAGGACCTCCATCACAGGGTTCGGGTGACCTTGGCCAACCGCCGCGGTGAGTCCGGATTCTCGCCACGAGCGAGCGCGACATGGCGGGCCAGTTGCTGCAGTGGGAGGATCTCGACCAGCGGCGAGAGCTCCTCGGGCATGTCAGCCGGCAAGGAGATCCCCGGCGGTCGGCGCCCGGCCTGCCGTCCAGCCGCGCCCACGCACAGGACGTCGGCGTGCGCCTCGTCCAGCGCGGCAAGGACAGGCTGCATGGCGTCGCCTCCCTTGCCGGGACCCGCGATCACGATCACCGGGACGTGACGGTCAACAAGTGCCATGGGTCCGTGGAGAAGGTCGGCTCCCGAGAACGCCTGGGCAGAGACGTACGACGTCTCCATCAGCTTCAACGCCGCTTCTCGCGCGGAGGGATACGAGTAGCCGCGCGCTGTCGTGACCATGCGGTCGACCGTCCGGAACCCGTCGGCGACGGATGCGGCCTGGTCCTGCTCGAGCACACCCGCGCCCCACGTCGGGAGGCCCTGCGCATCCTCGTGCGACCGTCCGGCAAGCCGGGAGATCAGCAGGTACAGGGCCAGCAGCTGTGCGGTGTACGACTTGGTCGCGGCCACCGCGCGTTCCACGCCCGCGGAGACGTCAAGATGCTGCTCCGCTGCCTCGGCCATCGGCGACTGCGGGGCGTTGGTGACGGCCACGGTCGTCGCACCCTGCGCCCGCGCCGCCTGGAGGGTGCGGACCAGGTCGGGCGACGATCCTGACTGGCTGACACCGAGCACGAGAACGTCGCGAAGGTCCTGGCGAGCGCCGTAGATCGTGTGCGTCGACGGGGAGACCAGTCCGGCCGGAAGACCGAGGAGGACCTCGACCAGGTACTTGGCGTAGAGCGCCGCATGGTCCGAGCTGCCGCGAGCGGCGAGCAGGACGAACCGGGGCCGTCTTTCGTCGACCAGCCTTGTCACGGGCTCGACCGTTGTTGCTGCCTGGTCGAGCAACGTCTGCCAGACCGCTGGCTGCTCAGCGATCTCCGCAGCCATGTGCGCGCCAGCTGGCGTTTCGGACATCGGGTTCTTCACCTCTCGGTTGTGCAGTCACGATCCTGAGATGCCGAACGGCCCACCCCGAGAGAGAGGTGGGCCGTCCGGCACCGCCGGCTCCTACTTGTCGAAGCGAACGTCCAGGGCCTGCACCTTGCCCTGCGACGTCACGTAGGAGATGAGGAGTCGGCCGTCCGCAGCCAGCTGGTCGTGCTGTGCCCGGGTCAGCGGGATGCTGACCGCGCGCTTGCCGGACGAGACGGTCCGGGTGACGTGAGCAACCACATGCCCGCTCATGTCCGGCGACCAGTCCGGGATGCCGCCGTCAGTCACCGCACACGGAGTCAGCCCGTAGTCCGGCGGCGGGTCCGCCGTCGGCGAGCAGCTGGTCAGGTAGACCGGGATGGCCCCGACCAGACCGGTCCAGGCGAACACCTCTGCCGTGCCGCTGCGTTCCGCATCCAGGTCGAAGGTCACCGACGACGTGCCGAGTCGCACCTTCTTGACCTTGATGGCGTCTCCCTTGGAGACCGGAACCCGTCCCGAGATCGGCACCTGGTTGCGCGCCGACTGCGAGATCGTCTGCGGCGACAGGGCACCGTCGAGGTTCGGGTTGGACACGTTCGGCGCCGACGGGGTGGTCGACCTGCCGGCGGGCGGGGTGTAGCCCTCGACCGTCGCGATTCCCCATCGGTACGGGTCGGACTGGACGCTGCCCAGTGCCGACCAGCCCAGCCGGGTGCTGTTGTCGATGTGCCTCAGCGTCGTGGTGCCGGTAGCCGAGGTGTCGTCGTTGTCGTACGGCGTGATGTTGACTCCGAGACGTGCCGGGTCCACTGCGGCCGGCAGATTCGCCAACGGGATCTTCACCTCGAGGTCGTACCCACCACCGGCGTAGGCGTGGTCGGTCGTCGTCTCGTTGTCACCGACCCAGGTCGCGGTGCTCGCCACCTGGACCCTCGGGGCGTTCGGAGCGTCGCTGACCGTGGCGGCCAGCGGGCCGGTCGAGTACCCCTGGTGGTTGTCGGCGTCCCGCGACCAGCACGGGCCGTTGGCACCATTTCCGTTGCTGTTGCTCGGGTCGTTCGTGTACGGGAAGACGCCGAGCTTGAACGTCGTCGCCGTGTCCTTGAGGTCCTGCGACGAGGTCCCTCGCGGGTCCAGCAGGATCTCGACGGAGTCGGCCTGCCAGTGCCCGACACACTCCGCCGGTGTGACGGCGTAGGCCTGGTAGTCGTCGCGAACGTGCACGAAGACGTTCAGGGCGTCGTCCGACCAGCTCAGCTTGGCGAAGTTGCTCTCGCCCGTTCCGTTGTTCACCCCGCAGTCGGCAGCCGTCGAGCACCTGTTGGCACCCTGCCAGATCCGGCCGATGTCGAGCGCCGGACCCGGGTACTCAGCGGCAGTCGCGGTCCCGTCGATGACCGGAGTCGCGGTCGCCTGCGGGATCGTGGTTGCCGGCACCAAGGACAGCGTCAGGGTCTCACTGCCGGTCCCGGCCGGTGCGCTGTACGTGGTGGTCACCGGGATCGACACGTTCTGTATGGCCGGAAGGCTGGTGTGGGTGCTGGTGACCTGGAAGGACACCGTGGTCTCGTCGCCGGGAGCCAGCGTGGCGTATGGCTTGGAGGCCGAGTCAGCAGTCAGGTTGCCCGGCAGGGTCAGCGAGACCTGGCCCTGCTGCGGTTGGGTCGACCAGTTGTGCACCACGACAGGCACCGTGATCGTGCTTCCGACGGCCATCGACTGGATCGCAGCCGACCGTCCCAGCCGCGTTGCCTGCGGCGCAGTGTCGGTCAGCCACTGGTCGTACTCAGCCCAGTTGCCCCACCGCTGGAACCGGCCCTCCGTCGGAGAGACGATGCGGACGACGTTGTCGGTGTAGCCCGTGCGCGAACCGGTGGTGTAGAGAGCGGAGATCTTGGCGTTCTGGTTCACGAGCGCATCGGGCGCTGGCGTGACGGTGAATGACACCGTCGTCTCGTGCTTGTCCGAGACCTTGCCGATGCTCTTGGTCCCATCGACGTTCCACCCCGATGGAACGGTCAGCTCCACCGTGCCGGAACCCAGCTTCTTGTGACCGGACTTCAGGTGCACCGTCGCCGTGAACGACTCACCTGCGACGTTGGAGAACCTCGAGAACGTGAGGTACTCCAGGGTGCCGAGCGGCAGGCCGCCCGGGTCCGGCGCCGAGGCTCCGAAGAGCATGGCGTCGTCCTTGCCCGCGGCAGGGTTCGCAGTCCCGTCGGGTGCGGTGTTCGGCTGGAACGGGACGAACGACTGGGTCATCCCGAACCGGGAGCAGGCAGGAGCAGCGACGTCCTTGTACATGACCCGGCTCTGGGTCGGGTAGGCGGCGCGGCCCTCTAGAGCCACCTGCTGCCAGGACTTGGCAGAACCGGCAGGCTGTCCCTGCAGGTTTCCTGCCGGCCACTTGTACTGCGAGTCGTAGCCCGTCCACACACCGGCGACGGTGTCGAGGTTGCTTGCGGCAGGCACGAAGCCGGAGGTGCAGTCCGCGCTGCTCGTGGTGCCCCCGGTGCCGGCGGTGCTGCCGCCGGAGAACACCTTCTTCACCTGCCATGCGCTCAGGGCGTCCTTCCCGCGCAGCTGCTCAGGGAACATGGTCGGGTCAGCAGCCGCGAGCACGCCCTCCCAGATGTAGCGGCCGGCCTGCTGGTGGTTTCCGTGCCCGGCGTTGAGGGTCGGGGTGAACCCGACATAGACGTCGGGCTGCGTCGTCCGGATGACCCGGGTGATCCGCCGCAGCGTCTCGTCCTGACCCCAGAAGTACTGCGTCAGCGGAGCGCTCTGGTTGTAGAAGAAGTCGACCCGGTCGAGGTTGAAGATGTCGACCGTTCCCGAGCGGTAGTGGGCGACCCGGTCCTCGTTCTCGCGCCGGAGGCCAAGGTCAGGGCCCAGCTCGGTCCCGACCGCGTTGCCACCGCCTTCGCCGCGGGTGACCATGATGACCCCGCACTTGACGCCGTAGCGCTGGTGGAGCACGCCGCACGGTCCGATGATGCTCGTGTCGTCGTCCGGATGGGCCCATTCACCCATCACGTTGATCTTGGTCTTGGCGTCGGCTGTGTACGAGCCATGGGACTTGTCATCGGCTCCAGCCGGCGCGCTGCCGATGACGCCCATGACTGGGGCCACCAGGGCAGCGACGGCAAGAGCGACGACCGTGCGGCGTCGTTTCATCACGCTTCTCCTTGTAGTTGGTGCGGTTCCCGAGTACCTACTCCCGGACTGCCCCTTCGAGCATCCCGGCGATGAAGTGGCGTTGGAGAAAGAGATAGACGGCGACCACCGGGGTCGCGACGATGACCGACCCGGCCGCCAGCAGGGTGAATCCCTGCGTGTACTGACCCTGGAAGAACGCCAGCCCGAGCGGCGCCGTCCGCAAGGACTCGTCGGTGACCATGACCAGCGGGATGAGGAACTCGTTCCAGGTCCACATGAAGGTCAGGACGGTCAACGTGATGATCGCCGGCCTGGCCAGCGGCACGAGAACCTGCCACAGGATGCGCCGATTGCTTGCCCCGTCCAGCCGGGCGGCCTCGACCAGTGCCCGGCTGCTGGAGCGGAAGTAGGCCCGCATCCAGAACGTGCCGAAGGCGACCGACTGGGCGATCTGCGGCAGCATGATCGCCCAGATGGTGTTGGTGAGACCGAGGCTGCGCAGGTCGAAGTAGAGCGGCACGATGATCGCCTCGCTGGGCATCATGATGCCCAGCAGGAACAGGTAGAACAGCGGGCCGGAGCCGCGGAACCGCATCGTGCCGAAGGCGAAGCCGCTCAGGATCGACAGAACGAGGCTGATGGCGACCACGGACACCGAGACGATGAGGCTGGTCCTCAGGTAGGTCCCGAAGTGCCCGACCTGCCAGGCGTCAACGAAGTTGCCGGGATGCATGCCGAGGATCCCTGACCCCGATGCGCCGGTCGAGCTGTCGTCCGCGCCGAGTGCCGAGACCACGATGGACACGATCGGTCCCATCGCGAACACCGCGACGATCGCCAGGATGATGTAGTTCGCGGTGCGCTCGCCGCTGGACACCTTCACGTCGAGTCCCGGTCGCCGATGCGGGTGATCCCGAACGAGATTGCGAAGATCACCAGCGTGAGGCAGACGCCGATCGCCGCGGCGGAGCCGACCTGTCCGAGCTCGAAGGCGCGGTGGTAGACCTCGTAGGACGGCACCGACGTCGAGTTTCCCGGACCGCCACGCGTGGTGACGTACACGAGGTCGAAGGTGCGCAGCGCGGCGATGACGGTCAGCGTCAGGGCGACCGCGATCTCCCGACGGATCGACGGGAGCGTGACCGCGAGGAACTCGCGGAGCGGTCCAGCCCCGTCCAGGCGGGCTGCCTCGTACAGCTCCCCCGAGATGCGTCCCATTCCGGCCAGCAGCAGGACGGTCACCAGACCGGTCTCGAACCACGTACCGATGAAGCCCACGGCGGGCAATGCGAACGTGTAGTCGCCCAGCCAGGCCCGGCCAAGCGAGTCCAGACCGACGGCGGAGAGCAGTGAGTTCAAGCCGCCCTGCGGAGCATAGATCCGCCGCCACGCGACGGCGACCACGACCATCGCCACCACCTGGGGGAGGAAGACGACGGTGCGGAAGAACGACAGGCCCCGCACGCGACTCCGGTTGAGGATGGATGCGAGCACGAGCCCGATCAGCAGCGGGACGACCGCGTAGAACACCATCAGGATCAGGGCGTGCACGAAGGCACCCCGCAGGGCGTCGTCAGCGATCACCTCGCGGTAGTTGTCCAGGCCGGCCCAGGTGCCGACGGAGAGCCCGTCCCAGTCGTAGAACGAGATCTGGACCGACCGCACCAACGGGTAGAGCAAGAACGCCGCGTAGACCAGGAACGCCGGAAGCAGGTAGAGGTACGCGACGTTGCGCGGCTCCCCCGGCGGCCGACCACTCTTGGTCGCCCGGTCCGCGGCCCTGGACGGCGGGGCCGCGGACTCGAGCTGCTCGACTACCACGACGGGTGCGCGACTATCCGTTGGAGGTCGCGAAGTCGCTGTAGTCCTTCTCCAGCGTGTCCAGGAACTGTTGTGGCGTCGCCTTCTTCGCCAGCAGGTCCTGCAGTGCCGCCCCGAGCGTGTCGTACATCGTGGGCGTCGCGTAGTCGAGGTAGGGCACCAGCCCGTCGTCCTGGACCGCGGTTCCGAACGAGGTGAACACATCCGCCTGCAAGCCGCCACCGACCGACTGATCGGCGGTGTCCGCCACCGGCAGGTTTCCGGTCTCGGTCAGCACGTTCATCGCATGGGCGTCGGTGATGAAGTTGATGTAGGCCGCCGCCGCGTCCGGGTTCTTGCTCTTGTTGGTGATGGCGAACGGCAGGCCGGTGCCGCCGGTGGCGACCGGAGATGCGTCGGCGCTGTCGCCGGGCGGCAGCATGAAGCCGACATCGCTTCCCATCGCGTCCTGCAGGTCCGCCTGCAACCAGGTGCCGGCGATCAGGAAGGCACCCTTGCCCTTGCTGAACGCCTGCCACGCAGGGTCATAGCCCTCGCCGTTGAAGCCGGACTCGAAGTAGCCCTTGTTGACCCAGTCGACCAGGGTCTTCGCCGCGGCAGTGTTCTCCGGCGTTGTCCACGAAGCCCCGTCGCGACCGAAGGCGAGAGTCTTGATGTCCTGCGCCGGAGTTGTGTGGCCCTGGACGGTGCCGAACACGTGGATCGCCGGCCACTTGTCCAGGTTGCCCAGCATCATCGGCACCTCGCCCTTGGCCTTGACCGCCGCCAGTGCGTCCTCGAACTCCGCCCAGGTCGTCGGTGGTTGGACACCCGCTGAGGCGAGGACCTTGTTGTTGTAGAACATGCCGACGACCTCGCCGACCTGGGGCAGGCCGTAGAGGTTGCCTTCACCGAACGTGGAGCCGTCCGCGCTGTAGGACGAGTACTGCCGCACCGACTCCGGGTAGCGGGCGTCCCAGCCGTAAGCCTTGGCGTAGTTGTCGAGAGGCACGAGCTCGCCCGCCTTGACGAACTCGCCCATGTCGGAGCGCCCGTTGTTCGACTGGACGACGTCGGGCGGCTCATTGCCGCTGAGCGCAAGGCGCAGCGTCTTCTTCAGGTCCTCGAACGACCGCGACACCCGCTTGATCGTGATGTTCGGGTACTTGGCCTGGAACTCCTTGTTCAGCTGGGCCATCTGGGCGCCCTGGCCACCGCGTACCTCCTGGTCCCACACGACCAGGGTCACGTCGCCCATCGAGGCGGCATCCGTGCTCACCTCGGACTTGGGCGTGGGCTTCGGGGCGGCGGTGTTGTCGCTGCTCGACCCGGGCGCGCAGGCGGCGAGAGCCCCGATCGTGAGGATGCCGACGGCGGACAGGACTCGTGGGGTGCGACGGAACATCAGGCTCTCCTGTGGCTGGTGAACAACGTGGTCACGCGGGATCGGTCGAGGGCTTCTCATTGGCTGAGCTGGACGTCTGCGCGGCGGGCGATGGTCGCAGCGGCCCGGCGGACGGCGCCGACGGGGACGGTGGGGACGATCTCCTCGAGGAAGCCGAACCGTCGCAGCAACGCGGACCGGTAGGAACCGCTCCCCGTGTCGCGCACGGTGTGCCACCAGTCGGCGATGTCGCCCCATCCCGGGGCGGCGAGTGAGCCACCGAACTGCTGCACCGCTAGCGCCGAGCACAGGGTGGCGAAGGCCAGCCGATCGGCGAGTGGCCAACCCGACAACGTGCCGACGACCATGCCTGCACCGAAGACGTCGCCGGCGCCGGTCGGGTCCAGCGCCGGCACACGCAGCGCCGGCACGTGGGCCTCCTCCCCCGTCGCGCTGTCGATGGCCATGGCGCCCTGCGCCCCGTCGGTGACGACGGCGAGGGGGACATGATCGGCCAGCACGTAGAGCGCGTCCTGAGGTGTGTCAGTGCGGGTGTACGACATCGCTTCCCCGGCATTGGGCAAGAAGGCGTCGCAGGACTTCAGCTGCTTGAGGACCTCGTCCGACCAGACACCCGTGGGGTCCCACCCGAGGTCGGCGAACACCAAGGCGCCGTCGCGCCGGGCCAGGTCGGCCCACGGGGGACTCCCCGGGCTCCCGAGCGAGTCTTCGTGGCCCAGATCCACGATCACGGCACGACAGCGCGGCGGCTGCCCGATCATCTCGGTGGCACTCATCGGGGCCGGGTGGCCGTGGCTGACCATGCTGCGGTCCCGCGCAACTGCCATCGACACGGTGACCGGAGAGTGCCAGTGCTCGAAGCGGCGAGACCGCTGAAGGTCCACGTGCTCCTGGTCTGCGAGCGTCTGCCAGCAGAAGTCGGCATAGACGTCGTCGCCGAACGCCGCAGCCAAGGAGGTCCTCAACCCCAGCCGGCTCGAGGCGATCGCCAGGTTGGCGATCCCGCCGGGGCACGAGCCCATGCCGTCAGCCCAGACCTCGGTCCCGCTCGCCGGCATCGCGTCGAGACCCGTGAACACGATGTCCAGGAAGACGGTGCCCCACAGGAAGACATCGAAGTCAGGGCCCCCGGGAGCACGCAGACGCGCCAGCGGGTCGTAGGTCGACTCCGGCGAGCAGGGCGGCACAGCCAGGCACTCCTCTCGCTGTCTTCGGATGGCGGTCATCGTGCACCGTAAGAGGCCCTGGTGACAAGCAAAATCGTGCATTTTTGTTCGGTAATGCAGTTTCACGCGCGGGAATGACTGCTACCTTGACCGCCGTGAGGCATCGACGACAGGTCGACATCGTGCAACGTCTCAAGGACGGCGGTGCCACCTCGGTCGAGGACCTGGCCCGGGCACTGGGCGTGAGCACGGCCACGATCCGCCGGGACCTCTACCAGCTCGACCGGGCCGGCTTGCTGACGCGGGTGCACGGCGGCGCCTACCTCAAGGCCGACCCGGCAGGCGACTGGGCTCTGGAACGGCCGTTCGCCGAGGTCGCCGCCTCGCACACCGCCGACAAGGACGCAGTCGCCGGCAAGGCCGCAGGTCTCGTGCGGGACGGAGACGTCGTCCTGCTCGACATCGGCACGACGACCGTCCTGCTCGCTCGACGGTTGCGCGGCCGGTCGATCACCGTCATCACCTCGAGCCTCGCCGTGCTGGACGTCCTGCGCGACGACGAACGGGTCGAGCTGATCCTGCTAGGCGGCATGGTGCGGCGCACCTATCACTCGATCGTCGGCGTGCTCACCGAGGACGCGCTGCGCCAGGTCCATGCCGACCGGGCATTCCTCGGCGCCAGTGGCATCCGCTCAGACGGCGAGGTGATCGACACGACCGTCATCGAGGTGCCCGTCAAACGCGCCATGATCGGATCCGCGGACCAGGTCGTCGTGCTGGCGGACCAGCACAAGTTCCCCGGCACCGGCTCGCTGCGGGTCTGCGACATGTCCGACGTCGACGTGCTGGTGACCAATGATGGTGCCGACCCGGCCACGCTCGAGGCGTGTGCGGCTGCTCAGGTGGAGGTGTTGCTCGGGTGAAGCTGTCGATCCTCGGTGGCGGTGGCTTTCGGGTGCCTCTCGTCTATGGGGCGCTGCTGCGCGACACGAACGCGCGTCGCGTGGACCGAGTGTCCTTGCACGACGTCGACGAAGTGCGCCTGGCCGCCGTCATGCAGGTGCTCGACCAGATGGGCGCCGGTGTCGACGGGGCACCCGTGGTGTCCACGACCACCGACCTGGACTCGGCACTCGACGGCGCGGACTTCGTGTTCTCCGCGATCAGGGTGGGCGGCCTCGAGGGACGCACCCGGGACGAACGAGTCGCGCTCGATCTCGGGCTGCTCGGCCAGGAGACCACGGGGCCGGGAGGACTCGCGTACGGCCTGCGAACCGTGCCCGTCGCCGTCGAGGTTGCGGAGCGGATCGCGGTCCGTTGCCCGGACGCCTGGGTCATCAACTTCACCAACCCGGCTGGCATGATCACCGAGGCGATGCAGCAGGTGCTGGGCGACCGGGTCGTCGGCATCTGTGACTCGCCCATCGGACTCGGGCGACGTGCCGCGCAGGCACTCGGCTACGAGGCCGATGCCGATGCCGTGACACTGGACTACGTCGGGCTCAACCACCTGGGCTGGTTGCACGCCATCCGCCAGGACGGTCGCGACGTGCTGCCCGACCTGATCGGCGACCCGCAGCTGCTGGCCACGATCGAGGAGGGCCGGCTGTTCGGCACCGACTGGATCCAGGCGCTGGGCTGCCTGCCCAACGAGTACCTCTACTACTACTACTTCACCCGCGAAGCGGTGTCGGCGATCCGCGGCGACAGCCAGACCCGCGGTGAGTTCCTGCTCTCGCAGCAGAGCGAGTTCTACCGCGCGGTCGCCGCGGCGCCCGACCGCGCTCTGACGGAGTGGCGGCGGGTCCGTGCCGAGCGCGACGCCACGTACATGCAGGAGGGACGCGCCGACGACGAGGGTCGCGACAAGTCGGACGTGCAAGGGGGCGGCTACGAGGGACTCGCTCTGGCGATCATGGCAGCGATCGCCCGCAACGAGCGAAGCGCCATGATCCTCAACGTCCGCAACGGGTCAGCCGTGCCGGGACTCCCGCCGGATGCCGTGGTCGAGATTCCGTGCACCGTCGACCAGGAGGGGCCACGGCCCCTTCCGACAGTGCCCGTTCCCGGCGAGCAGCTCGGGCTCATGCAGCAGATCAAGGCCGTCGAGCAGCTGACCATCGCCGCAGCCAGGACGGGCTCCGCCACTCTGGCGCTCAAGGCCTTTGCCCTGCACCCCCTGGTCGATTCGGTCACCACGGCGAAGGAGCTGCTCGCGGGCTACCGGAAGGCCGTCCCGGACCTCCACGAACTCGTGGGCTGAGCAGGTCTCCGCCGCCCCGCCGATGGTGTCGGAATCTGCAGGATCGGAGCAGATCGGCGCCCGGATCTGACGCTGACGAGCTCCGATCTTGGCATTTCAGACACGAATGGCCATGGGTCGACGACCGGGCCCAGCACAGTTTGCTCGCGGTGGCCACCGCCGAAGTGTCAGGCTGGCGAGGTGCGACCCGTCATCGGCATCACCGCGTCCACCGTCCGCGCCAGCTGGGGCGCCTGGACCGACCAGGTCTCGCTGCTCCCGGACGCCTATGTCACGGCGGTACGTGGGGCGGGCGGACGGGCGGTCCTCCTCCCCGCGGGCGACGCCGGCTCGGAGCTCGCGGGTCTGCTCGACGGCCTGGTGCTGGCCGGTGGCGCAGACGTCGGGCCGGCACGCTACGGCCAACCGCAGAGCGAGCACACCGTCGCGGTCGACGCCGGGCAGGACGAGTCCGAGCTCGAGCTGCTGCGTTCGGCGGCTGCGCGCGATCTGCCAGTGCTCGGGGTGTGCCGGGGCATGCAGCTGTTGGCCGTGGCCAACGGCGGGCGACTGCACCAGCACCTGCCCGGCGCGACCGGTCACGAGACGCACGGCGCCTGGAACGGGGAATGGAGCGAGCACCGCGTCGAGCTCGCGACGGGATCGCTGGCCCACCGGCTCATCGGCGACGAGGTCGTCGTGAACTCCGGACATCACCAGGGTGTCGCCGACGCCGGCACGCTAACCGTCAGCGGGCGCTCGCCAGACGGGCTGGCCGAGGCGATCGAGGACCCGGACCGCAGCTTCCTGCTCGGCGTCCAGTGGCACCCCGAGATGATCGCGATGACCGAGTTGTTCGACGCTCTTGTCTCCGCGTCAGCTGCTGGTGCTGCGGTGCACGAACGGGGCGATGGTGGCCTGGGTCGCGGCAGCGTCACCGGGCAAGGTCGCTGACTGCTCCGGCAGCTCGCACCCGGACCCACCGATCGGGCTGCGGCACTCATCCGTGCCCGGGCCGCCGGTCAGCGAGTCGAACCCCGGGCCTCCCCGCAGGACGTCGTCGTCCTTGCCCCCGCGCATCGTGTCGTC
Source organism: Actinomycetes bacterium (assembly GCA_038246575.1). Taxonomy (GTDB): domain Bacteria; phylum Actinomycetota; class Actinomycetes; order JACCUZ01; family JACCUZ01; genus JACCUZ01. Next base: position 470 of record JBBRVU010000126.1, on the reverse strand, counting down.
GTCCTTCCCGCCCCTGAGCAGGTCGGCACCGCGGTTCCCGGCGATGTCGTCAGCGCCGCGGTTGCCGCGAACGGTGTCGTCACCGCTCCTGCCGGCGATGGTGTCGTCACCGCTCTTGCCCGCGATGGTGTCGTCACCGCCACCGCCGAACAGGGTGTCGGAGCCAGAGGCCCCGATCAGCCAGTCGTCCCCCGGGCCACCGCGCACGACGTCGTCACCGTGACCTGCCCTGACCTGGTCGGCGCCGGCTCCGGCGCAGATCGTGTCGTTCCCGCCCCGGCCCTTGATGATGTCGCGGCCGCCGAGGGCCACGATCACGTCCGGCCCCTTCGTGCCCCGGATCGTGTCGTTGCCGTTGGTGCCGACGATGGTGGGCCGCAGGCCGTTGCACGACCGGACCCGCGCCGGGGTCGACGCCGCGATCGGTCCGGACGCCGCGATCGGTGACCCGACGGTCGTGAACGACCAGG
>JBBRVU010000125.1:0-12534 GCA_038246575.1 Actinomycetes bacterium | reverse complement strand
TCCCTCGATTGCCGGACGATCAGGTGTGCCTCCGGCGTCCGGGAGATCGATCGCGCGTTCCCTCCCGCCGTTGGCGAACACGACCGAGAGGTACGGCAGCAGCACCGCCCCGGCCAGGAAGACCCAGCGCAGCCAGCCGTCGGTGACGACCGCCAGCACGAAGCAGACCGTGCGGACCCCCATGGAGATGACGTAGCGGCGAGTCCGGCTGTTCACGTCCTCGCGCACCCCCCGGCGGGCCCCCGAGATCTGGAAGACAGGATCTTTGACGCGCCGCTGCCGCCAGAGGTTGCTCACCACACCACTGTGCCCCCTCCTGTCCGGTCGTGCACCTCCGCCGTCCGTCCGAATAGTGATTCGGGCGACACCGGCCGATGGATGCACCCGGTGTCCGCGCCGGGTCGCGCTGGGGCTCGCGGCCGTCCAGGTCGTGCCGGGTTGCCTCCCGGGCGGTCCGGTCCCGTTTCGGCGGGCTCCGTCCGGGCAGTCGAGCAGTCATGATCCTGCGATGGGTGTGGCGCACCGTGGTCCTCCTTCTCGGTCGGAAGGCCTGGGCCGCCTACCAGCGGCGCCGTGATCAGCAGCGCAACGCCGCCTCCACTCGGCCGCAACCCCCGCGCTGACGGGGCTCCCCGGCCGCGGACAAGTTGGGGACCATGAACTCGTGGCCCACCGCGAGCGGCATCCCCCTCGAAGGCGTCCCGTCGACGTCACCGTCGGCGGGTCACGACGTCGGTGCGCACCCGTCCGCGCCGGGACCGCCCCGCTCGACCTGACGTCCCGGCCCGCGTGCGAGCGGCAGCCATGCCCCTCGCCCGCGCCGCCGGTCGGCGGGTTCCCGGGCCGCTGTCTTGCGGTGCTGCCTGGTGCGCTGACGTTTGCGCGCGGCCGGGCTCTCGGTGTGGGCCGAGGTCGCTTCGGCGCTGGGTCGTGCGGGCCCAGTTCGACGGCGGCCAACGCGCTGACCTGCGGCGGGGATGTCGGGCACGCGGGACGTTCGCCGACCAACGTCCCGCAGGTCCCGGGGTCCAGCCCGGGTTTCGCGGCGCCAGTCCGACGGAAGGCTGATTGCATGTCCTTCACCACACCGGACTCGGTGCCGGCCGGCACCGCTTTCCGGGTGCTCGAGGTCCAGAGCCGGCCACCGGCCGACCTGGCCGACTTCGCCGGCGACGTCGCCTTCGTGATCGACGACGAGCTCCGCCACCTGATCCAGGGGACCGGCGGGCTGGTCGACGACGGGGTGCGCTTCCACGAGAAGGACATGTCTGCCAACGGCAAGGACATCCGCGTCTGGACCATCCGTCAGGAGCAGGGCGACTTCCTCGCCGAACAGACGCCCGTCTTCTGATCCAGGCGCCGACGGGCATGGGTAGCCCTCGATGCGCTGGGGAGTTCCCCGACCCCGCGAGTCGACTCGACGGATCTTCATCCTGTTCGATTCCCCACCCGGTGTCGACGACCCTTGCCCGTCTCCCGGCGGCGGAGTCGTTTCGACTGTGGGGTGACGGGCAGTCCGGACCTGTCCCGGGGGTTCCGGGCCGAGCGAGGGAGGAGGGCACATGTTCGGACTTCGGCGCCCCAAGCAGGCGCCCGACCACCAGACCGAGCAGGCCGAGCAGTCTGAGCAGACCGGCCCGGTGGATCTGGAGGGTCCACGTGGCGAGAAGACGATGGCCCGGCGCCCGGAAGGTCCGGCGCACCCGCGGTCCTCCGGCGCCGGCGGCACGGTGAAACGGACAGCGACCGAGTTCAGCGAGGACAACGGGACGATCTGGGCGGCCGCGCTCACCTACTACGGGCTGCTTTCGGTGTTCCCGGCCTTGCTCGCCCTCGTCTCGGTCGTCGGTCTGTTCGCCAACCCGCAGAAGGTCACCACGACCCTCACCGACGTCGTCAGTGGGCTGCTGCCCGCCAGCGCCGTGCAGTCCCTACAAGGCCCCATCCAGGGCGTCACCGCCAACCGGGGCGCTGCCGGGCTGCTGCTCATCGCCGGACTTCTCGGCGCGCTCTGGAGCGCGTCGGGCTACATCGGCGCGTTCACCAAGGCGTCGAACGTCGTGTGGGAGGTGGAGGAAGGCCGGCCGTTCTACTGGCTGCGGCCGCTGCAGATGCTGGTCACACTGGCCCAGGTCCTGCTGCTGGCCCTCGTGGCGGTGGCCGTCGTCGTCACCGGGCCGGTCGCGAGGTCGGTCGGAGCTGCGATCGGGGCGGGAAGCGTGGCCGTCACCGTGTGGGACATCGCCAAGTGGCCGGTCATGCTGGCCGTCGTCCTGCTGGCGATCGCCCTGATCTACTACGCGTCGCCCAACGCGAAGCAGCGAGGCTTCACGTCTGTCCTACCCGGGGCGACGCTGGCGGTGGTCGTGTGGCTGGTCGCGTCGGTCGCCTTCGCGTTCTACGTGGCCAACTTCGGGTCGTACAACAAGACGTACGGCACGTTCGGCGGGATCATCTGCTTCCTCGTGTGGTACTGGATCACGAACGTGGCCGTCGTGCTGGGCACCGAGTTCAACGCCGAGCGTGAGCGCTCGCGGGAGATCGGTGAGGGAACGCCGGGCGCCGAGCGCGAGATCCAGGTGGATCTGCGCCGGGAGCCCAAAGTGACGAAGCGGTCCCGCACCGGCTGACCGGCTGACCGGGGCGACGCCGCCACAGCGATGGCCCGGACTGGTCGGTCCGGGCCATCGCGGGTGCGGGCATCTCAGCCGTTCGGGGGTGCCTCGGAGATGGCCTCGACCAGGTCCACGACGATGTCCCGATCCGTGATCATGTCGGCGAGCCACGAGAACCGTGGATTGTTGCCTTGAGCACGAGCGTCAGGCTTCTGGATCTTCCTCGCCCTCCCTGGGTCGGACATCGTCATTCGTCACCGGGTTGAGGAGGAGGAACACCAGATGGGCTTGATGCACCCGCGGTGCGGGGGCCTGGATGTGTTCCCCGTTTGTTGGAGTTGGTTCAGGGCGCGCTGTCTGGTCTTGTCGGGACTGAACCTGCTGTAGGGGTGAAGGGGAATCTTCGCGTCAGCGGCCTAGGACGCGAGCGAGACCGAGGACATGTTGAAGTCCGGAACCCGCCAGGCGGGCATCTTGGTCCGGGTGAAGTAGTCGCCGAACTCCCGGGCGAGCGTGCGCTCGGTCAGACCTACTTCCGAGAGCCGTCCGAGCATCCCGACCGGGCTCTCGTTGAAGCGGAAGTTGTTCACCTCTGCCACCACCTCGCCCCCTTCGACGAGGTAGACGCCGTCCCGGGTGAGGCCGGTGAGGAGCAGGGTCTGCGGGTCGACCTCCCGGACGTACCAGAGGCAGGTCAGCAGCAGCCCCCGAGCGGTGTCGGCGACCATGGCATCCAGATCACGATGCGCGTCACCGGAGGCCATCAACAGGTTGTCCGCGCCGGGGGTGAACGACAGACCCGTGACGTCTGCGGAGTGACGGGTCTGGATCAGCGCTCGCAGCTCTCCGTCGGAGACCCAGTCGGTCACGCCGATCGGGAGCCCGTTGTCGAAGACGGACTGAGCCGCGCCGGACTCCGACGCGAACACGACCGGGTCGCACTCGAGCCCCGGATCGTGCGGGTCGCTCCACACGCGGAGGGGCGACTGGCTGAGCCGCTCGCCCACCCTTGTCCCGCCGCCTGGCCGGCTGAAGACCGAGTGCCCGTCGTCGGCGTCGCGGGCGATCGCGGTCCAGTACAGGTAGACCATCAGGTCCGCCACGGCGCTCGGTGGCAGCAGGGTCTCGTAGCGACCGCCCTCGAGGTCGACGCGTCGCTCAGCCCAGCTCAGCCGGCGTTCGAGCTCCTCGTCGATGGCGACGATGTCGATGTCGGTGAAGTCCCGGGTGCTCTCCCCGAGCCAGGAGGAACGCGACCAGTCGCCGGCCCGCTTTCCGGTCACCTCGATCCGGCCGGTCGGCTGGGCGTGTCGAACCCGGACACCGGTCGAGGTTCCGAGGTAGGTCGTGGCGAGCTGGTGCTCGGCGAAACCGAACAGCTCCCGGCCGGCCGCCCGGGCCCGGCCGAGGACCTCACCCAGGGTCGGCGCGAGGCCGGCGAAGACCCCTATCGAGGTCTCGGCCGCAGGGTCGTCCCAACCGGCCCCGTTGCTGGGGACGTCCGCGGGTGTGGTGAGCGGATGGGCGTCGTCCGCTGGACGGCTCGCCCGGGCGGCGGCCTCCGCCGACCGCACCAGGTCCTCGACCTCCTCGGTCGTGACGTTGCTGCGGGAGACGTCGCCGGTCGCGACGCCTTCGCCCGCCCCGACGGTGGCGATCACCGTCAGGGACCGGCCCCGCGTGACCCCGTTGGTGGTCAGCGTGTTCGTCGCCCAGCGCAGGTTCGCGTCGCTGGTCTCCTCGGCGATCACGACACAGCCGTCGGACTGCGACAGGGCCAGCGCTCGCTCGACGACCTCCTGAGCGCGTACGTCCGGGTTCGGGATGCTCATCGGCCTGCCTCCGACTGCGTGTTGAGGATCCGGATCCCGCGGAACAGTGTCGAGGGGCAGCCGTGGCTCACCGCGGCCACCTGCCCGGGTTGGCCCTTGCCGCAGTTGAAGGCGCCACCGAGCACGTAGGTCTGCGAACCTCCGACCGCCTCCAGCGAGCGCCAGAAATCCGTGGTGGTCGCCTGGTAGGCCACGTCGCGCAGCTGCCCGGCCAACCGTCCGTTCTCGATGCGGAAGAACCGCTGCCCGGTGAACTGGAAGTTGTAGCGCTGCATGTCGATCGACCAGCTCTTGTCGCCGACGATGTAGATGCCGCGATCCACGCCCGAGATGAGCTCTTCCGTCGACGGTCCGCTGGGGGCGGCCTGCAACGACACATTGGCCATCCGCTGCATCGGCACATGTCCGGCCGAGTCAGCGAACGCGCACCCGTTCGAGCGGCCGAGCCCCTGGCGTCTTGCCATCGCCCGGTCGAGCTGGTAGCCGGTCAGCACGCCGTCTCGCACGATGTCCCACTCCTGCGAAGCGACGCCCTCGTCGTCGTAGCCGATGCTGGACAGTCCGTGCTCGGTGGTGCGATCCCCGGTGACGGTCAGGGCGGGGGAGCCGTACTGCAGCGTCCCCAGCTGGTCGAAGGTGGCAAAAGACGTCCCGGCGTAGTTCGCCTCGTAGCCCAAGGCCCGGTCGAGCTCGGTCGCGTGACCGATCGACTCGTGGATGGTGAGGAAGAGGTTGGTGGGATCGATCACCAGGTCGTACGTCCCCGCCTCGACGGTGGGCGCCCGCAGCTTCTCGGCCAGATGCTCGGGCAGCTCGGCCAGCTCGGCGGCCCAGTCGTAGTGGTCTCCCGTCGCCCACTCCCAGCCGCGTCCCACCGGGGCTGCGAGGGTGCGCATCGTGTCGAAACGTCCGCTCTCCTTGTCGATGCCGGTCGCCTGGAGCTCCAGGTTCATGCGGACCCGCTGCTGGGTCGTCGTCGTTCCGTGCAGGTCGGCGTAGAACTTGTTCTCCTTCACCGAGTGCGCCGACGCCTCGGTGTGGGCGACGATGTCGTGAGCGAGCAGCTCGGCGCTCCACTCGGCGAGCAACGTCACCTTGTCCTGCTCGGACACGGTGAACGGGTCGATGTCGTAGGGCGAGGCCCAGGTGGCATCGGCGTGCACCGGCTCGTCGGCCAGCTCCACGCGCTCGGTGGACAACGGGCGGCTGACTAGAGCGACCTCGACCGCTCGCTCGGCGACGCGTACCGCCACGTCCGGGGTCAGTACGACGTCGCTGGCGAAACCCCACGTCCCGTCGTGCACCACGCGCACAGCGAGACCGATGTCCTCGCGATCGCTGGTGCCGTCCAGGCGCCCGTCATGCACGGCCTGGCGCCCGTCGCGGATCCGCTCCACCCGCAGGTCGGCGTGCTCGGCGCCCAGCTCGCGCGCGCGGGTGAGCGCCGCGTCCGCGAGGGCACGTAGGGGGAGGTCGGTGAAGGCCTCGTCGATCTGGGCTGGCACAGGCGTCTCCCGTTGCACGACGGCGTGGGGCGGGCACGCCGTCTGCCGGCGACACCCGTGGGGCCCGACCCTAGAGGGTCCCGACTGGCTCGCGTCGACCATTCGGTGCCCGATAGCGTCGCCCCCGTGCCAGATGACACCGAGAGCAAGACCGGTCGTTGCGTGCTCGTCACGGGGGGTAACCGTGGGATCGGGCTGGCAACCGCCCGGGCCTTCGCTGCCGCCGGCGATCGAGTCGCGGTCACCTACCGATCCGGCGAGCCGCCCGAGGGACTGGTCGGGGTCCGCTGCGACGTCACAGACGCGTCCTCGGTCGACGCCGCCTTCAGCGCGGTCGAGGCGGACCTGGGTCCGGTCGAGGTCCTGGTCGCGAACGCCGGCACGACTCGCGACCAGCTGATCATGCGGATGTCGGAGGAGGACTTCGGCGCCGTCCTGGACACCAACCTCACCGGTGCATGGCGCGTTGCCAAGCGAGCGTCGAAGGGCATGCTGCGGCTGCGACGAGGCCGGGTGATCTTCATCTCGTCAGTCGTCGCCCTGCTCGGGTCGGCGGGGCAGAGCAACTACGCCGCGTCCAAGGCCGGGCTGGTCGGCCTCGCCCGGTCACTGGCCCGCGAGCTCGGCTCGCGCAGCATCACCTTCAACGTGGTCGCTCCCGGCTTCGTGGAGACCGACATGACTGCCGACCTGTCCGACGACCTGCAGCAGACCTATCGGGGTCAGATCCCGCTGGGCCGGTTCGCCAGCCCCGAGGAGGTGGCCGGGGTCGTGCGCTTCCTGGCGTCGGAGGAAGCCGCGTACGTCACCGGTGCGGTCGTCCCGGTCGACGGCGGTCTTGGGATGGGTCACTGACCGTGCACGATGACCGGCGACGCACCAGGGAAGGGCACTGATGGGACTGCTCGACGGAAAGCGCATCCTCGTCACGGGAGTCCTGATGGACTCCTCCATCGCGTTCCACGTGGCCCGGATCGCTCAGCAGGAGGGCGCCGAGGTGGTGCTCACCTCGTTCGGGCGGACCTCCCGGATCACCCAGACGATCGCGAAGCGCCTCCCGACGACACCCCCGGTGATCGAGCTGGACGCGTCCAACGCCGAAGACTTCGCCGCGTTGCCCGACCGGGTGCGCGAGCACGTCGACGGGCTGGACGGCGTGCTGCACTCCATCGGCTTCGCGCCCGAGGCTGCACTCGGTGGCAACTTCCTCAACACCGAGTGGGCCGATGTCGCCACGGCGGTGCAGATCTCGGCGTACTCGCTCAAGGCTCTGGCGGTCGCGGCCCGGCCGCTGATGCCTGCGGGTGGGTCGGTCGTCGGGCTGACCTTCGACGCGACGGTGGCGTGGCCGAAGTACGACTGGATGGGCGTGGCCAAGGCGGCCTTCGAGTCGACTGCTCGTTACCTGGCCCGCGACCTGGGGCCGGCGAACATCCGGGTGAACCTGGTGGCCGCCGGTCCGCTGAAGACGACCGCGGCCAAGTCGATCCCGGGGTTCGAGGAGTTCGAGGGGGTCTGGTCGACCCGGGCGCCCTTGGCGTGGGACATCAGCGACTTCGACCCGGCGGCGAAGGCCTGCGTCGCCCTTCTCTCGGACTGGTTCCCGCGGACGACCGCGGAGATCGTCCACGTCGACGGTGGCGTGCATGCGATGGGCGCCTGAGCGGTCGTGGAACCAGGCGCATCCGAGCCGGACCGCCGGCTCCTGGTGCTCGTTCGCCACGCCAAGGCGGTGTCCGGCGAGGAGGGGGCTGACCACGAGCGAGAGCTGACCCACGGCGGACACCGGGCCGCGGCTGCTGGCGGTCGATGGTTGGCCGGCGTCCTTCGCGAGCCCGGGCTCGTCTGGTGCTCGGACGCGGTCCGGGCGAGCCAGACGTGGGCAGCGATGGCTTCGGCACTGGAGCCTGGCGAGGTCGTCGTCGGGCGCGACCTCTACCTCGCGTCCCCTCGCGACGTCCTGGACCGGGTGCAGAGCAGCGCGGCCGCCTCGATGGTGGTCGTCGGTCACAACCCGACGATGGAGCAGGTCCTCGCGAGCCTGACCGGCGAGCTGACGGGGTTGCGCCCCGGCGCGATCGTCGTCCTGGACCTGTCCAGCCGGCACGTGCTCGCCTCGTGGGCACCGCCGAGCTGACAGCTCAGGTGGGCGGGGTCGTGACCTGCAGCCCCTCGGCGGCGTCGGCCTCCTCGATCTCCTCACGGCTGATGCCCAGCAGGAACAGGATCGCGTCGAGGTAGGGCACGGTGACTGCCGCGTCGGCGGCCACGCGCACGACCGGCTTGGCGTTGTAGGCGATCCCGAGCCCGGCCAGCGCGAGCATGTCGAGGTCGTTGGCCCCGTCGCCGATCGCCACGGTCTGCGAGACCGGGACACCGGCATCGTGCGCGAAGCGTTCCAACGCGGCCGCCTTGCCGGCCCGGTCGATCACCGGCCCGACCAGCTCGCCGGTGAGACGCCCGTCGACGATCTCGAGGACGTTCGCCGCGGCGTAGTCGACGCCCAGGTCGGCCACGATCGCATCGGTGACCTGGGTGAAGCCGCCGCTGACCACGGCCAACCGGTAGTCGAGGCGCTTGAGTGTGCGCACGAAGGTGCGCGCGCCCGGAGCAAGCTCCAGTCCGGCGCGCACCTCCTCCACTGCCGTCTCGGGCAGGCCGGCGAGCAGCCGGACCCGCTCCCGCAGCGACTCGGCGAAGTCCAGCTCGCCTGCCATCGCTCGCTCGGTCAGCTCAGCGACCTCTGACTCACAGCCCGCGATCGCGGCGAGCATCTCGATGACCTCGCCCTGGACGAGGGTCGAGTCGACGTCGAGGACGACCAGCCGCTTGGCCCGGCGGTGCAGCCCGGACCTTTCGACCGCAACGTCAACGCCCTGTGCGGCCGCCGTCATCGCCAGCTTCGGTCGAAGCATCGCCGGGTCCGCACCGGAGACCTCGAGCTCGACGGCGGTGACCGGGTAGCGCGCGATCCGCACGATGCGGTCGATGTTGCCGCCGTAGTCGGCGATGCAGCCGGCGATGGCCCCCAGAGCGGCGGGCTTCAGCGGGTGCCCGAGCACCGTGATGTGGCTGCGGCCACGCCGATGCGAGCCGTCCTCGGCGGACACCGCGGTCACGTCCACCTCGAGCCCCAGTGGCAGCAGGACGTCCTCGAGTGCCCGGGTCACCTGGCCTGCGGCCGCCGTCGTGCGCAGCAGGACCCCGAGGACGAGCCGGCCCCGGATGGTGACCTGCTCGATGTCCTGGACGCCAGCGTCCCAGCGGGCGAGCGCGCCGAGCAGGACGGAGGTCACCCCGGGGCGATCCCGGCCGGTGACGGTGACCAGGACGGCGGCCTGGGACGCGGTGGATGGGGCCATCACGTCGTCAACGCTACTGGTCGGCTGTCGCGGCGATGATCAGACCGTGACCCGTTGTCCCTTGCCGACGACAGTGATGCCACCCTCGGAGATGGTGAACCCGCGGGCCCGGTCGTGCTCGGGGTCCACACCGATGCGGGCGCCCTCGGGAACGATGACGTTCTTGTCGAGGATCGCGTTCTTGATCACGGCGTTGCGACCGACGTCGACGTTGTGCATCAGGACGCTGCCGGTCACCTCGGCGTAGGAGTGCACGTGCACCCACGGCGACAGGACAGACCGTTCCACCCGGGCACCGGACACGACGGCCCCGCTGGAGACGAACGAGTTGACAGCGACACCCATCCGACCCTCGATCGCGTGGACGAACTTGGCCGGCGGCAACGGCTCGTGCGAGGTGTAGATCGGCCAGTCCTTGTTGTACAGGTTGAAGACGGGGTGCACGGCGATGAGGTCGTCGTGGGCGTCGTAGAACGCGTCGAGGGTCCCGACGTCGCGCCAGTAGTCGCGATCACGCGGCGTGGAGCCTGGCAGCTCGTTGTCGCGGAAGTCGTAGACGTGCGCGTCGCCGCGCTCGACCAGCATCGGGATGATGTTGCCGCCCATGTCGTGCTTGCTCGACGGGTCCATCGCGTCACGTCGCAGGGCCTCGAGCAGGACCTCTGTGGTGAACACGTAGTTGCCCATGGAGGCGTAGACCTGATCGGGATCGTCGGCCAGGCCGACGGCGTCGGTGGGCTTCTCCCGGAAGGCCGCGATGACGCGGCGGTCGTTGGCTGTCTCGATGACCCCGAACTGGTCGGCCATCCCGATCGGTTGGCGGATCGCAGCGACGGTCACGCCTGCGCCGGACTCGATGTGCTGGCGGACCATCTGGCTGGGGTCCATCCGGTAGATGTGGTCGGCACCGAACACGATGACGTGGGTCGGCCGCTCGTCGCCGATCAGGTTGAGACTCTGGTAGATGGCGTCGGCCGAACCGGCGAACCATCGGGGGCCGAGCCGCTGCTGCGCGGGCACCTGGGCGATGTAGTTGCCCAACATCGTGGACAGCCGCCAGGTCGAGGAGATGTGCCGGTCCAGGCTGTGACTCTTGTACTGGGTGAGCACCACGATCTTGCGATAGCCACCGTTGACCAGGTTGGACAGCACGAAGTCGATCAGCCGATAGATCCCGGCGAACGGCACTGCTGGTTTGGCACGGTCAGCGGTGAGGGGCATCAGGCGTTTGCCCTCGCCGCCGGCGAGAACGATGGAAAGAACCCGGTCCGGCATGATGCGCACGCTACCCCTCAGCCGACACAATCACCCTTATGCGCGTTGATCTGCTCACCCGTGAGTACCCCCCCGAGGTCTACGGCGGAGCGGGGGTCCACGTCGAGTACCTCGCCCGGGATCTGCGGAGACTCGTCGATGTCCGGGTCCGTTGCATGGGGGCGCCTCGCGAAGAGAGCGGGGTCACTGCGTACGACGTGCCGCCCGGTCTCGTCGGCGCCAACCAGGCATTGCGCACGTTTGGCACCGACCTCGACATGGCGGCCGGGTGCGAAGGAGCGGATCTCGTCCACTCGCACACCTGGTACGCGAATCTCGCCGGCCACGTCGCCAAGCTGCTGCACGGAGTCCCGCACGTCGTGAGCGCGCACAGCCTCGAGCCGTTGCGCCCGTGGAAGGCCGAGCAGCTCGGAGGCGGCTATGCGCTGTCCTCCTGGGTCGAGCGCACGGCCATGGAGTCCGCGGACGCCGTGATCGCGGTGTCTGCCGGCATGAGGGCCGACCTGCTGCGCTGCTACCCGGCGGTCGACCCCGCCCGCGTGCACGTGGTGCACAACGGCATCGACACGACGGAGTACTCGCCTGACCCTGGCACCGACGTCCTGGATCGGCTCGGCATCGATCCGAACCGGCCTTCGGTCGTCTTCGTCGGGCGGATCACCCGGCAGAAGGGCTTGCCGCACCTGCTGCGTTCCGCGTTGTCGCTGGACCCGTCGGTGCAGCTGGTGCTCTGCGCAGGCTCGCCGGACACGGACGAGATCCTGGCGGAGGTGACCCTGCTGGTCGAGGAGCTCCGGCGCGACCGTGACGGCGTCATCTGGGTCAAGACGATGCTGCCCAAGCCTGACGTGGTCCAGGTGCTCAGCCACGCCACCGTGTTCGCCTGCCCGTCGGTCTACGAGCCGATGGGCATCGTCAACCTGGAGGCGATGGCGTGCGAGATCCCGGTGGTCGCGACGGCGACCGGCGGGATTCCTGAGGTTGTTGTCGACGGCGAGACCGGCCTGCTGGTGCCGATCGAGCAGATCAGGGACGGGACCGGCACGCCGCTGGACCCGGGCGCCTTCGAGACCGGCCTGGCCGATGCCCTCAGCGACGTGTTGCGCGACCCGGACCGGGCCCGGGAGATGGGGCAGGCAGGGCGCCGGCGTGCCGTCGAGGCGTTCTCGTGGGCCGCGATAGCCACCAGGACTCTGGACCTGTACCGCACCCTGCTCTGAGGGCCGGACCGCCGATCAGGTCGGCGGCGGGCTGCAGGCGGCCTCGACGGCCCGACGAGCGGCAGTGTCGAGCTCGCGCAGCACCTCCGACCGGGCGGTCATCGCGGACGCCGCCACAGCGCCGCCGTCTCCCGCCCGGGCCAGCTCGACGATCGTGGTCAGGCGCGAAGCCTGCTCGAGGACCTGGTGCGCCTGCGGGTCGACGGACAGGGGGAGTGACGGGCGGACGGACCGGGACCGGGCGGCCAGGACCTCCGCCGCCGCCGGTTCCCAGCGGGCGATGTCGAGGTCGGCCAGCACCTCGGTCGCGGCGCGGGTCGCGGCGTTGAGGGTCCGTAGCGCATCGGACAGCGACAGTGGCGTCCGGGGGTCGCCTGTGACCGGGTGCACCGACCACGTTCCCCGGGTCTCGTCGAGCAGCCCCATCGGCGGTCCGCCCACGGTGACGACGGCCTCGCCGCGTCCGACCGCACGGACGTTGAACTCCGGCGGTCCTGGGAGCCCGGTGGCGTCGCCCGGCCGTGGCAGGACCAGCCGCAAGCCACCCACCCCGGACGCACGCAGCCGGGCCAATGCGTAGGCAAGGTTGACGGCCGAGACCTCTCCCGGCAGGCCCAGCACCCGGTGCCCGGCGTCGCGCGGGCCGCAGACCTCGTCGGCGGCCTCGTCCGGGCTCACTGCGCCGGTCAGGGCCGCCGTGCCCCAGGCCGCGAGGCGGCCGGCTG
>JBBRVU010000124.1:0-12534 GCA_038246575.1 Actinomycetes bacterium | reverse complement strand
GGCCACCCCGACCGGCGCGAGGAACCACAGGTCGTACGGCGGGAACGCGACTGCGAGCAGACCGCCGCTCACAGCGGCAGCGCCGAGCCGTGGCCCCAGCCGACCGAGCGCCCCGCCCTGCGCGGGCAGCCGGCGGGACACTGTCCTACCGGTGGCAGTGCTGGTCACCGCGAGGCTGTCCTTCCGGGACGGGGCGTCCTGCGGAGCGCGTCATCGAGCGCCGCCAGGAGGCGACGGGCGCAGCCGTGGAATCCTCTGCGACCGTACATCGTCACGAGTTGATCGTCGGTGCCCGGCCCGAGGTGGTCCCTGCTCGGCAGCACCTGCCGTGGGAACGGGTCAGGGCCCGCACCTGCCCTTCGGACCGACGCCGTCCGGCTGGCAGCCGGACCGAGCGCCGTTGTCTACTGGGCGGTCGGGCCCTTCCCGTGTCCCACCCCCGTCATCACTCTCCTGTTCGGCGTCGCCGACGGTCGGACCTGGCACCCGGACGACACTTGCGCATTGCGCCGCCCCGCGGCCCGAGGCCGGCTCGCGAACTGTGCCGGAGAGATCTGGTTCGGGTTGTCCTTGCGGTGGACGGCCTTACCCTTGACCCCGGAGCAACCCTCTGTCAACCGGGGCCTGACCTGCGACGATGCGCATCGTCGCAGGTCGCCGGGGGGTCAACCGAACAGGTCAATTTTCCTTGACCAGCAACGGGATCGGCGTGTCTGCCAGGACACGCCAGAGGACATCACCCGAATGGACCATCGACCCTGATCCGGAAGGTCCCTACGCAACAACCGGGACGACGACCACGCCCGTTGCGCTGACTGCGACAACCGGCGGATCAAGCACCTCCGCGGCCGACTCGGCCGATCCTGTCGCACCCCGGCAGACGACCCGAGCCTCGAAGTCCACCGTGCGGCTGCGTGTCCCGACCTTGGTCAACCGCGCGTCGACCTCCAGGACGTCGCCGGCCCGCACTGGCGCACGGAACTGCACGTCGGCGTAGGAAGCGAACAGGCCCTCGTCGCCGTCGGTGCGGATGCACAGCTCCGTCGCAACGTCGCCGAACAGGCCGAGCACATATGCCCCGTCGACGAGGTGCCCGGCGTAGTGCGCGTGGGCGTAGGGGACGTAGCGGCGGTGCGTGACAGTCAGTCCCAGCTGTCCAGCGGCGGTGCTGCTCATCGAGACGAGTCTCCTTCGAGGGCGGTCAGATGCGGTAGATCTGTCGGCGCTCAGGCCGTGCTGAGGGCATGGACCAGATAGCTGGCCACGTCACCGGGGGTGGCGCCCCGACCGAACACGCGGTCGACCCCCAGCTCGGCTGTGGCCTGCTCGTCGAACCTCGGGCCACCGACGACGAGGAGCGGCACCCGACCAGCGGGATAGGCCTCGCGGAAGGCTGCCGACATCTCGCGGGTGTTGATCAGGTGCGCGTCGCGCTGGGTCACCACCTGGGACACCAGGACCGCGTCGGCCTTCTCCGTCCGCGCGCGGCTCACCAGGTCCGGGACCATCACCTGCGCGCCGAGGTTGACCACTTTCACCTCCCGGTAGTACTCCAGGCCCTTCTCACCGGCAAAGCCCTTGATGTTGAGGATCGCGTCGATCCCGACGGTGTGCGCGTCTGTCCCGATGCAGGCGCCCACGACCACCAGCTTGCGACGCAGCCGGGACTTGATGGCCGCGTTGACCTCCTTGGCCGACAGCAGCGGGTACTCGCGCTCCACGACCTGCACGGCAGACAGGTCGACCAGGTGGCGCACCGATCCGTACACGACGAAGAAGGTGAAGGAGGGCCCCATCGCCTTGGCGTGCACCACCATGGCCGGGTCTAGACCCATCTTCGTGGCGAGCTGGAGCGCGGCGCCCTCGGCTCGCTTGTCGTGCGGCACCGGCAACGTGAAGGAGACCTGCACCATGCCGTCGCCGGTCGTGTCGCCGTAGGGGCGCACGATCGGCCCGCCCGCGGATCCGTTGTCACGCTTCGTCGTCGAGGTCATCGCGGTGCCTCCAGGATCTCAGTAGCGGGATTCCAGTAGCCCTTCACCGTCGACACCACACCGTCGTAGCCCTTGCCGCGGTCGGCGGGACGCTTCATCAACCCGAACGTGCCGTCGCCGATCGCCTCCAGCAACGGCGCCCGCCCCGGTTCGGCGACGATGCGTTCGAGCAGCCCCACGGCCTCGTCGAGCACCTGCTCGGCCCGCCGCTGGATGAATCCACCCGGCTGCGGGTGGAAGTCCTCGTGCAGGTTGCCGGTGGCGTCCAGGACGTAGCGCACGTTCTGCAGGGCCAGGTCGCGGTCGGACAGGAATGGCGTGACGACGGCCTCGGTCATCATCCCGACGAGCAGGATGTCCTGGGCCGTCAGCGCACCGACGAGATTGAAGAAGCCGTCGAGCAGGTAGCCGCGGAAGACGTCGCCGGTCATGTGCTTGGTCGGCGGCATCCACTTCAGCGGTGCGGCGGGGAAGAGCTCGCGGGCCAGCAGCGCGTGCGCCAGCTCGAGCCGGAACGACTCGGGCAGCTCCGGGTTGATCTCGAAGGCGTGCCCCAGGCCGAGCTGCCAGTCCTCGAGGCCGGCCTCCTTGGCGAAGTACTCGTTGAGCAGCTGGCTGACTGTGACCGTGTGCGCCTCGTCGACGGCGTCGGCGGTGGTGAGGTAGTTGTCCTCGCCGGTGTTGATGATGATGCCGGCCCGGGCGTGGATCTGACGGGAGAAGCGCTGGTCGACGAAGGTACGCACCGGGTTGATGTCGCGGAAGAGGATGCCGTACATCGAGTCGTTGAGCATCATGTCCAGCCGCTCGAGCCCGGCCAGCGTGGCGATCTCGGGCATGCACAGGCCGGACGCGGAGTTGGTCAGCCGGACGTAACGGCCGAGCTCGCGGCTCACGTCGTCAAGGGCTGCTCTCATGAGCCGAAAGTTCTCCTGCGTCGCGTACGTGCCGGCGTAGCCCTCGCGAGTCGCTCCCTCGGGTACGTAGTCGAGCAGCGACTGGCCGGTCGAGCGGATCACGGCGATGACATCGGCGCCCTCCCGGGCCGCAGCCTGCGCCTGCGGGATGTCCTCGTAGATGTCACCGGTCGCGACGATCAGGTAGATCCACGGTCGACGCGGCGCGTCGCCGACAGTGCGCACCAGCCGGTCCCGCTCGGCCCGGCGGCGGTCGATGGTGCGGATACCCCGGGCGACGTCCCGCGATGCCGCGCGCCGGCTCCGCTCGTCGGCGCTGCCCCCGGGCACCCGGAAGCCGACGTGCCCGGCCGCCGCGCGCTGGGCCAGCGCGGTCAGCTCCGAGGCGACGTCGCCGGCCTTTGGCGCGCGCCCCCCACGGCGGATGAGGGCGTCCCAGACCGGGCGAGCCACGCCCTGCTCCAGCCCGACCTCGTCGCGGACGGCGTCGACGAGGCGGTTGACCCACGGCGTGCCGTCGGGGTCCGCCCCGCTCGCACCGGCCAGGCGAAGGACGGCCCGCTCGACGCTGACCGTCGTGTGCGTGCGGGCCAGGGACACGATCGGGCGCCCTGCCTGGCGCGCGAGGGTCCGCGCCCGCCGGACGGTCGCAGCGTCCAGCGCGAGCTTGCGCGCTCGGCGCTGACGGCTGGCTGCGGTCACAAGCTTTCCCCTCGCGACGACGTGGACAGAAGGATCTGCGGAAAACCCGCGCTCCAACAGGCAAACGTCCGTCATTGTGCCACGATGACGCCACGACCTCCCCCGACCGAGTCACGGTGGCGGCAGTGGTCCGGGCCTGCCGCGTCGCCGGGTGTCGAGGCCGGGACAGTGCTGGCATAGTGCGTGTCGAGGCCGCTCCGGCGCTCCCCCGTGGGTAATCCTTGCCCCAAAGCCGCCCCGACGCCTCGGCGCCGTGGCAGGGTTACGCCCGGTTTGCACCCTTGACGACGGACCGCGACAGCGGCCATGCACAGGACGGCGAGACAAGCGCAGATGCCTCACCACGTGGGAGACCCAACGCACCGCAGCCGCAACCGCAGCGTCCGGCCACTCGCCGGCAGCCTCGCGGTCGGCCTTGCGGCCGGCCTGCTCGCGGTCGCCCCAGGAGGAGCCGCCCAGGCCGATGTGACGACGCCTGGTGCGCCCAAGCTGCCCGTCGGCCTGAAGCCCGGGTCGGTCACGGCACCGGTGTTCCCGATGCGCACCATTCCCGGCTGGGCGGCGCCGAGCTCGGTGCGGGTGCGCGTGCGCGGCTCGGACGGTCGCGTCGACAAGAGGTTTGTCGTGCCGACCCCGCCCGGGTCGACGCTGCTCTGGGGCGACTGGAACCGCGATGGCGCGCAGACCCCGGTCGTCTTCACCAACGGCCACTGGGTCGTCTACGACACGATGATCGGCCAGTCTCCGGCCCCCAGCCGCGAGTTCGACTTCGGCATGGTCGGCGACAAGCCGGTCGTCGGCGACTGGAACCGCGACGGCCGCACCGACATCGGGGTCGTGCGCGGCAACGTGTGGCTTCTGCGCAAGTTCCCCGCCGCCGGCGCCACCTGGAAGCGCATCGCCTACGGCAAGAAGACCGACGTACCGGTCGTCGGCGACTGGAACGGCAACGGTCGGGACGCCATCGGCGTCCGCCGCGGCGCGAAGTTCTACCTCCGCAACAAGCTCAGCAAGGGTCCGAGCGACTACACCTACGCCTTCGGCCGACGCGCCGACCTCCCTGTCGTGGGCGACTGGGACGGGGACGGCACCGACTCGGTGGGCATCGTGCGCGGCGACTCGTGGTTCCTGCGCAGCGAGAGCACCAAGGCCACGCCGACGAGGAGGGCGAGGCGGGCCAAGACGCCCAAGCCCACGGTGGAGAGGCGTGTCGTTCTCAGGCCGCGCGAGAGCGGGGCGGTGCCCGCCCCCTGGTCGACCCCGGCCGGGCCCGACGGCCAGGCCTGCTCGACCGCCTCCGCGGGGGTCAGCAACCGGCCCCAGGTCGGGGCCTCCGTGCGCCCGAGCCTGCTGCTGGACCAGGGCCTGCCCTACAACGAGGCCGACCCCGCGCTGGCGTCCGATCCTGTCTACCAGACCCGTAGCGCCCTGCTCGAGTCGGAGAAGTACCTGCTCGGCGCCCAGTACCTCGAGCGCTGGTACTCCGCGCGCGGCCAGCGCTACACCGACATCCTGGCCCGCTTCAGTGCCGGCCAGCAGGAGTACGCCGTGCGCCGGCCGGCCATGGCGGCGCTCACCACGGCCGTGGCGGCCCGCACCCGGGCCCACAGCGACGCCGTGGTCGGTCGCACCCGCGACGAGGCGATCCGCTACACCGACTGGCTCGTGCGCTCGATCGCCTGCGAGCACGCGGCGGTCACCCCCGGAGGTTGGGGCGCCGGCTGGCAGTCCGCGCACTGGGCCATGCTCACCGGCGAGGCCGCCTGGCTGGTCTGGGACTACCTCACGCCCCAGACCCAGGAGTACGTCGCCCAGATGCTGGTCTACGAGGCCGACCGTCGGCTGATGGTGCCGGTCGAGTACTGGGCCGACGAGAGCGGCGCCGTGGTCAAGCCCGGCGACACCAAGGCCGAGGAGGACTCCTGGAACAGCGGCGTCCTCGAGCTCGCCGCGACCGTGATGCCCAAGCACCCGCAGGCG
The DNA here is from genome assembly GCA_038246575.1 of Actinomycetes bacterium. GTDB lineage: Bacteria > Actinomycetota > Actinomycetes > JACCUZ01 > JACCUZ01 > JACCUZ01. Next base: position 6,941 of record JBBRVU010000124.1, on the reverse strand, counting down.
AAGAACTGGCGCCGCAAGGCGGTCGACCTGCAGATCGCGTCCTACGCCCGGCTGTCCGACCTGAACGGCCCCACGGTCATCAACGGCGTGAGCCTCTCCCGGCGGCTGCAGGGCGCGAACGCCTACAACGACGGCACGGTGGAGAACCACCGGGCGATCCACCCCGACTACATGACCAACATCCAGCAGTCCTGGTGGGCTGCTGACATCGCCGGCCTGGCCGGTCGGAAGGTGTCGCAGGCCTCGTTGTTCAACGGATCGCTCGTGTACGGCGCCATGTCGACGGTGCAGTTCGCCGATGGCGGCCCCTCTCCTGCCGGCGGCGGGATCTTCGCCCCGCCCGGCGGCACGATCTACCGGCCGGGGTCCAACGACATCTACTACCCGCAGGGCTCGATCTGGGGCACGGTCCGGCGGGCGCACTTCGTCTCGTTCGACGCCCACGCCCTGGCCTACGGACTCGACAGTTCCAGTCCCTGGTCGGCTCGGGACGCACTGGCCCAGCACGTCTCCGGCCAGCTGGGCCTGGTGGCGAACAACGGCACCGGCGACGGCCGGACGTACAACTTCGACCCGCCGGTCGCGAACTCGCAGGACAACTACAACGGACGCGAGGAGTACGCAGCCTCACAGGTGGCCGCGGGCTGGCTGGCGCTCTACGTCCGGGGCAACGCGTGGGACAAGCAGTTCGGGCCGCCGCCGCTGGATGCGTCGACCTACGAACCCCTCCCCGTGCTCAGCCAGTCCGAGACCGGATGGTTCTCACTGCCCCGGGGAAGCAGCCCCGACGGTGAGCATCTGAGCCCGTAGGCAACGATCAGGGCATGGTCTACGGCTTGGTGCGGGGATTCTGCCTGCTGCTCTTCCGCGTCCTGTGGCGCCCCGTCGTGCTCGGGAAGGAGCACATCCCGAGCACGGGGCCGCTCATCCTGGCCAGCAACCATCAGTCCTTCATCGACAGCATCATCATCCCGCTCTCGGTGCCTCGGCGGGTGGTCTTCCTGGCCAAGGCGGAGTACTGGGAGGGGCGGTCGCTGGCCAGCCTGCCCCGCCGGGCCTTCTTCGCCGTGTTCGACGCTGTGCCTGTGCAGCGCGAGCAGCAGCGCGACGCTCACGCCTCGCTGGCCCTCGCCGGGCGCGTGCTCGACCAGGGCGATGCCTTCGGCATCTATCCCGAAGGCACCCGCTCACGCGACGGGCGGCTCTACCGCGGCCGCACCGGGGTGGGCTGGCTGGCCATCGAGTCCGGCGTACCAGTGGTGCCGGTGGGTCTGATGGGCACCGATCGCGTGCAGCCGATCGGGACCAGGGTCCCGCGGGTGCATCGGGTCCGTATCGCCTTCGGCGAGCCGGTGTACCCGAAGGACTTCGCCCACCTGCCGCCCGGGCGGGCTCGGCGCGAGCTCACCGACACCGTCATGGATCGCATCGCCGCCCTCAGCGAGCAGCAGCGGGCGCCCGAGTACAACGACCACGGCGCTCAGACGGAGTAGGCCCCTCGGCCGCGGACGACGAGCGCCCGGCAGGTGGGGACAGGGGCGTCGAGGGCAGGGAGCCCGTCCGCGTCCAGCCCCTCGACCTCCCAGACGGCGAAGGTGGCCGGCGCCCCGGCGCTGAGCACGCCGTCGGCATCGCGCCCGGCGGCCCACCAACCACCCCGGGTGTGGGCGTCGAAGGCCGCGCCGTGATCGAGACCGGAGCCGGGTGTCCGGTGCTGCACGGCTGCGCGAACCGACCCCCACGGGTCCAGCGGGGTCACCGGCGAGTCCGAGCCGAGGGCCAGGACGACTCCGGCCGCGGCCATGGCGGCCAGCGGGTTGAGCTGCAGCGCACGTGCGGCGCCAAGGCGCTGCGCGTACATGCCGGAGTCCCCGCCCCAGAGCCGGTCGAAGGCCGGTTGCACGGACGCGACGACACCCAGCCGGGCCAGCACCGCGATCGACCCGGGACTGACCATCTCCACGTGCTCGACCCGATGCCGGGCGGCTCGGACTCGCTCCACACCCAGCCGCTCCGCCGCCTCGGCGAAGCCGGCGGCGACGGCGTCCAGGGCCGCGTCCCCGATGGCGTGGAACCCCGCCTGCAGTCCCGCCTCGGTGCACGCGACGACATGGTCGCGGGCCTGCGCGGCGCTGAGGTAGCCGTGTCCGGTGTGCTCGGCATCGTCATAGCGCTCGGTGAGGGCCGCGGTGTGCGACCCGATGGAGCCGTCGGCGAAGAGGTCACCGGCGGCTCCCAACGCTCCGAGCTCGCGGCTGCGGGTGAGCCCGCTCTCGCCGATCTCCCCCCAGTACGCCACGACCTCGGGGCCGGGCGACTCGCGGGCCAGCTCGGTTAGGGCAGCAAGGTCCGCGGGGCTCGAGGTCCCGGGCCCGCCGAGCTCGTGGATACAGCCGATGCCGAGGGTGGCGGCCCGGTGCAGGGTGGCCGCCTGAAGGGTGCGCCGCTGCTCGGCCGTCACGGACTCCCGGGCCACGTCACGGACGACGTGGTGCGCGGACCTCGTCAGGTGGCCACTGTCCGACCAGCCCGGCTCCCGACGTGCCTGCGGAGCGATCGCGAGCAAAGCAGAGGAGACGACCGCCGAGTGCACGTCGACCCGCGAGAGGTAGACCACCCCGCCGTAGGACGCCCGGTCGAGCTCGGCGCTCGTCGGGGGCCGGCCCTCGGGCCAGCGCGTCTCGTCCCAGCCGTGGCCGAGCACCGCTGCACCTCGGGCCCGGCGAGACGCGACCTCGACCCGCCGCAGGCACTCCGAGAGGGAGTCGGCGTCGGCCAGATTCAGACCGGTCAGCGCCAGCCCGGTGGACGTGGAGTGGACGTGGGCGTCCACGAAGGCGGGCGTCACCAGGGCGCCGTCGAGGTCGACGACCCTGTCGGCGTCCCGGGTGTGCCGCTCGGGGTCGTCGCCGATCCAGGAGACGGAGCCGCCGTGCATCAGCATGGCGCTGGCCTGGGGGTGTCCGGGGCTGCGGACCACCCCGTTGCGGTAGAGCGTCGAGGACATCGGCGCAGTCTGTCAGGGACGTCTCAGGAAGCCGAGGGCACGTGGCGCAGCCGCGACTCGAACAGCGCGCGCACCGCGGGCTCTCCGCGCAGGAGGTCGAGGGCCGTCTCCGCGTGACCCGGCACGTACCCGTTGCCGACCAGCATCGTGACGTCGGCGGCCAGCCCTTCGGCTCCCAGGGCGGCCGCGGAGAACGACGTCGCCATCGAGAAGAAGACGACCGTGCCGCCGTCAGCTGTCGCCAGGATCGCACCGTGCTCGGCACCCGGGACGTCCACGCAGACGATCGTGACGTCGGCGCTGCGACCGAGAGATCCTTCGACGGCAGCGGCGAGGGCAACCGGGTCGCGCGCGTCCGCCACCACCACGGCGTCCGCGATCCCGCAGGACTGCAGCAACGTCGCCTCGGCGTCGGTCGGGACCACGCCGACGGTCCGGCCGGCACCGGCCCGCCGGGCGGCCACGAGGGACAGCGACCCGCTCTTGCCCGATCCGCCGATCACCGCCACCGCCGGGCCGGACGACCTGTCCGCCCCGTCAGCCGCCGCGCCGGAGGCCCGACCGGGCGCCAGCAGCGCGGCGCGCACCACCCGGTCGGTGAGCGCCGGAGCACCGCAGACGTCCAGGACCGCCATGGCGAGCTCGCCCGGCAGGTCGTCGGGGAGGACCGCGGCGATGGACCGCCCGAAAAGGATCGCGTGCCCGTCGACCGGGACCTGCTCGCTGCGGCCGTCCCAGCGCGCGAGCTCGTCGGTGATGCGCAGCGGGGTCAGCGACAGCGAGACCAGGGTCGCCACCCGCTGCCCCACCTCGAGGTTGAGCGGCGACGCGGCGCCGACCTCGTCCACGACACCCACCAGCATGCCGCCGGACCCGGTCACGGGGTTCTGCATCTTGCCCCGGGCCGCGACGATCTCGAGCACCTCGCGGCGCACGGCGTCGCCGTCGCCGTCGTGCTTGGTCGCCAGCTGGCGGAACGACGCGGCGTCGAGGTTGAGGCGCTCGACCCGCAGCCGCACCTCGTCGGTGCCGATCTCAGGGTTGTCGTCCAGCCGGGTCGCTGCCTGCGGCAGTGCACCGGCTGGTTCGAGCACGCGGTGCAGGCCGACTGGCGAGGTGACGGTCACGCTCGGGTCCTCCGTTGGACGATAGGTGGAGCGGCTTGGCGAGAGGAGATTATGCGGTGTGGCGATTGGCGGACCGCAGGACTTCCCGTACGATAGGCCAGATTCCGCAGATTACCCTTGCCTGCCTCGCGGGCCCGCCCATCGAGGAGCCGTCATGACCCTGCCCGTCCACGTGCGACCCGAGGGTACCGACGGCGCAGCCGACGCCGTCGCCGGCCAGGTCGAGGGGCTGGAGCAGCCCTACCCGTACCGCCGGAAGGAGCTCGTCGAGCCCGACTGGCGGCGGCTGCCCGGATTCCGGGACGTGAGCGACGAGCAGTGGCGCAGCGCCCAGTGGCAGCGCGCCAACTGCGTGAAGAACGTCAAGCAGCTGCGGGCCACCATGGGCGACCTGCTCGAGGACCGGCTCTATGACGACCTCGAGCGCGACCAGGCCGAGCGAGCCACCATGTCGATGCTGCTGCCCCCGCAGATGCTCAACACCGTCGTGCCGTCAGGACCCGGGCCGGACCAGAGCTGGACCGACGCGTTCTACGGCGACCCCGTCCGGCGCTACATGCTCCCGGTGTTCTCCGACCGGCGCACGGACTGGCCCAGCCATCCGCACGCCACCCGGGACTCGCTGCACGAGCACGACATGTGGGTGGCCGAGGGGCTGACCCACCGCTACCCGACGAAGGTGCTGGCGGAGCTGCTGCCCACCTGCCCGCAGTACTGCGGGCACTGCACCCGGATGGACCTGGTCGGCAACTCGACGCCGGTGATCCAGAAGCTGAAGTTCGACCTCAAGCCCGTCGACCGCTACGACGCGATGATCGACTACCTCCGCCGCTCCCCGGGGGTCCGGGACGTGGTGGTCAGCGGGGGCGACGTCGCCAACATGCCGTTCAAGAACCTCGAGGCCTTCGTAGCACGACTGCTCGACATCGAGAACATCCGCGATATACGGCTGGCCACCAAGGCACTCATGGGCCTGCCCCAGCACTGGCTGCAGGACGACGTGCGGGCCGGCATGGAGCGGCTGTCCACCGTTGCCCGCGCCCGCGGTGTCCACCTGGCGATCCACACCCACGTCAACGCTGCGGCCTCGGTCACCCCGCTGGTCGCCGAGGCCACCGCCGCGATGCTCGAGGCCGGGGTGCGCGACGTTCGCAACCAGGGCGTGCTGATGCAGGACGTCAACGCGACCCCGACGGACCTGCTCGACCTGTGCTTCGCCCTGCTCGACGGCGCCGGGATCATGCCCTACTACTTCTACATGTGCGACATGATCCCGTTCTCGGAGCACTGGAGGGTCTCGGTCAAGGAGGCCCAGCACCTGCAGCACGCGATCATGGGCTACCTGCCGGGGTTCGCCACGCCGCGCATCGTCTGTGATGTGCCGTTCGTCGGCAAGCGCTGGGTGCACCAGCTCGCGGAGTACGACGGCGAGCGCGGCATCTCCTACTGGACCAAGAACTACCGCACCGGCATCGAGGCGGCCGATCCGGAGGCCCTCACCCGCCGCTACGAGTACTACGACCCGATCCACACGCTGCCCGAGTCGGGCCAGGCCTGGTGGCGCGAGCACGGGCCGGAGGCCGACCACGGTGCTGCGACGGAGCAGGCCGCGGCTTCGCGTGCCGCAGCCGCGACCCAGGCTGGCTGACCGCCGGGACGGCCACAGCCGCCGACGCCGGTCGCTGCTGGACCCCGCGTCCGGTCAGCGTGGCTGGCGAAAGATCTCGGTGACCCAGATCCGACCGTCGGAACGCACGACACCGACCCCGATTGCCACCTTGTCGGGGTCGAGGATGTTGGCCCGGTGCCCTTCGGACTGCAGGAACATCCGGTGCGTGCTGCCCACGCCGCTGCCGGTGCCGACATTCTCCGAGATCGACGCCCAGCAGCACAGGGCGCTGAAGCTGGTGGTGTGGAACAGCACGCGGCCCCTGGACATGTCCCCCGAGTGGCTGCGGGCATACCTGGTGAGTTTGGCTCGGAGCCGCAGTGGCTGGAGGCCGTGGTTCAGCCGAAAGTTGTTGATCTTGGTGACAAACCTGGCCTCGGCGGTGGTCTGCGCGCCCGCTGCGGGAGCGGTGAGCACTCCCGTCGCCCCGGTCAGGGCGAGTGCGGTGACAACGCTCAGCAGACAGATCCGTAGGCGCACGGCACGACCCTTCCGGCAGGTGACAGGTCCTCGGCGGCCGGTCACGTCTCGTTTCGGCCACGAGGTTTATCTCGTGTAGGAGGGGTGCACCGCAAGTGGCAGGGGCGGGGAACGGCCGGACTTGAGCCATTCCTGACCTGATGGCGGGTCAGCCGTGAAGCGGCCTTGACTCGTACGGGGTACTGAGCACGATCGTGGTCCTGGTGGTCACGTTGGCATCTGCCCGGATCCGGGCGAGCAGCGACTCGAGCTCGGACGGTGTGCCGACGCGCACCTTGAGGATGTAGCTCTCCTCCCCCGCGACCGAGTAGCAGGCCTCGATCTCGGTGAGGCCGGCGAGCCGCTCCGGGGCGTCGTCGGGCTCGCTCGGGTCGATCGGGCGGATCGAGACGAAGGCCGTCAGCGGCAGCTCCACCGCTTCGGGATCGAGCACCGCCACGTACCCGCGGATGACCCCGCGCTCCTCCAGCCGACGCACTCGCTGATGGACCGCCGAGGTCGACAAGCCGGTGGCCTTGCCGAGATCGGTGTAGCTCATCCGGCCGTCGCGCCCGAGCAGGCCGACGATCTGGCGGTCGATGTCCTCCACGCGCCACACCGTAACCGCGCCCCGGCGCAAGTCGACCACGTTCGGCAGGCGAAAGATCGCTTCAGCAGG
>JBBRVU010000123.1:0-12581 GCA_038246575.1 Actinomycetes bacterium | reverse complement strand
GCTACGCGGGCTCGACGGAGCCCGCGGTGAATGGCTGCTGCTCGCGGCCTGCCACAACCTACGCAAACTGCACGGCCACGTCGGCGTCGCCGGCCTGAACGGCCTCGGGACACCCTGACCCGGACTTTCCGTGCGACGAATCTGCCCGTCAACGGCCCTGATTCGCCCCCCCACGGCCCCTGAGGGCTCCGGCCGGCGGGGGTCACCCGCTCAGCCGCCCAACCGGCCAAAGCCGGCAGATCCCGGCCCGATCGCTCCGAGGACCACACCTGCCCTGGGTCAGGACCCGCTGGCGTGTTACTGACCCACGCTCCTAGGAGGGGGCCTGCGCGGTCACCCCCCACCACCCATTGGACAAATTGCGGGACGTGCCACTGCCGCTGTAGCGATGGGACTTGGGCAGGTTGGTGGTCTCGTGCTCGGTGGCTTTGGTCATGTTGAGGCTCCGAAGATGACGGGTCGGCCGCGTACGTCCTGCAGCAATGTACCTCCTCCCGATCGGTCAACCGTGGTCGTGGGACGAGCCCTTCACCGCGACGACGTCGCGCGATACGACGCCGTCCGGGGGGACCGAGTCCGCTCGGCGGTCTTGTCGTCACTGTCGCCAGGCCTCACTATCGTGCTGTGGGCGACAACGGAGCATCACCGGACAAAGTTGCTCGGTCCGATCGGACAATCTTCATCTCCTACGCGCGCGACGATGACGAGGCGTTCGTCTTGCGGATGCGGGATGACCTGGTCGCGCATGGGCATCACGTGTGGTGGGACAGGGCCTCGATGGAGAGCAGGGGCCGGACGTTCCTCGCGGAGATCCGCACGGCGATAGAGGCAGCCGAGCGGGTGCTCCTCGTCGTCGGGCCTGCAGCCAAGGATCGTCTTTACGTCGATGTCGAGTGGCGTCACGCCCTACGGCACGGTGTCGTCGTCACGCCGATCCTTCGGCTCGGCCACTATTCGGATGTGCCTTCTGCATTGGCAGCGCTCCACTGCGAGGACGTACGCGAGCAGGTGCCTGAAGCTCGCGCTCTTGCGCGGGTGCGCCGCCTCGTAGAGCGTCCGGTGCCTTCCCAGGGCGCACTGGTCGGCGTGCCTCGTCTTCCCTCGCCCTACATCGCCCGGCCAGCGCTACTGGACCGCCTGCTCCGCAGAGTCCTTATCGACGCCTACGAGCCCATCGACCTCGAGGCCGACCAACGGATCACTGCCCTGACCGGGATGGGCGGAGCCGGGAAGTCGGTCGTTGCGGCGGCGGTGGCGCAGACCGCAGAAGTTCGCCGATCCTTCCAAGGTGGCGTCGTATGGATCACCGTGGGCCAGTATCCCGACGTCGTGACCGCCTTGGCCCGAGTCGGGGGAGCGCTAGGGAGCGATGTCACCAGCTACACGGACGTGGACTCGGCGCGGCTGACGCTCGGCCGCGTGCTGGCGGGGGCCAACTGCCTTGTGATTCTCGACGACCTCTGGGACGCCGAGGTCGTGGAGGCCCTGCACGCCGCGGCCGGTACCGGTGTACGCATTCTGATGACCAGCCGTCACCGGAACCTGTTTGCCTCGACTGGGGTGCACAACGTGGTGGTGGAGGAGCTGGACGACGAGCTTGGCCTCGAGTTGCTCGCGAAGTGGACCGTGGGGTCGGTGGACAAGCTCCCACACCAGGCCCCGGACATCTGCGCCGAGTGCGGGAACCTACCGCTGGCCCTGTCCATGGTTGGCGCCATGATCGGCCGGCGCGACGACCGCTGGGACTACGCCCTTCAGCGATTGCGACGTGCTGACCTCACCAAGGTGGGGGCCAACATCCCCGACTATCCTTATCGCGACCTCGACCGCGCAATGCTCGTCTCCTTCGATGACCTAGATCAAGAGCTTCAGCAGCGGTACCTCGACCTAGCGGTCTTACCCGAGGACGCGGCTGCACCTCAGAGCATGTTGGAGCGCTGGTGGGTGTCTGAGGGCGCCGATCCCCTGGACGTCGTCGACACGCTCGACCGGCTCACGGATCGATCACTCATGCGTGTGCTGGAGGACGATCGGTACGTCGTGCACGACGTGCAGCGAGACTTTCTCCTCGGGCGAGTCCACGATGTACCAGCGCTGCACCAGCGGTGGTTGGCCGCCTTCGCACCACCGGTCCAAGGTGCCTGGTGGCTGGCGCCTGACGACGGCTACCTTCTCGACCACCTCGACTACCACCTTCGGGAAGCCGACCGGGTCGACGAGTGGCGGAGGCTGCTGACTTCGTTCGAGTGGTTGAATAGAAAGACGGGTGCGCGAGGGATGCCAGTCGTGCTCCAAGACCTGCTCCACCAGGTCGACGACCGCGCCGTGCGGGTAGTGGAGAGGGCCTGTCGGCTCGCGGCCCACGTGCTGACAAACGACCCATCACAATTGGCGGCCCAGCTCCTGGCACGTCTCGACGACGGCTCCGGCCTGACGGAGATCGTCCGCCTGAGGCGCGAGGCCGCGGCGAGCCCTCGCCGCGGCTGGCTGTCTCCTGTCAACATCGGACTTGGCAGCGACCACGACCCGATGATCGTGGCCTTCAGGGGGCGTGAGAGCGACGGGCACGCGGGGTCACCGCGCAGCATCGCCCTGTCGCCCGACCTCTCACTCCTCGCCTCCGGCGGCGGCTCCTCCAACGACCTCACCGTCAAACTCTGGTCGATCCGCGGTGCGACCTTGCTGTGGAACGTTGACGGGGTGATGTCAGGGGGAGGGCGAGCGGCCCTGGCGTTCGTGTCCGGCGAGGGCCACCTCGCCGTGGCTGGTGACGACCGCGTATCCCTCCACGTGCCATCCTCGGGCACGCCCGTCGCGAGCGCGCACTTCCCTCGCCGCATGGTGTCCGACATCTGCCGGGGGCCGCAGGATGGCGTGGTGATGATCGCTTTCCATGACGGCGGGATCGAACGGTGGAACGTCTCTGACGACACCAAGGTGCCGTTGCGGGAGACGGACGGTCAGGCGATCCTCGCACTGGCACACGCGGCAGCGGCATCGCGGGTGGTCTGTGCCATCGAGGGCCGGCTGGAGTGCCGTTCGTCGGAGGACGGAGCGGTGATTGCCACTGCCGACGTACTTCACGACGTCTGGGGTATCCAGATGCTCGCGGTCGACAACGCGGGCAGCCGTGTGTGGTCTGGTGCGCCAGCCGTCGAGTGGTCCATCGACGCGGGCACGACACATCCGCTGATGCCTGGTGTGGGGAAGCATGTGGCCATCACGAAAGACGGCCGAACGGCCCTGGCCATCGCTGACCAGCAGTCGTACCACTATCAAGAACTGGTCGTCCTGGACGTCGGATCGAGGGAGACCCGGGGCCGGATCCGGAACTCACGGGAGTTCTCGTGCCTGGCGCTCGCGGATACCGGCGCACTCGTCGTCACGGGAGACTATGAGCACGACGTAAAGGTCTGGGACCTGACCAGGGTGACCACGAAGCTCTCGGACTGGGAGACCAGGGGGCCGGTCTGGGACGTGAGCATCTGTGACGACGGTGGGCTCGCCCTCGTGCACTCGGAGGGGGCCGAGGAGGTGTGGGACACCGGTGGAGGACGCGTCATGGACGCGGTGCCAGCCGCGGAGGTCGCCGAACGGCTCGTCCGTCGGGGGGCGCCACTCGGCAGCACCCTCGATGCAAAGCAGCGAGCTGAGATGGAGGGGATCGTCGATCGGGCGGACCGTGACCCGATCGAGCGTGCGAGGCTAGGACCCGTCGCCGTTTCGCACGCTGCGAGACGCGCTGTAACGGCGCCGCCGCTACCCGGCAAGGGCCCCGACCGCGAGGAGCCTCCTGAACTGGGCTCGCGACCCTCCCGCAGGCTGTGGGTCTGGGACCTGGACGACCTAACTGCCGCTCGCCGGGTGCAGGGTCCGACAGGATGGGTTACCAGCGTGTCCATTACAGATGACGGGCGGCGCGCGCTGACGGGCTCGCAGGGTCGTTTGCTGCGCCTGTGGGACCTGGATTCGGGCAGCTGTCTGCAGACCATGCGCGGGCACCGGGGAATGGTCTTGTCTTGCGGGATCAGCGACGACGCACGGCTCGCCGTCTCTGGGTCCGAGGACATGACGGTGCGGCTCTGGGATCTCGAGGCCGGCGTCCTGCTCTTCACATTCGCGACGGCGAGCGCCGTACGCAGCTGTGACATCTCTCCCGACGGTCGAGTAGCGATGGCGGCGGAGAGCTCAGGGAGGGTCCATGTGTTCTCGGTCCGCTAAGCAGGCGATTCCCGATGCCAGTCGCCGGGAGCGAGGAGCCCTATCATCCAGCGACCCGAGAACGCACCTCAGCCCAAGACGACGATCAACGCCACGCCATCAGCCCATCGGTGGATCGAGGCTTAGTCTCATTGCCCCACGGCCCCGTCGAGCAGTCCCGCGCTAGCCTGGCGCAGCGGCCCTTGTGGAAGGCCGAGGAACTCAAGGAAGCCCAACTGCGTGAGGGTGGTGTCGAGGTCGCCCTCCGGTGGCTGCTCGGCGCCGGCCCGGCGGTAGGCCGAATGCACCTCGGCATCGTGCGCGACGCCGGCGAGCAGGTGTTCGTGGAGCGTGCACTCGGCCGCGGTGGCGATCGCCCAGTAGCGCTCGTCTGGGCGTTCTCCGGCTAGCCGTGCCGCGACGCGCACGGCTGGCGTAGCTCTCGTGCGAGCTGGCCCGCGGCCTCGTCCCGGTAGACAAGACGGAGAACGGTGGCGACAGCGACCACGTTCACGCCTTCGTAGTAGAGGTTGAGGTTCCGTTCCGTGTCGTACCGGTAGTACCCCAGGGCCGCGTTCAGGGCGGTTCTCCGGGCGACGGCGTCGTCCAAGAGCGGGAGGCGTCTCTTGGTTACGGCGCCCAAGAGGGCCCGGACCTCCGGGTGCCCCGGCCGCCTGACCAGGACGGCCTTGAGCACCCGCTCCGCCTCATTGAGGTCCGTAGCTGGTGCCGCCTTGGGGCGGTAGAGGGACTGCGCGTAGTAGATGTGGGCGTCGGGGCGTTGCACGTCGCTGTCGGCCTCGACGATTTCCTGCAGCAAGGGCCGCGCGTCGGCGAACCTGCCGAGCCGGACCAGCCCGACGCCGGCCTCCGCGCGGAGCAGGCGTCCCTGCGCCTTGGTCAGCCCCTGCGAGTCGTCCAGGACGGCCAGCATCTGCTCAGGGTCGCGCAGGTCGCGGGCCATGGCGAGCTGATCGCGCAATGACTCCCACCTCTCGTCGCGGGCGCTTCTCCGACGTACGTGGGCCCAACGCCTGACGTCCATCACGGCGGCCACGGGTGAGTCGTTCTGAGGTGGCTGCCCGCCGCGGGCAAGGTAGGGAGCGAGGGCAGCCCATGCCTCGACGGCCGCCTCGTCAGTGATGCCCTTCTCGTCCTGCCGGTAACGCACATGCCTCAGGGCGGCCAGGTCGAACGGTGCTGTCGTACCAGCCGGTCCGATTAGCAGGGTCTGTCCCGGTCGCAGGATGTGGCGCAGACCCAACTCCCAGCCGACGTTGAAGTTGCCGGTGCCCAAGTCGCCGATAACGAGGTCCGCGCTCGCGATCCATTCGATCATCGGTTCCAACACGATGCCCGAGTCGATCTCCTCGTCCGCGCGCCGATAGTCCAGCTGGGCGTTCTCCAGTGCCGGGACCAGCACCTTCTCGTAGACCAAGTTGCAGTCCACGTCGATCCGGCGCTGCACGTCCCGCTTCCGGCCAAACGGCATGGCGATGAAGCACCGCGGCCGCGACGACACGTCGACTGATGGGTCGATCCGCAACGAAGGAATGCCGGCGAGCCGCGCCTGGTTGATCAGATCCTCAACCATCTGGCCCTCCCCCTCGTGCGCCACCGCAAGCACCACCACCCCTTGACCCTGCTCGGCGAGACGAGTCTCAGTGTCGAGGATGGCTCGGTTGGCCGCGCGGTATGCGGCCGTGCCGGGCTCGAAGACGACTGGCGGCGGGTGAAGATGTTCGTCGACCGCGTTGTCGATGGCACCTTGGCGCCCAACCGCGCTGACATCGAACGCCTGCACGGCGCCGCTGCACTGCTCCCACACGCGATCGTCCCGACCCTGGGTGTGACGCTCGCCCGAGCGCTCGTCGTCGAGCTCGCCGCCGACGGACAGACAGACGCTGCCATCGTCGAGGCCCGTCGGGCGATCCAGATCGGTGAAGGTGTTGAACCACGCTCGCCGCGGGTCCTCGCACTGCGATTGCAGCTAGCCGGGCTGCTGATGGACCTCGGTGCATCCGGTGGCGGATCGGATCCGATCGACGAAGCACGAACCCAGATCGACGTCCTTCTCGCCACTGTCCACGAGCTCATCGCCGACACGCCGTTGTTCGAACGTCGCGCCGAGATCGTCGGACAGTGGAGCGAGGCGTTCGGAGCCGCGCTCCGGCTGCTGCTGGACCCAGAGGTCGTGGCATCGGTTCCCGCGGTCGAAGATGCGTTCACTCTCCATGAGAGCGCGAAGGCGATCGCCTTCGTCGCCCGACTCGAAGGCATGGCGACCAGAGAGCAGCCGGACCCGCCGGACCCGCCGCATGAGGGTGTTGCGCGAGCGGCCTGGCTGCGGGCCGCCGCCCTCGACCTGCAGGATCGACGATCAAGCCTAGCGGGCATCGACGAGGGACGACTGCACCGACTCGAGTCGGTCCTAGCGGAGCTGCGAGCCGTCGAGGAAGGGACCGCTCAGCTCAGGCCCGGTGAGGGTGGTCGCGGCGAACCGGCCTCAGCGCAGCAGATCGCGAGGGCTTTGCAACGCGCCTGTATCCGCCCGACGGCGGCGGTCTCCCTGTTCACCGATTCACGAACGACGACGGCCTTCGTGCTTCGAACGGATCGTGAGGGCGTGGGCGTCTTCCGCTGCGGACTTGGGCGGGACCTGCTCGCCAGGGTGGGGCTCTCGATGAGCCGGGAGTACAACGGATCGCTCGAGGATGGCTACCCCCGCATCCTCCGCAACCGGCCGTGGCGACGGGAGATCACTGAGTGGGACACCGTGATGAAGCAGATGGTCGGACTCCTCCCTCACCTCGAGGGTGCTGAGCAGGTCGTCTTCGCGCCGCATGGCCCGACCCATGCGCTCCCCCTTCACGCCCTGCAGGACGCGGACGCACGTTACCTGGCCGAACGGTTCACGATCAGCTACGCACCCAGTCTGACGGCGCTAGTCTCCGGCTTGGCCAGACACCAGAGCCCCGATCGTCGGCCAACCTCGGCGTACGTCGCTGGCGTCGCGAGCGAGGACGATCACAACCCTCAGTACTTCGAGGAGGACTCGGATCTCTTCGCCACGGGGTGGACCGTTCGGGAGGACGCCGGCGGAAACGCGACCAAAGCCAAGGTCATCGCAAACCTGACATCGCCGTTCGACGTCATACACCTCAGTTGTCATGGCCTCTTCACGCCGCTGCGGCCGGCGCTGTCGGGCCTTCTGGTCTGCGACGCCGAAGGCAACCGGCCACCCGGCCGGCAGGCCGACCTGTCCCCGGTACAGCGCGGTCGACATCTCGTTTCGGTCCACGACCTGCTCGGGCGCCGCATCCCTGCGCGGCTCGTCACATTGCGCGCGTGCTCGTCCGGTGTGCAGAATGCCCGCAATGCTGGTGACGAATTCGACGGCCTGACCAGGACGATGCTGGCCGGCGGAGCGCGTACGGCGATCGCGTCGCTCTGGAACGTCGACCAGCAGTCCTCCAGCGAACTGCTGAGCCGGTTCTACGGCTACTGGTCCGGCGATGCACAGTTGGGGACTGCCGAGGCCCTAACCCGCGCACAGCGGGACTTCATCGAGTCGGGGGATCCCGTCCTTGCCCATCCGTATCACTGGGCGCCGTTCGCGCTCGTCGGAGACTGGAGGTAGCCATGGCCAAAGAGGAGTCCGTGAAGAACCTGGACGACCGACAAGTCACCCTCGCCTTGCAGCATCTGGGCTGGGACTTGCAGCCCTCGTCCGCGGAGATCAACGGCTTCGCCGATCACGAGGAGGGCCGGCGACTGGTGCATGCGTTCATGGACTTCGTCGAAGCCCCTGAACAGGATGATCCGCTCGGTGACGCAGCCGGCGCCGACGGCGCCCGGAACGCCTTGCGGCTCGCGATGGCGATGCCGGAGACAACCGAACTGGCGAACGAGCTCGTCGAGGACCCACCGGACGACGACCAGATGTCACTGGGCGACCTGCCGCAGTATGTCGCGCTGGTCGGCTTCGTAGTGGCGTTCCTACAGGTCCGGTTCAACGTCCACGTCTCCCGACATGAGGGACAGACTGAGTTCGACTTCAAGGCCGGCAAGGAACCTCTCGACAATGAGCAGCTCGGACAGTTCATCTCGCTCGCCTCGACCATCGTCTCGTCGCCCCCGGACAAGTAACCGACGAGGCCGGCCATGCAAATTCTGCCCGCGCTCAGGCGCCGCCGACAGGCACGAGCGATCGCCGACCTCGAGTCCAAACTCCAAGCTGCGGAGGATCGGCACCGGCCGCGCATCCTCGCCCAGCTCGCCACGCGGTACGAAGCGGTCGGCCGTGACCATGACGCTGATGGCGCGTATCAGGAGGTACTGGTGTCGCGGGACCCCGACTTCGCGGCCCGGGCAGCCCTGTGGCTGGGCGCCGCGCGCGAGGCCGCAGGCAGCGCAACCGAGGCGGAGGCGTTCTTTGAGCAGGCAACGCTGTTCCGCACCGAGGAGGCATTCCAGGCGGCCTACGCCCTCGCCCGCCTGCGCCTCAGGCGCGGCTCCCTCGACGCTGCCCGACGGTCTCTTCGCTTCGCTGCCACAAGCGCTGACTTGGACTTGGCACGTTCAGCGACGATGTCGTTGAGCGCAATCGCTGAAGAGGGCGGGAACGACTGGGGCGCCCGAACGCTTCGTGAGCGCGCTGAGCGGCTCAGGTCGTTGTGACGGTGCCGCCTCCGAACGGCTGCTGCGCTCCCCTAACCAAGGGACTTACCGATGTGCTGGCACTGCCTGTCCAGGCGGGCGCCTGGCGGGGTTGAGACGCGGATGACGGTCTGGCGTCGAAGGTGGCCTCGGACCCTTCCAGCCAGGCGAGGTACCAGTCCTTCAAGCCGTTGGCGAGGTTGGGCACAAAGCGTTGTCGCTGGCACGGTCGTCGGTCCAGACTGTCCTGCGAGAGGGCCGGCCACCACCAAGCGCAGCCAGATGGCACTACCCCCGGTGAGCGGTCGGGATCGTCCCATTTGATCAATACGGGGGAAGGCACGCGGCGTTCCTGCGCTCGAACCTCCGCTCCACCGCTAATCGTCTCGATCCGGCGAGATAGGCGCCGACTTCGGCAGGTTCCACGCCCTCGCCAGCTCTGCCTCGATCAACGCCTGGTCGATCGTCGCCTGCCGCAGCCGAGCGGACCCGGTCGGTGTCAACGACGGCTGAAGACTGATCAGGTTTCGACCTTGGGTTCTACGCCAAGTGATCAGTTTTCAGGCGTCGCCGACAGTCGGCGACATCAGCCTCCTTCCAACGTGTCCAGCTCCTCGAGAAGTGCAGACTGGGATACGGCCATCGCCCGCTTCTCCGTCATGTGGAACTTGGCGGTTGCACGCAAGACTCACGCGATTGCCCCTCCACGGCATGAAGCGCACGATCACGAACGGATTGGAGTTACACCACTCCTGGGGACCTCACCGCGCATCACCGCGAGCCGGCGGGAAGACCGGTGGCGGCAGTTGAGCGAGGTATCAGTGAAATGGGCGTAGCAAGCATGGGCTATCGCATGTCCGGTTGCCAACCCTGCCACTGTCCCGGGATGCCGAGTCGGCTAACCGGGTCTAGCGTGAAGCTGATACCGACGTACCCCCTAAGGAGGCATCATGGCGACCACCAATGTCACCTGGTACTCGCTCGGCTTCAACATCGTGGACAAGCAGGGGTACCTCTACTACGGGCTCGAGGGTGACACCTCAGCCCATCAGATCTTCGTCACAGCGCAGGAGCTGACAGCCCTCGCCCAAATGTTTCGTGACGGCGGCCAAGTGGTGTTCAACGACGACGGTGGACAGTTCTACTTCGTCACTGAGCGGCGCGAGGTCGCCGCGGGCGAAGAGGTGGACCCAGCGGCGCCAGGCCATCACGGTCCAAAGAGACCGAAGGACCATACGTAGGTCAAGGAGTTGACCAACCTCTTGGAAAGATATTGATCTCCGCGGGCAGTTGCGTCACAACCCCGCTTACTAAACGCGTTCAACGCGGCAAGTCCGGACGCGGCAGTGCACACCAAGGCACCGCACCAACGGGCAGGCCTCTCCAGAGCGCGAGGGCCTACGTATGCGGTCATTTGCCGCCGTCCTGGGTTCATCGGCGCGCCGAGCTCTTTGCACGGCGATCGGGGCTCAACCTGCTGATCGGAGATAGTTCATAGAGCGCACTTGTCTCTGTCCATCTAGTCCTAGCGGCTGAGGCACAGCGGGTCTTCAGTGGTCGCAGGTCGCCACGGGTCCTGTAGGAGTGGCAGCGGCTCTCTGCTTGGCCTTGTACACCGTCAAAGTCTTATCAAGCGAGGCCTTCGAGACCACCAAGCGCAGCCCGACATCGATCGTCTGAAACTGGCTACGGCGTACGACAAGAATGGCCATGACCCCACTCCTCCGTCGAGCCTGCTGAGGTCGACGGGGCCGGTCCCTGGTCGAATCGCTCAAGGGAACCAGCGCAGCATGCCCGAAGCCCGACCCTCCGGACGACTGTCCAAACGACGAGCCGGGCCAAGTCCCAACGCTGCAGATGCACAGAGAGTCGCGGTGGTGGCTAGCAGATCCGGGGGATCGTCCGAGTACCGGCGCCGGCTACCGGCGCCCCCGGACCACGAGGGACATCGCTCGGCGGGCGCGGCTCGGAGTCTCCCGGACGCG
This sequence comes from Actinomycetes bacterium, assembly GCA_038246575.1. Lineage (GTDB taxonomy): Bacteria > Actinomycetota > Actinomycetes > JACCUZ01 > JACCUZ01 > JACCUZ01. The sequence continues at coordinate 1,737 of JBBRVU010000123.1, read as the reverse complement.
GTTCGAGGCGTCCGACGAAGCGATGAGCCGCTGCGCCACCATGTGCCCGGACGCCCCGCCGAGTCCGGCGCCGGGATGCGTGCTGGCGCCGATGTGCCAAAGGTTCGGGACCGCGGTCTGGTGGCTGTTGGCGGCGGCCAGTGGTCGCCAGACGAAGTTCTGGTCGAGCTGAGAGTCGCCCCCGTATGGATCCCCGTAGGCGGCGTTCACGTTGTACTCGTTCAGGCCGACCGGGGTGATGACGTCGATCTTGAGCACGGACTGCTTCAGGTCGTGAACGTGTGGCGCCAGGCGATCCAGCACTCGGTATGCGTACCGCTTTGCGAGGTCCTTGGTCCAGCCCGCCGACACGTCCAGCTCCCCCAGCGCGTCACCCATGGGTTGGAAGGGCGTCTCGTTGAGCTGGATCCACAGCGCACCCTTCCCGGGAGGGACACGAGACGGGTCAAGGACCTCCTGGCGGCCCACCACAACGGTGGGTCGTCCAGGCAGCAGGCCCGCCTCAGCTTCGGCGCACGCGATCCCGGTGCTGGCACCGCCGTCCGACAGGTGCACGATGGGCGTCGTCGTGAGCCGCTCGTCCCTCCACGCCAGCGGCGCGCGCAGGGCGACGTGCATCTGCATGGCACCCCTGCCGTAGCGGAAGCGGGCAGCCTGGTCCGCGACCCGCGGACTGGCTGGGTCTTCGGGGAGCAACTCGCCATACAGCGCCGTTGGCGTCACCGACGCGAGGATGCTCGTCGCGTGCACGGTGCCGTCCGCGACCGTCGACACTCCTACCGCCGCTCCATCCTCGAGGACGACGTGGTCCACCGTGACGCCGGTCATGACGACCACCCCCAACGACTCGAGGAGCTCGCGGAAGGCCTGCACGAAGTTGCCGGCGCCGCCCACCACGACGGGCACGCCGGAACCGTGCAGGCTCGAGGCGAAAAGTGGGATGAAGAACCCGCCGGACGCATGGTCGGGCGACAGGCCGACGTGCAGCAGCCAGGGCACCCACAGGCGCTCGACCTCCATACCCTCGAACTCGCGTCGGCACCACGAGCGTCCGCTAGTGACCAGGTCCCGAGCCCACTGCTCAGAGCCGGCCAAGCCATTGCTACGCAGCATCATGAGCTGCACCTGAGCGCTTGTCAGCGTACGCAGCTCCGAACTCATCAGGGCGCCGATGGCCCCGCCGTTGTCAACAACGCGCTGGATGGCGGCGCGGTACGCGCGGGCGTCGGCTGGGTGGCGGAACTGGGCGGCGGTCTTGCGCGGGCTGCGGTACGCCAAGGTGACCTCACCGTCGTCGGAGACCGTGGCGCACACCTTGTCCTCGGTGTTCGCATACTCGAGCCCACACGCGTGTAGCTCGGCGCCGAGGACGGCGTAGGCGCCGCCCGAGACGAACTGCGAGTGCCACGAGGAGTAGGTGTCGTGGAGGAATCCCGGCTCGGTGCGCTCCTCCGTCGCGATGAAGCCGCCGATCTCATGATTGCGCTCGACGAGCGCGACCCTCCAACCTGCCTGAGCCAGCTCCGCCGCGGCAACCATGCCGTTGATCCCTGCACCTACAACGACTGCGTCAAACGGTCGTGCCATGGCGCGCACCCCCTATGGTCGATGAATTCTTGGCCGGCTGGGCGCGGTGCTCTTCACGGTGGTACGTGCGCGGGCCGGACAGCGGCGACATGACGTCGGCGCATTGCTCATCTTCGGCCGGCGCTGTCACCGCACCGTCGCAGGGCCCAG
>JBBRVU010000122.1:0-12601 GCA_038246575.1 Actinomycetes bacterium | reverse complement strand
CGGGCCTACGGCTTCCACTCCGCCAACGCCGCCCTCGCCCTGATCATGGTCACCCTCGGACCCATCGAACACGTCCTCCCACACGAGCGAGCCACACGCCCGGACCCCTAAATCGACCCACATTCATGCCGGGAGGCCCCGAAAACCATGGGAGGTGACGGTGTGGGTGGGGTGGGCGTCACAGGTGCTTGAGGGCCTCTCGCCTCGACAGGCCGCTCAGCCGGTCGCCGCGCGCCTCGACGAAGCCCCGCACCCACTCGGGCTCGACCCGCGCATGCTGACGCAGCGCCCAGCCGATCGCCTTGCGGATGAAGAACTCGCTCCCGTACCTCGATTCCTCGAGGTTGGCGTCGATGACGTCGCAGAGCAGGTCGAGGTCGGTCTCCTCGCGGTGCTTGAGCTGGGCGAGGATGGCGGTGCGGCGTACCCACAGGTGCTCGTCCACGGCATACGCACGCATCATCGGCGTCACGAAAACCCTGTGCCGCAACAGGATCGGCCCGACCCGGTCTGCGGCGACGACGTCGACGTAGTCCCACCACGCGCCCGTCTCGACGAGGTGGCGGTAGACGCCCAGCGAATGCGGGTCCTGCCACGCCCGAGCCGCCCGGTGACCGGTCAGTGCGAGCGCGGCGTAACGCTCCTCGCGGTAGGCCGCGTCGTCCCACAGTGCGCGCACGTCCGCCTCCCACGCCTCCCGCGACGCCGGCGCCAACGACGCGTCGGCGAGCAGCGGCCGCAGCAGCACCCGGAGCTCGGGCGAGGTGAGGCCGCGGTACGGCATCACCGACTTCATGTAGCGCTGCTGGCCGGCCGCCGTCTCGGGGTTGCCGGCATCGGCCAACGCACTTCGCACCGCCCTCACCAACGCCGAGTCGGGTGCCGAGGTGGTCCTCAGGGCAGCCATCTCAGCACCCAACTCGCCGGGGGAGGGGTGCAGGGATCAGGCCAGACCGAGGTGGGCGGCTTCCTCCCACAGTTCGTCGCGCACCTGCGGGTGGGCGGCGTCGCGGATGATGTGTCGGCACTGGGCCTGCTGGTCGTAACCCCACAGCTCGGCGATGCCGTTCTCGGTGACGATGGCGCTCTGCTGGAAGCTGGTGACCGGTTCGTCGAGCAGCGGCACGACGGTCGAGACGTCCGCCTTCGGGTGCCAGGAACGCAGTGCGATGAACGACTGCCCACCTGCGGAGTGCAGGGCCCCGACGATGAAGTCGGTCTGCCCGCCGAACCCGGAGTAGATGCGGGCGTTGATCCGAGAGGCGTTCGCCTGGCCGAACAGGTCGACCTCGAGCGCGGTGTTGACCGACGTCATCATTCGCTGCTGGGCGATCAGGCCCGGGTCGTTGGTGTGCTCGGTGCGCATCATCCGGACGCGGTGGTTGCCGTCGAGCCAGTCGTAGAGCTCGCGCGAGCCGAAGATGAACGATGCGGTGAGGGGGTGGTGCTTGTCGAGCGCCCCCACCCGGTCGAGCTCGAGCACGCCGTCGGAGAACATCTCGGTCCACACCCGCAGGCCACGGCGACCGGTGAGCGCGTTGAGCGTCGCGTCGGGGACGCCACCAATGCCCATCTGAACGGTTGCGCCGTCACCGACCCGGCTGGCCACCCGCTCACCGATGGCCGCGCTGTTCGCGTCGGGGGCCAGCGGGTCGTGCGCGGGCAGCGGCGCAGAGACCTCGATGGCCACGTCGACCGCCTCGACCGGGATCTGCGCGTCGCCGAAGGTGTACGGCATCTGGTCGTTGATGACGGCCACGACGCGACCGGAGCGCTGACGGCATCCTTCGATCGCGGCGGGCAGCACGTTCACCTCGATGCCCAGGCTGAGCTGGCCGTCGCGCGGCGGCGCGCAGTGCACGATGACGACGTCCGGCGGGATCCGACGCCGCAGCAGCACCGGCACCAGCGACAGCCGGCTCGGCACGTAGGACAGGTCGGAGTGTCGTCGCATGCCGGACCCCACGAAGCAGGTCTCGGCGGTGACGCCCTCGCGGTCGGGGATGCCCGGCGGCGCGTTGAGCGCGTGGATCGTGTACGTGTCCTTGTTCTCGTCGAGCGCACGCACCCCGGCCCACGGCACGCCGAAGTTGCCGGAGACGACGACCCGGGGCTTGCCCGGCAGGGATGCGAAGTGGCGGCCTAGCTGCTCGACACTGAGGGTCCTCATGGGCGTCATTCTTCCTTGGCCGCGCCGAACTTTCAGGTGAGGCTCTGCTGGCCTTTCCTCGAGCGACAGCCGGATGCCGCATTGCTGCGCAGGGTGTACAGCCTCAGGGGCTGGTGGGGCCTGTCGTGTACGTCAACGGGTGACCCTGTTGTGCACGGTGCCGTACTTGCACCACAGTCGGCCCATGTCCGTGTCGCAGGCCGCGCCCGAGCACGTGGCGGCGGGCGTGCCGGCGCCCCCACCCCACACGCTCCTCGAGGGCGCCGTCGGCGTCGTCACGGGGGCGTTCCTCGCCCCGTTGGGTCTGTTCGTGCTGGCCTTCGGTGGTGTCGAGGCTGATCGCCGCAGCATCCGAAGGGGGGCACGGATGCTGGCCGCGGCCTACCGTTGACCCATGTGCCGAAACATCCGACCCCTGAACAACTTCGCGCCCCCGGCGACGACGGACGAGGTGCGGGCCGCCGCCCTGCAGTACGTGCGCAAGGTGAGTGGCACGACCAAGCCGTCCACGGCGAACCAGGAGGCCTTCGACCGGGCCGCGGAGGAGGTCGCCGAGGTGACCGCGAGGTTGCTCGACTCGCTGGTCACGACGACGGCGCCCAAGGACCGTGACGTCGAGGCCGCCAAGGCCAGGGACCGGGCGGCGGAGCGGTACGGGCGGGTCGGCTGAGCCCTCGCGGGCCCTCGAGAGATGCAGCTCGCGAGGCTGCTGGGACTGCTGCTCGAGCCGGTGGCGAACGGTGCCGCCACGGTGCTGTGACGCCGGTCATGTGGATCGTGACACGCCCGAAACTTTCTCGGCTCCACATGGGGTGGATGGCGTTCTCGCAGGTCAGCGGGCCGGCGCGCCGCGACGTGAGGCTCGGTCCACAGGGTTGTCCACCGGCTGTGCACATCGTGACCGGGCGTTTCGCACAGGTTGTCCCCCCCTCGTGCACAGCCGTTCGGCCGATCCGGCCGCCTGGGCTTGGAGGGCGGTGGCCGGTGCGCCTACGGTGAGCCGCGGTTGGTTGTCGGTGGGCTCTGGTGTGCTTCCCGCAGACCAGCCGGTCCGGACGCAGCAGTGGTCGATCGAGCCCGGCACAGCCGGACGTGAGGGGTTGAGCGGGTGTCCATCGCGGAGCTGAGCACGGCGTTCGGCGGGCCCACCCAGGGTCGCGCCGACGAGCGCGTGCCACCCCAGGACCTCCACGCCGAGCAGTCGGTGCTCGGGTCGATGCTCATCAACAAGGACGCCATCGCCGACTCGCTCGAGGCGGTCAAGGCCCACGACTTCTACCGCCCGGCGCACGAGCTGATCTTCGACGCCGTCCTCGACCTCTTCGGTCGCGGCGAGCCGGCCGACGCCATCACCGTGGCCGACGAGCTCTCCAAGCGGGGCGACCTCACCCGCATCGGCGGGCAGGCCTACCTCCACCAGCTCATCCAGGCCGTGCCCACCGCGGCGAACGCCGGCTACTACGCCGAGATCGTGCACGAGCGGGCCGTCCTGCGCCGGCTCGTGGAGGCCGGCACCCGGATCGTCCAAATGGGCTACGCGCAGGGCGAGGGCGACATCGCCGACATCGTCAACCGCGCCCAGGCCGAGGTCTACAACGTCGCCGAGAGGCGCGGCGGCGAGGACTACCACGTCCTCGGCGACATCCTCGACGAGACGCTGACCGAGATCGAGGCGGCCTCCGGGCGAACCGACGAGATGATCGGGGTGCCGACCGGCTTCCTCGAGCTCGACGAGCTGACCAACGGCCTGCACCCCGGCCAGATGATCGTCGTCGCGGCGAGACCGGCCGTGGGCAAGGCCCTCGCCCTCGACACGCCGTTGCCGACGCCCGCCGGGTGGACGACGATGGGCGCCGTCCAGGTGGGCGACCTGCTCGTCGATGCCCACGGCCGTCCCACCCAGGTCGTCGCCGCGACCGAGGTGATGACCGACCGCCCGTGCTACGAGGTCGAGTTCTGCGACGGCACCGTCATCGTCGCCGATGCCCAGCACCAATGGCTCACCGACACCCGCGCATCTCGCCGCTCGTTCCTGGCGGCTCGCGACCACCGGAACCGGACGCGGAGCCAGGGGACGTTCGCCGCGGTGTGCACCACCGAGGAGATCGGCGCCACCCTGCGGACGCCTGCGGGCGATAGGCGGCTCAACCACAGTGTGCGGCTGACGGAGCCGCTCACGCTCCCCGAGCGGACCGATCTGCCCCTGCCGCCGTACGTCCTGGGCGCTTGGCTCGGTGGCGGCACCTCAGCGGCGGCGCAGATCACCACGGCCGACGACGAGATCGTGATGTTCCTGGAGGCCGAGGGGCTTCAGGTCACCCCCCAGGCGTCCCCCATGCGGTTCTCGCTCACCCTTCCCACGCCCGGCGTTCTCGTTCGGAGCTGTGTCGTGTGCGGGGTCGAGTTCACGCCGCGGACCAGCCAGGTCAAGACCTGCGGTCGATCCTGCGGGGGCGAGGCGAAAGGCACACTCCAGGTCGAACCACGGTGCCCTGACTGTGGGGAGCTGTGCACCGGTTTGCGTCAGTGCCAGCGGTGCCGTGACGACCACGGAACCGTGAAGGCACTCCTGCGACGCGCGGGTGTGCTCGGTGACAAACACATGCCGATCGAGTACCTGCGGGCGAGCGAGGCGCAGCGACGGGCCCTCCTCGCGGGCCTGCTCGACACCGACGGCACGGTAACGGCGGGTGGATGCCCGCAGTTCACCACGACGAGTCAACGTCTGTGCGATGACGTGGCGGAGTTGGTCGCCGGTCTGGGCTACCGGTACGGGGTCTCTTGCAAGGCGGTTGGCGGCCGGTCCGAGGCCAGCTCCGTCGCCTTCACCCTGACCTTCAGCTCCGACGAGCCCGTCTTCCGGTTGTCGCGGAAGATGCAGCTCCACAAGGAGCGTGCCGGCCGGCGGTTCCAGCGCCGCAACTCGCGCTTCATCGTCGACGTGCGGTCGGCACCATCGGTCCCGGTGCGTTGCGTGGAGGTCGCCGACGACGAGCATCTCTACCTCGCTGGTCGATCCATGGTCCCGACGCACAACTCCACCCTGGGGATCGACATCGCGCGCGCGGCTGCGATCAAGCACAACCTGGCCACCGCCGTCTTCTCGCTCGAGATGAGCCGCACCGAGATCACGATGCGTATCCTCTCGGCGGAGGCAACCATCCAGCTCCAGGACCTGCGCAAGGGCCTGAAGAGCCAGGACCAGTGGAACAAGCTCGCCCGGATCATGGGCAAGATCTCCGACAGCCCGTTGTTCATCGACGACAGCCCGAACATGTCCCTCATGGAGATCCGGGCCAAGTGCCGCCGGCTCAAGCAGCAGCACAACCTGAAGATGGTCATCATCGACTACCTGCAGCTGATGAGCTCGGGCAAGAAGGTCGAGTCGCGCCAGCAGGAGGTCTCGGAGTTCTCGCGGGCGCTGAAGCTGCTCGCCAAGGAGCTCGAGGTGCCGGTGATCGCGATCAGCCAGCTGAACCGTGGCCCCGAGCAGCGCACCGACAAGCGGCCCCAGATGTCCGACCTGCGCGAGTCGGGTTGCCTCCCCGCAGACGCCCGCATCCTGCGGGCCGACACCGGTGCCGAGACGACGATCGGCGAGCTGTGTGCGAGCGGCGAGCGTGACATCTCCGTCTGGGCCCTCGATGACGGCCTGCGCTACACCAAGCGCACCATGACCCACGCGTTCTCTACTGGGACGGCTCTGGTCTTCCGTCTCACGCTGTCCTCGGGAAAGACGTTGCGCGCCACCGAGAACCACCCGTTCCTGACCTACTCAGGGTGGGAGCCGCTCGCGGCGTTGCGCCCGGGTGACCGCGTCGCCGTTCCACGCCACGTCCCCTCCCCGAAGGCCCTCACGGACTGGGAGGACGCAAGGGTTGTCCTGCTCGCCCACCTGATCGGCGACGGTTCCTTCGTGCGCCGACAGTCCTTGCGCTACGCCAGCATCGACGAACACAACCTCGAGGCGGTCACGAAGGCAGCGCTGGTCTTCAACGTCGTCGCGGTGCGCGATGACGACCCCGCGGCGCGCGATGACGACCCCGCGGCGCGCTGCAGCACGCTGCGGCTGCGGGCGCCCTTCCGCCTCACGCACGGCGTCCGCAACCCGATCGCCGAGTGGCTCGACGAGCTCGGCCTGTTCGGTGCCCGGTCGCACGAGACGTTCGTGCCTGCCCCGGTGGCCAGCCTCCCGACGGAGCAGATCAGCCTCTTCCTCCGACACCTGTGGGCCACCGACGGATCCGTGACGGTACGTAAGGACAACCGTGGAGGGCGCATCTACTACGCCTCCACCTCGCGACGCCTCGTCGACGACGTGTCCCGCCTCCTGCTCCGGTTCGGCATCCAGACAGCACTACGGGTCACCCGCAAGGCCGGCCACCGATCGGGATACACGATCGACATCTCCGGGGTCGACAGCCAGCGCCGCTTCCTCCAGGAGATCGGGGTGCACGGCGAGCGCGGCGTCGCAGCAGCTCGACTGCTGGAGATGGTCCGGGCCACGACGGCCAACACCAACGTCGACACGGTGCCCCAGCAGGTCTGGGACGACGTGCGCGAGTCGATGTCCGCACACGGCATCACCACCAGGGAGTTCCAGGCCACACTGGGCGCCCAGTACTGCGGTTCGGCGATCTACGCGACCCCGCCGTCTCGCCCCCGGCTGGCCCGCGTCGCGCAGGTTCTGGGTGACGCCGACCTCGAGATGATGGCCGTCAACGACGTCTTATGGGACGAGGTCGTCTCCGTCGAGGCCGACGGGGTCGAAGAGGTCTACGACGCGACCGTGCTCGACTGCCACAACTTCGTGGCCAACGGCATTGCGGTGCACAACTCGATCGAGCAGGACGCCGACCTCGTGATCCTGCTGCACCGCGACCGCTCCGACCCCGAGCGCGACGGTGAGGCCGACGTCATCGTCGCCAAGCACCGCAACGGCCCGACCAAGGACATCGTGCTGGCCTTCCAGGGCCACTACTCGCGGTTCAACAACATGGCCCGCGACGGCGGGTTCTGACCTGTTTGTCGAGATGCAGTTGTCGAGATGCAGCCAATCTTGCACAGCGACACCTCGTATGTAACATAAACGCCGCGTTATGGAAACGGCGGAAGTTGCCTCACGCAGTTATGGGCCCCCCGTCCGGGGCCGGGGAGCCGGGCCATGTGACTGAGCGCTTCAGCCCACCTCCGCGCTGGTCAAAATCGCGGGCAAGACGTGTCGACTCGGACTCGCCAAATGTGGGCGGCGACAAGTAATCATGGTCGGCACACGCTGGCGATCACCACAATAGAGAGAGCTCGTGGACTACAACCTCACCAACCTGGGTTCGCTGGACTTCGAGAACATGACGGCGGCCCTGTTCGAGCGCTTCCTCGGAGTGCGCGTCAGCCAGTTCGGCATTGGGCCTGACGGCGGACGCGAAGCGACGTTCCGGGGCGCGATCTCACGGCTGGGTGATGACCCGTTGGATTGGAGCGGGTACGTCCTTCTCCAATCCAAGTTTCGGGCAAGACCGTTGGGTACCTCGGCCGACCAGGACTGGCTCATTGGGACGGTCGAGCGTGAGCTGAAGGAGTGGGAGAGCCAGACGTCGGCCCGGCGCCAAGAAAACGACATCCCCGATTACTTGGTGATCGCCAGCAACGTGGTCTTGACCGCCGCGGCGGGGGGCGGCGGGATCGACCGGCTCGAAGCGCACCTGACAGCTCGAACGAAGGCCCTCAAGATGAAGGGCTGGATGGTGTGGCATCACGACAAGATCTGCCGGATGCTCGACAACTCCCGAGACATTCGGGCCGCCTACGGATCCCTGCTCACCAGTGGGGATGTCTTGGCCAAGTTGCACGAACTGCTCGAAGGCGAAGCCGCCAGCATCTCTGACGTCGTGCGCTCCTTCACGAGTGACAACCTGGTCCGCCAACGGCATGTCCGGTTGACCGAGTCCGGTGGGACCGGCAACCTCACGCTCGAGCAGGTCGGGGTCGACCTGCCCTGTGCTGCGGTGGCCGGAACCGACGAGCGCACCGCGGTCCGAGCACTCATTGACCTCGGTGACGCCGATCTACGCCCTGGAACCGTCGGTGGTCCTGACGCGACCTACTTGCTAATGGGCGGACCAGGACAGGGCAAGTCGACCCTGTCCAATCTGCTGGCCCAGATGTACCGGGTAGCGCTGCTCGAGGGAAACCCCGAGCGCAACGGTCCCCAGCCAGCTGAGATCATCGCCAAGAGCTTGGCCTGGGCGGCCCGGGAACGGATCCGACTGCCACGGAAGCGGCGCTGGCCGATCCGCATCGACCTAGCCGAGATCGATGCCGAACAGCCTCTGTTAAAGACCATCACCACTGTGGTCTCCGACCGAGTCGGTTATCGGGTGCCAGCGCCACAACTCCTCTCATGGCTTCAACAGTGGCCTTGGGTGCTCATCCTCGATGGTTTCGACGAGGTCGCCGCGGCAACGGCGCGGAGCCAGGTGTTTGACAACGTCACCGGGTTCCTAGCTCAGGCCGCATCCCGGCAGAGCGACTTGCTGACTGTCATCACCACCCGGCCACAGGGCTATGACAACGAGTTCGACATCCCAGGCATCCAGCACGTCCGGCTCGAACCACTCACTAGCTCGCAGGCGATCGCCTATGCCGGACGCTTCGCGCGCGAGCACTTTGGCGACGACGAAGAGCAACGCACTCGGGTGTTGGATCGGCTCGCTGAGGCAAGCCGCGAGGAGAACGTTGCCCGACTCCTACAAACCCCGCTGCAGGCAACCATCATGACCCTGCTGCTGTCGGAGCACGGACACGCGCCCCGAGATCGGTACCTGCTGTTCAACGCCTACTACGAGGCCATCTACAAACGAGAGGCCGCGAAGTCCAAGAGCGTCGCGGGCGACCTGAGCGACTACCGGGCCGAGATCCACCAACTCCACGAGCAGTGCGGGCTCGAACTACAGCGGCTGAGCGAGGGTTCCGGAAACTTCGATGCCACCTTGCCGGAGACGAAGCTGCGAGAGCTAGCGGCACTCAACTTCACCACCGCCGGGTACGGCAAGGAAGAGGCCGAGCATCTAGCCGCGGGTCTTGCCCGAACGGCCACCCAGCGCCTCGTGCTCCTAGTTCCTAAGGGGACTGGCATCGGATTTGAGGTCCGCAGCCTTCAGGAATACATGGCTGCCCGCGCCCTGACCACCGGAACCGAACCTGAGGCGCTGGCACGGCTGCAGACGATCGCGCCATCGGCGCACTGGCGCAACGCGTGGCTGTTCGCCGTGGGTCGCTTCACAACCGACCGACCGCACCTGCAACAACAGCTTCTCGACATGGTGCGCAACCCGGGTGCCGACCCGCTGGCCCGCCGGCTGGGGCTCGGCGTGGAGCTTGCCGCTGCCCTCAGCATGGTCGGTATCGGCGCGACCCGACCGGCAGTCCGGTTCGAACTGCTGGAGATTCTCTTAGAGGCCTTCGGGCTCCCGCCGCTGCCATTTGACATCTCCGAACCGCTCAGCGTTTTGGCCGGGGAGCGGCCGGTGCTGAAGGGCAGAGTCTTCGGCCAGATCAAACGCCTGGAAGAAGGCGAAGCTCCGGCCGACGCTGCGGCGGCGGCCTATCGCATCGTCGAGCCACTCTCCAAGGGCGATGGCCCTCTGGGCGTCGCCGCCCGACAGACGCTGCGGACGCTGCAGATGAGCGAGGCACAGAAACTCGCAGTTACCCGGCCATGGGTGACTCAGGGCCAACCCGAACCACCTGTCAGACAGGTCACCCTTGCCAGCTTCATCGACGGCGACGCCGATCTCTTGGCGCTAGTCGAACCCGACGAGGTCGAAACAGTCACGCCCTTCACCAAGGCGCTCCGTGCACGCAGCGTCGCGATCCTGCAGGCAGATCCCCGTGTAGTAATCGGCTCCGCCAAGAGAGGCGGTGAACGCACCGATCTGCCCTATCCCGCCGCTGACAACGCCCGGCTGGCCATCGTGACCGCCTTGGAGAGCATCAACGCACACAGCTGGGGAGCCGCCACCGAGATAAGCGATTCCCTGTGGCGCAATCTTCGCCGCCAGCCCGTCGGCGACAAGGTGTGCCGCTCCTGAAGATACAAGTGCGACGGCGCCGGGGACGTCCAGAGACCACACTGAGGAGGCGACCGAGGGCCACGCTCGACCAACATCACTTCCGCTTGCCGCAGTCATCTGCGGCACGGGGGTGGACCCTGTCTTGCTTGGCCACACAGTTCAAGTCAAGGCGCGCGTCATCACCGCTTCGTTCCCGATGTCGCGACCAAAGGTGCGAAACGGGCGAGGGCCCATTGGCGCTGCCCGATCGCTGTGGTCAACTGCTCGCGCTCTCGTTTCGTGACTCCCAGTCGGTCCCTCAACGACGTGAGGTCTTCAACTTCCTGCCGGAGCCGGGCCCGAATCCGGTCATGGGACTGCCTGCAACTCTTGCTGCAGAAGAGTCTCGGGCGCCCCAGGCCCCTGTCCTTCGGCCACGCAATCTTGCTGGCGCAGGAGGGGTTCAGGCAGCGGTACTCATCGTCGAGCGGCACGCAGACATCGAGCATTTCGATCACACGAGCCGGGGATGCTCCCGGGTCTGCGGCCATTAGCGCATTGAGCGTCCGGGTCATGAGTACTTCTCGCGGTTCGTGGCGCTGGTCAGGCGCCTTCTGGGTGGCGTTGCTCACCTTAGTCCTCCTGAGCGTATCTTCCCGGCCGTCCCCAAACCTACGGGAAGATATGACGAGCAGCGTTGACCTGCGCGTATTGACGGTGGTTGACGAATCGCAGCAAGTGACTCGGGTGATGTGTCGGCGTGCATCGCTTGAGCTCATCTCACCCTGGGAACCTACGACTCAACTTTGGTCCCCAGCGCTCTTGCCCTGCCGCGGGCGTTTGAGTAGCGTTCGCCCTAGGTCCGGAGTGGAAGTCTGCGCCCGACAAGAGTGAGGGCGCATCGGCTGGTACCCGATACGCCCTCTGCGACGGACCCGATGCAAGTTGGGACAAGCGAAGGACCGTCATGGGTCAGTCTATGGATGCCGCGCGCCCGCGGCCAGCCTCGGTGGGGCGGGTGACGACGTGGACCTTTCGGTTGGCGGGTGGCCCGACGGCGTGGGACTGGACGCTCGGGCCGCCTGATCCCCGGGCTCTCCTGTCCATCCGGACCCCGCGGTCGACGGAGAAGAGCCGCCACATCCCAGTGCAGGCCCACTCGGTGACGCTGAGCGGGTCGATTCGGGTGGAGTCGGGGCTCGAGCATGACCTGGTGCGGGAGCTCGACAGAGACCCGAACGTCGTCTGGATGGTCTCCCAGCCGGTGCGGCTGTCACTGGTCACCGCGCACATCAAGGCTCGAGTGCACACCCCCGACCTACTCGTTCTCGACCGCGATGGGGCGGTGACGATCTGGGACGTTCGGCCACCGGAGAAGCAGGACGAGAAGTTCACTGTGGTCCGCGACCTGACGAAGGCCGCCTGCGAGCAGGTGGGGTGGGCCTACCGGGTCTACGGCGGCGCCCCACCCGGGCATCGGCACAACATTCGGTGGATCACCGCCTACCGCAGACCCATGCCGTGGTACCCGAACGCCCGCGCCGAGCTCCTCGCGATCTGCGCCTCGCCCGGCGCCACGGTCGGCAGTGTGCTCGAGGCCGACCGTGGGGCCGGCCACCTGACCAGCGCCATGTGGCACCACGTCTGGGCCGGGCTGCTGCTCATCGACCTCGATCAGCCTCTCCACCGCGAGTCACCCATCGCCGTCGCGGACCGCGACCTTGACTGACGCCATCGTCGTGCTCACCGTCGGCGCCCGCATCCTCACGGCGGACGGCTACGCCGTCGTAACCGAGCTCGAGCGCCATGGTGTCCGGCTGCGCTTCTCGACCGGGGCCGTGCGCTCGGTCAGCTACACCCAGATCGAGGCGCGGACAGTCGGCGACGACGTGCAGTCCGTCCACTCCTCGCTGTCCCCGTGGTGGGAACAGCTCGAGTTGGCGGTCCAGCACAAAGCCCTCTTCAAACAGGAGTGCGTCCTCGAGGCGCGCACCGGTTTCCGGTTCGGGCTGCGCGAGCTGGCTCAGCCGGGTGAACCGTTCTCCCCCTTCGGTGATGAGTTCGGGCTGAGCCTGACTGCCCGGTACAAGGCGATGAGCAAGGTCGTCAGCTTCGAGCGTTCCGTCGACAGGGCCGTGATGCGGCGGGTCTACGACGGAGAGCTGAAGAGCCACCACATCCCGCTGCGGACTCTGCAATGGTGGGACACCCTGTGGGTCGAGGGTGGGCTTCGTGCCCTGGTTGACGGGCGGTCCATCAAGGACCGGCGGGGATTCGAGGCGCTAGACCCCGAGTTCCGTCGTGTCGCATTGGAGAAGTTCGCGGAGTACGACGGGTCCAAGAGCCGGCCGAACCTGCAGGAGATCGAACGGCAGGTCCG